>JBEKFS010000091.1:0-27340 GCA_050013195.1 Occallatibacter sp.
GCCAAAATCTCCATGCGCCTGGTTCCCGGCATGGTTCCCGCCAAAGCCTTCGAGCTCTATCAGTCCTATATAAAAAAGATCGCCCCCGCCGGCGTCGAAGTCGAGGTGCGTCTGATCAGCGCTGGAGACCCCTGCCTAGTCCGCGTCGACAACCCCTACATCCAGGCCGCCACCCGCGCCCTTCACGAGGTCTGGGGCAAAGACACGGTCTTCATCCGTTCCGGCGGCTCCATCCCCATCGTCGGCGACTTCGACCGCCATCTCGGCGTCCCCAGCGTCATGATGGGCTTCGGCCTCCCCGACGACTGCATCCACGCCCCCAACGAGAAATTCCACCTCAAGAACTTCGAGTTGGGCATCGAATCGGTAGTGCGTTTCCTGGAGGAAGCCGGCAAATAAGTTATTGCCCTGGAGCCTGTGATGAACTTTCGGCGGGTGGCGCAGGTCTAACCATCCCCAAAATGAATGGGTTACCCAGGTCCGGATTTTCGGACCTGGGAATCCACAATCTTCTCCGGTGACTTCTTGCAAAAATTTCGTTTCCCCGCCTCACTTTGGGCGCCCCGGCCAATGATTCGCCGACCCCCCGATCAAAGATTTTCTTGCACTTTTTAAATAATTGGATAGAATTTGGTTAAATTCGTGTTGGCTTCCCCCGGCACGATCCTGAATTCCCCGCAAGTAAAAGTGAAGCAAGAGTCAGTGAAATAGGATCGCTTAGTCTCTAACCTGCAGGCTTGGATTGCGATCGTTCCCGGGCCAGCCGCACCTTTCCCCAGGAGGTTGAAATGAATTCCCTTGCTTTGCTCAAAAGAGTCCTTCTTGCCACGGCGGGCGTGATCGCATTTTTGGGTATCGCTCGTCCGGCCGCCGCGGGCCCCTTCTACTTCTACGTCATCACTGCCCCTCCCAACTGGGGGGCCGGCAATCCCCAGCCCCTTGCTAGCTGGAGCGCACTGACCGCACTCGCGCCGGGGGCTCCCACCGCGCCTGAGAACTATGTATCTCTCTCGCTCCTCACCATTCCTGGCTACTGGTACGCCTACGATACCTTCTTGGGTGAGTCCAATGGCTTCGTCGGCGCAGATATCTCGATTCCCACCGCGCAATGGGTAACCCCTGCGGCGTACACCTGGGTCGATACTGGACCGGCAGGCAGTGGCGGGCTTGCCTTCTTCAACTCCTTCAACCCGTTTACAGGCGTCTTTTACGCCAACATGATGATCGTGCTTGACCCTCCGTCGTGCGACGTCATCACATGCCTCAGCGATTTCGAGACTGACCTTGGCAGCACCTCCGGCACGCTGACGCCTTCCTTGGTTACCCTTGACGGCAACGGTGCCCCTCAGGGCATAACACTCCCCAACGACGACGAAGATGCGAGCGTTGCACCTGACCCCTTAGGCACCGACTATTTCGCCTCGGGCGATGGATTTACGCCCACGCCCGAGGGGCCCAGCGCAATCTACCTGCTGCTTGGCATGCTTGTGGTTGGGGCTGGCGTCTTCTTTCGACGGCCGGGTGCCATACCTTTGATCCGCCAATAAATAATGGTTGGCAGGTGGGCGGGTGGCCTTGGTCTCATACATCTCTTTATCAAGTTGAGGGTGCCCCCGGTCCCTAGCAGTTGGGGACCGGGGAGGAGGAGGCGGGTGGCCTTGGTCTCATACATCTCTTTATCAAGTTGAGGGTGCCCCCGGTCCCTAGCAGTTGGGGACCGGGGAGGAGGAGCCGAATTGCCTGCGGGTGCCCCAATTCCATATTTTCAGTGACAACTATAAACCGTAGCGTTATAGTTAACGAATGATCAAGTCCTTCCGCCATGCCGGGCTTGAGAAGTTTTACAAGACCGACAGCAAGGCCGGAATTCAACCACATCATGCGCACAAGCTGAGACTGCAACTGACCGCGCTCAACGAAGCAAAGCAGCCGTCCGATCTGGCAACACCGCTTTCGTGGGGATTGCATCGGCTTCAAGGTAGCGAACGGCACTGGTCGATCCGGGTAGATGGCAACTATCGTCTAACCTTCACCTTTGAAGGCGAAGATGCCGTTCTGCTCGATTACCGCGATTACCACTAAGGAGACATTATGCCCACGGAAATGCACAATCCGGCGCACCCCGGCCAGGTCCTTCAGGAATACCTGGAAGGGATGAACATTACGCATGTCGCGAAGCATCTTCACGTCTCGCGCGTGACGCTTTCCAAAATTCTCAATTGCCGCGCGGGCATATCCGCGGAGATGTCGCTGCGCCTGTCCGCGGCCCTGGGAACGCACCCCAGCTTCTGGTTTGATATGCAGTCGTCGTATGAATTCGCTCAAGCCAAGCGTAAGAAAATCCCCAAAATCGCACCATTCAGCATCGCCGCATAGTTGGCTGGGGTGCCTGACTAAAAACCATTCGAATCTGATACCTGGAACCTGCTCAGACTTCTTCAGGCCCATTTTGAATTGGATAAAAATAGTCCTGTACAGGTGCTCGCGCGCGATGCTAGGATGAACGCCTATGAAAATCTCCCGCTTTTCCCCGGCAGGATTGCTCGTTCTCTGCCTGTGCGCTGCGCTGGCTTCTGCTCAATCGAAGGATGTTGCTGGCAGCAAGGACTCACCCTTTGTGTCGCGGTACCCTGGATCAGTCATCGACCGGTACGCAACCCACCAGTTCGACGAGTATGAATTCCCTGTCGGAGCGGTCACATCGAAGGGAGAGCCCAAGTTCCAGCCGGTGCAAGGCAAGATCACAAGAATCGTGTACAAAAATCCGGCGGGCCGCTCGGCGCTGGAGATCGATCGCAATTACGAGAGTGCGCTGCGAGGTGCGGGCTTCGAGCCGATCTTTGTCTGCAAGGCAGATGCTTGCGGCATCTCCAGATTTCACGCCACAGCGGACTGGGCCGATCTCTGGTACGGCGCCGGCCACTTTCAGTTTTCCGGCAAGGTCTCTCGGCCACAAGGAGACATCTATGTGAATCTGCATGTGACGCAGGATGAGACGGATTTGGACTTTGTGGAAACGAAGGCCATGGAGAGCGGGCTGGTGGTGGCGGCCAGCCTCAAGAGCGATCTCGGCAAAAGCGGCCACGCGGCGGTTTACGGCATTCACTTCGATACCGGCAAGGCAGATATAAAGCAGGACTCGGCTCCGGCCATGGCGGAAATCGTCAAGCTCTTCGCTCTCGATCCGGCTCTCAAGCTGTATGTGGTGGGACATACGGACAATGTGGGAGCCATGAGCGCCAATATCGACCTTTCGATGCGGCGGGCGTTGGCCGTAGTCCATGCGCTCACGACGCAGTATGGGCTGCCCCTCAACCGCTTGCAGGCAGCCGGGGATGGGCCCACTGCGCCGGTGGCCAGTAATGACACCGAGGCTGGCCGCGCGCTTAATCGCCGGGTGGAGTTGGTCAAGCAATAACCCTTGGTGAGTGGCACAGGTCTGACCATCCCTAAAAAAGTTTGGATGCCCAGGTCTGGATTTTCAGACCTGGGAATTCACAAACCCAAACCATTTCCCTTCATCAAGTTACATCGGAGAGAGAAGCGGCGTTTGCCCTCTGAATACATATTTCCGTGATTATCTGCTATTCTGAATATCAGAGGTTCTGAAATGCAGACAGTCCAGATCGGCAAACGGGGCACAGTGGTCATTCCGGCCAAAATGCGCAAGCGCTATAACTTCGAAGAGGGCGGCACGATGCTCATCGAAGAGCGCGAGGACGGCTTATTGCTGCGTCCCGCCGTCACCACGCCGGTTGAAGCGGAGATCTACACTCCCGAGCGGCTGGCCGAGTTCTTCCTCAATAACGTGTTGACCAAAGCGGGTTATCTGGAGGCGCGCAAGGATGTCGAGCGGATGGGCATCAATCCGGATTCCATTGATCATATCCGGTGGCCTGAATGATTCCCGGCCACGCCCCGTTGACGATCATCTTTCTGGATGCCAATGTGTTGGTCTCTGCCGCATGGAAAGAGGACAGTGAGATCGCACAAATCTGGCGGATGGAGGGTCTACGGCTGGTCACATCCAACTACGTGATGGGAGAGGTGCAGCGCAACCTGCATCAAATTACTCAAATTGAACGGCTGCGATGCCTGATGCGCTCCGTGCAAATTCTTTCCTTTGAAAGACTACCGGAGATTCCACATCACTTCGAACTGCCCGAGAAAGATCGTCCAGTCCTGGCGGGAGCGATTCAAGCTCAGGCTGATCTTCTGCTCTCCGGGGACAAAAGGCATTTTGGCCCCCTTTACGGAAAGACGATTCTCGGTGTGCGCATCACTGCGCCTACGGAATTGCTTGACGTTCTGCGGCTCCGCCGTTCCTAGCCGGCGGCCCCAACTCCGGATTTTCAGGCCTGGAAAATCATATTATCTGCAATCAACTTGACTTTAAACAAATAGTATATACAATAAACCTATGGGAATCACGTACGATCCCGCCAAGAATGAGCGCAATATCCGCGAACGCGGACTCTCCTTCGAGCGGGCTGCGGACTTCGATTTCAAGACCGCGTTGATCGCGGACTATTCCCGTCACGGCGAAAAACGGCGCGTAGCCGTCGGCTATCTCGACAAGCGATTGCACCTGCTCTGTTACATTCCCAAACCCGAAGGAATCCGCGTCATCAGATTCCGCAAAACTAATAAAAGAGAGGCAAAGCTCTATGGCAAACCGCAAACCATTGATTGACGAAGACGGCGAGGTGCGAGAGATTCGAGCCGCCGATGTTGCCCGCTTCAAGCCTTTCTCCGCATTGCCCGCGGCGGAACAGAAAGTTCTGCTTAAGCTCGGCAAGCGCGGCCCGCAGAAGGCGCCCAAGAAGGTTCCTATCTCCATTCGTCTCTCTCCTGATGTGGCCGAGGGTCTGCGCGCCACCGGCAACGGCTGGCAAGGCCGCGCGGATCAGGCGCTCAGGTCGTGGCTGGCACGCCAGACCGCCTCTCACGCCTGAGTGATCGCGATTACCATTAAGGTGACGATATGCCCACCGAAATGCACAATCCGGCGTACCCGGCCGAGGGCAATCTGGCGATGAAAAAAGGCGGCCCCAGAAAGATTTCATCTCAGTGAAAGGTATGCGGTGAGAAAATGTCGACGGCGAACAGTAAGACCGTTTCCTTGGTTCTCGGAAGCGGTGGCGCTCGAGGTCTAGCGCACATTGGCGTCATTCATTGGCTCGAAGAAAATGATTTCAAGATCAAGTCCATAGTCGGCTGCTCCATCGGCGCAGTCATCGGCGGCATATACGCTGCCGGAAAACTGGATGTATATGAGCAATGGGTGCGTTGCTTGACCAAAGTCGACATCCTCACCCTGCTCGATCTTTCCTGGGATAAGAGTGGGCTGGTGAGAGGGGAGAAACTCGTCAATACCCTGATCGGCCTGGTGGGCGAGAAATTGATCGAAGACCTCCCCATTTCATTTACCGCCGTTGCCGCTGACCTGAAAGGCCAGAAGGAAGTTTGGATACGGTCGGGCAATCTCTTCGATGCCATGCGCGCCTCTTTCGCTATTCCTCTCTTTTTCACCCCATTCAGGTACAAGGGAGTCGATCTTGTCGATGGAGGGGTTCTGAATCCCGTGCCCATCGCGCCCACCTCTGGCGATCAAACCGACATAACCATCGCCGTGAATCTGAACGGGCCCGCTGAAAGTCCGATAGAACTTGTTGAGGCGAGTGCCGCCCCGCAGTCCCCTTCGTCCCCCTTCCGCGAGAAAATCAATCGCTTTATCAGCCGCCTCCAACCATCCATGCCAGGCGGTGGCAGTCGGGATTGGGGGCCGTACGAAATCGCCATTCAGGGCTTCGAAGCCATGCAGAGCACGATTGCCCGCCAGAAGCTGGCCGCCTATCCACCGGATATAGTCATAGAGATTCCCCGGAGTGCGTGTAAGACGTTGGAATTCGACCGGGCAGCCGAGATGATCGCTCTGGGATACAGAAAAGCCCAGATGTGCGGCTTAACGGCTTCGGAACGGGTGGTTCGTCCTTAAACTAACCACAAAACAGCGTGGGCCCATCTTTCCCGCGCTTTTTTCCCGGGAAGGGCAGGTGCCCCAGGTCTAGCTTTTAAGACCTGGGAATCCAAAATCTAATTATTCGTAATTTTCTTCTACCTCAATTTGCTGCCGGCAGCCTCTTCGCCCAATCCAGCCCGATAATCGCAGCATCATCAAATAGATCATTATGGCCGTGACCGGGAAGTGAATAGAATTGCCGGGGTTCATTCGCCAGGCCATAAAGCTGTTTTCCCTGAGACGGAGGAATGAGTTGGTCCCTCGCGCCGTTGATTATCAGAAGTGGCGCGTGAATATTCTTCATCTTTTTGTCGTTCTCGTAACGGTCCAGGATTATATATTTTGCGGGGAAATACGGATAATTCCGTTGCGCTATCTCTGCAACGGATGTATATGGAGCCAGCAGCATCACTCCGCCGACAGGGAATTCCCCGGCCATCTGCACAGCCACGCCCGTTCCCATGGATTGCCCAAACAGGATGATGTTTTCGCTTTTGACTCCTTGCGCCATCAGCCCTTTGATATAGGCACGCGCGTCGGCATACAAGCCGGCCTCCGTCGGTTTTCCGGGCAATCCGCTGTATCCGCGATACTCCGCAACTAGAAACCCATACCCCGCGCCAATGTACGGATCGGCGACAGGCGACGCAGTAAACAAACGATCCCCATTGCCGTGAAAAAAGACAAAGGTATAGGTCTTGCTGGTTGCGGGTGCGTACCAGGCTGTCAAATTAAGCCCGTCTTCTGTTTTTACGGAGAAATTCTTGAAAGCTCTGTTCGCGTGTGCTTCGCTGATGGAGATATGGTCTTGGCTGGGAAAGTAAAATAAACTTCTTTGAAATACAAAGAACAGGGTCAAAGCCAAAAGATACAATCCGGCCAATACGCCCAATACCTTCAGTATTTTCATATCCACTCCGGTCGCGTAAGTTGATTCTACGGCAGAGCCGTTTGCCTGACAGGCAACCCATCGCACCAGCCGGATAAAACCCCGATCACACCCATAACTACGCATATTTTTTCCCGGCCCTACGCATAACTACGCATATATCCCCCAAAAATCCTATCCATAATGACGCATAAACCGCCCATCGCGAATTCGACTCTTCTTATCCAAAAACCACCCATCATGCGTAAAAATTGACCTGATCAACGCCATCCCAATCGCGTAATCTAAATCTGAGCCATGTCCGATTTCCCCTCCAATGCGGCGCTCTCCACAGAGCCCCTCATCTCCTTCAGCCACGTCGGCATCTCCTTCGATGGCCGCTCCGTTCTGGAGGACGTGAGCTTTTATGTAGATCGCGGACAAACCCTTTGCATTCTAGGCCGTAGCGGCGTGGGCAAATCGGTGGCCCTGCGCATGTTAATGGGCTTTCTCTCCCCGGATTCAGGTTCCATCCGCGTCGATGGCCAGGAGATTACCACCCTCAGCGAAGAGGGCATGCGGGCCGTCCGCAAGCGCATCACCATGGTCTTCCAGAACGGCGCCCTCTTCGATTCCCTCAGCGTACGTGAAAATGTAGCCTTTCCTATGCGCGAACGTGGCGGCCAAAGCGAGGATGAGATTTTGCAGTCAGTGGATCGCCTCATCAGCCTGGTGGGCGCCGAAGACGTGCTCGATGCCCTGCCGGCCAGCCTCTCCACAGGCCGAAAGCGCGCCGTAGCCATCGCCCGCGCCCTCGCCGCCAAGCCCGAAGTGGTGCTCTACGACGAGCCAACAACTATGGTCGACCCCATCATCGCCCGCCTTCTCGGCGACCTCATCCAGCGGCTCAAGCGCCAGCTACGTTTCACCAGCATTGTGGTCACTCACGATACGCGCTTTGCCGAGCGGCTCGCCGACCTGGTTCTCTTCCTCCATCAGGGCAGGGCATTGTATTTCGGCCCTCTTCATGGCTTTTTGGCCTCTTCCGATCCGGATATTCAGCAATTTCTGGCTCTGGATGCCTACACGTTGCCTTCGGAATAAGACGCAACTTACGTCGTATCCACGCCGCAGGGTTTAGCTGATAGCTGCAAACTATAAGCTGCCTCTTCGATTAAACTGGGAGTGTGAAGATCGCGCTAGCCCAGATCAATCCAACTGTCGGGGATTTCACCGGAAATCTTGAAAAGATTGTCGCGGTCAGCCGTCGTGCGGCCGCACAGGGAGCGCGGCTCACCGTCTTCTCCGAGCTGGTTGTTTGCGGTTACCCGCCCGCCGACTTTCTTGAAAAACCGAGTTTCCTGGCTCGCTGCCGCACGGCCGTCGATGAGCTGGCCGAGGCCACACGTGATTTGCCCACCGCAGTGCTGGCGGGCGTGGCCCTGCCGGTCGAGCGTGAGAGAACCAAGCCAACGTCTCCCCAATCCGGTATTTGCTGGGGTGAACGACCGGCCGTCAACGCCGCAGTTCTGCTCGATGGCGGTCGCCTGCTGCTCGAACAGCACAAGCAGCTCCTGCCTTTTTACGATGTCTTTGACGAGCAGCGCTACTTCGCCCCATCGCGGCCTCAGCAGGTAGTCGATCTGGACGGCCTCCGGCTGGCCATCACCATCTGCGAGGATGCCTGGAACGACAAGAATTTCTGGCAGCAACGCCTGTACGCCGTCGATCCGATCGAAGAGTTGATGAGCCAGAAGCCAGCCGTGCATATCAACCTCTCTTCGTCGCCCTTCTGGCACGGCAAGCGCGCTCTTCGCCGCCAGATGCTCTCGGCGATTGCCTGCCACAATGGAATTCCGGTATTGCTATGCAACCAGGTAGGGGGCAACGACAGCCTGATCTTCGACGGCACTTCGCTGGCTCTCAATGCGCGAGGAGAACTGATTGCCCAGGCTGCCTCCTTTGCAGAGGACCTGATTCTGGTAGATCCATTCGACGCGCCGCCCATCCCCGTTCCCGCAGAGGACGACACCGAGGCTGCCTACCGCGCCCTGGTGCTGGGAACGCGCGATTACGTGCGCAAGTGTGGCTTCAAAAAAGTCTTGGTGGGCCTCAGCGGCGGCATCGACTCCTCTCTGGTGGCAGCCATTGCTACCGATGCCCTGGGTGCCGAAAACGTCGTCGGCATCGGCATGCCAAGCCCCTACTCCTCGTCCGGCTCCATCGACGACAGCCGACGGCTGGCTGCCAATCTGGGCATTCGATTTGAGGTCATAGGCATCAGCGGCCTCTTTCAGGAGTTCACTCACGCCCTTGAGCCGCTCTTCGTCGGGACCAAGCCCGACACCACCGAGGAAAACATCCAGTCGCGGATTCGCGGCGATTTGCTAATGGCGCTTTCCAATAAATATTCTTCGCTGGTATTGACTACGGGCAATAAGTCGGAGATGGCCGTAGGTTACTGTACCCTTTATGGTGATATGGTTGGCGCGTTGGCTGTGATAGGCGACTTGGTGAAGACGCGCGTCTACGCGGTTAGCCGCTGGCTTAACCGCGCGGGCGAGGTAATTCCACGGGCAATTCTGGATAAACCGCCTTCGGCCGAGCTACGCCCGGACCAGAAAGACACTGACTCGTTGCCGCCCTACGAAGTTCTCGATCCCATTCTCGAGGCCTATGTCGAGCGCTACGAAACCCCCGAGCAGATCGCCCAGGCAAACGGATTTCCCCTGGGTCTCGTCCAACAGGTAGTGCGCCTGGTGGAGCGCAGCGAGTACAAACGCCAGCAGGCCGCACCCGTCCTGAAGGTGACCTCCAAGTCGTTTGGCATGGGCCGTAGATTTCCCATCGCCGTCAAAGTTCAGGTATAAGCTAGTACTTGGGAACCCTCCCACAGTTCAGCTTTTCCACAGTTGAAGGAGAATCAGCTTGATCCGTCTGTCGATTCGTTTTGCCGGTGCTCTGGCGCTGGTCGCTATGTTCCTGTCCGTCAACCAGGCCGCTGCCCAGCAGGATGTGCCCGCCGCGCCCGCCGTGCAGGCTCCCTCCGGGCCGGCTCCTGCCGCGGCGCCCGTCTTTCCTAAACCCGATCCCGCCAATTTCACCGCAGCGGCGCCCACCAAAGATACCGTCAACGCCTTTTTGCAGGCCAGCTGGGGCTACGATGAGAACCGCGTCTGGGAGGTGTGGGCCATCCAGAAGACTGAAGTTGATGGCATCAGCAGGGTGGTCTTGCTGGTGGGCGACAAGAGCGGGAAGCAGAAGATCGTCCCCGCCCAGTTCTTCGTCCTTCCCGACAACAAGCACATCTTTGCCGGCGACGACATCATGCCCTTTGGTGCCAATCCCTATGCCGAAACGCGCGCCGTGGCGTTGCAACGCGCCGATGGCCCCTACCGTGGATCAGCCTCCAAAGACCTGGAGATTATCGAGTTTGCCGACTTCCAGTGCCCACACTGCAAAGACGCGCAGCCCAACATGGACAAGCTGGCGGTGGATTTTCCCAAGGCCCGCTTTGTATTTCAGAACTATCCTCTGCCCATGCATCCCGCCGCTGCCGGTGCGGCTGCCTATGGAATCTGCGTAACCAAGCAGGGCGGCAGCAGCGCCTTCTTCACCTTCGCTGCGGCCGTCTTTGATGGCCAGGACGGATTGGCCAGCGCGGACGGCGCCACTCTGACCCTGAATAACGCCGTGATCAAGGCTGGCCTGGACCCGGTGGCGATTGCCGATTGCGCCAAGACCCCAGCAACCATTGCTGCCGTTGACGCGTCCGTGAAGCTCTCCCAGGACCTGAAGATTAGTCAAACTCCCACGCTGCTGATCAACGGCCGCCCGATTCCCGCAAACGCACCCTACGACACCATCAAGCAGATCATTCTCTTCCAGGCAAAGATTGACGGTGTGACGGCCCAGTAAGAAGGGCAATATAACAAGCCGGAAGATTCGCTGAAGAACACGCATCACGCATGGGCAGACAGGGAATTCAATCCTGTCTGCCCTTGTCTTATTGTTGATCCGGCCCAGAAGTTTTGGAACGCTGTGCCCCATCCTCGCCGCGCACTTGTTCTTGCGGCTATCGGGGTCCCCGGCGAGTGAACTTTGCTCGCTGGGGTGATCTAAGGTGGGATATATCTCTACTGTGCCGGGCTGCGCTCCACGCGCAGCATCGGCGAGTGCCCGGCTGCCTGCGTGCCCCGAATCACGTGGGGCGTCATGATAATCAGCAGCGTCGCATAATTCTTCTGCATTTCATTGCCGGTCAGATTATTCAGGCCGGGAATCTCGCTGATTCCTGGCACGCCGCTCACGGCGCGAGTCTCTGACTTGTCCATCTCGCTCACCACCTCCACGGCCTCGCCCTGCTTCAGAGTCACCACCCCGGACCAGGCGCGATTGTTGAGCACCGGATTGCCATTGATGGTAGTTCCCGAAAGTGCATCGATTTTCATGTCGATGGAGAGCGCAACCTCGTCGTTACGCAGCACTTTGGGGGTCGCCTTCAGGGTCAGGCCCAGATCCTCGTACTGCACCTGCGGAATATTCGGTACGCTGCCGGCGTAAGAAGCCAGCAGCGAAGAGAGGGCCCCGGAGGTTCCCGCGCCCGTCAGTCCCGGAATATTCGGGACGCTGGCCCCCAGGCTGGAGAACGAAGAAGTCTGGATGGGATATTTCGTGCCTGACTTGATGGTGGCTGCCTCGCCGTCGCCCAGCCGCAACTGCATCTCATCCAGCTCGCGCGAATCCGAGGAGTTCAGGTTCATATTGGCCGTGACCTTGCCCGGAGCAAGTGCGGATTGAGTCAGCCCGCCGCCAAACAGGGCAACGCCATTGGAAAACAGGGAACTCGATATCTGCCCGGATGCCAGCAGAATGCCCAGGATCGTCAGCGTGTCGCCGGGAGCGGCCAAACCAGAGGAGATAATCTGCTGCACCAGGCTCTGGTTTGAGCTCAGGAGGGATTGTTCCTGGGCATAGACGTTGAAGGCTGAGACGCTCTGCGGCGGTTGCACTCCGGTATTGCGCGTGCTGGTATGCGCAATCTGGATCATGCGCACCTCCAGCATCACCTGGTTTCGCCCGTCCAGCAGCTCGCGCATGGTGGCATTGAACGCATTGATCGCGCTATGAGAGGCGCGGATGGTGATTGTACCGGAGGTGGGTTCTGACGTTACCTGCTGCGCACCGAACACGTTTTTGGCCAGGTTAACCACGTCGGTCAACTCCGTCGCGCTCAACCCCGGCAGGTAGACAGTCTCGAATTCCAGGGGCGTAAACTGCTGGCGGTTCTCCCGTGTATCGCGGGCTGCCAGCACATGATGCGCATCCAGCGGAACGTAGAACGATGCCGTTATCAGCGCAACCACGCGCGCCGCCGTCTCGAAATCGACGTCATCCACATCCAGCCGGCTCTGTGTGGCGGGAACGGTGCTGTCCACCGAGGCGTCTATTCCATAGGCCTTGAAGACCTTCTGGATGATCTGGCGCGCGTCGGAGCGCAGGTGAAAGCTCTGTACTCCAGTCGTGGGCTTGAGTTCCACCACAGCGCCAACCTTGCCCGCGGCTTGCTCGTAGGTGGGCCTGGATTGCCCCAGCAGGGCATCATCCCCCAGCTCGTACAGGTGTTGAGTCACCTGAATGTTTTTTGGATCCAGTTCGAGCGCATGGCCCAGGGTGGAGCGTGCCAGCGCCACATCGCCGCGCATCCTGTCCTTGGCCGCGGCCTGAATCAGCGCTGTCACAGCGTGGCTGCGTGCCACACTCGCCGCCAGCCGGTAGTCGGCGGTTCCGGGGTCCAGCGCGGCCGCCTGCTCATAGCCGCGCATAGCCTCTTCATAATGCTCGCCAACGAATAGCTTGCTGGATGCAATGTAGAGCTTTGCCGCCTTCCGGCGGTCGGAAGTGTGCACCGCCCTGGCTGGCTGCGTATCAGGAGTCTGGTCTGTGGCGGAAGCTGGCTCTCGGGTGCCGCTCTGTGCAGGAGGTTCTGCTGCCTGGGCCTGGACTCTGCCGCCGGAAAACACTACCAGCAGCAGCACTGGCGCCCAAAAATGCGCCCACCTCCTAAATAAAGAGTGAGTCTTGTCTGCGCGCGCTGTGGTGGACTGTGGGGAAATCTGCATGTCCTTGAGGAGCGCCGTCAGCCCCGGCCGAAGACCTGGCGTGTTGCGCTATAAACAGGACGTTCACTGCGCGGCGGACGTTTGAGGCAGGCGCGAACTTCGGCCAGGCTCAGCTCCAGCTCGGCCATCGTCCGGCTCAGTGTATTGCGATGCATTCCCAACTCTTTGGCTGCTTTGCACTGGTTGCCCCGGTGAGCCACCAGCACTTCGCGCAGGTATTGCTTCTTGAACTCGCGTACGGCGTCCTCGTAGCGAATACCGCTGGAGTGCATTTGCGTTACCAGGCCGTCCAGAACTCGTTTCACGTCCACCTCTGCTTGCTCTACTAGATTGCCATATTTCGCTGGGTTATGCCTTGAAAAAAATCATAATCCACCGTTGCCGGGGTGCAGCCACTGCGGCGACTCATTTTCCAGCGCCATGAGGCCCAGTCGAATGCGCTCGGCCAGATCAGCAGGGCTCATCTCCGTGCTCAGATGACAGGCCCCGAAAAAGTACCGGGGCAATTGAGCATCCTTCAGCCAGTGGGCTCTTGGGAAAAAGGCCAGGGTCGCCAGTATCACTACCATCACCAGCAGCGCTCCCTGAAAAAAGCCGAACACCGCCCCAGCCAGCCTGTCCAGGCAACCTAATCCCAGGTGGTGGAAGACTTTGGATAGAATTTTTCCGGCAACTCCGGCCAACCCCATCACAATCAGCGCAATCAGCAGAAACCCGATCACATTGGCCACCGCTTCAATGTGCACAACGGGCAACACCAGCGCCGCAATGAGGCCATAGTTCCAGTCCGCCAGCGCCAGGCCCAGCACCAGGCCGCCCAGCGAGAAGACAGACCGGAAAAACCCCTGGGTCAGGCCTCCAAACACGGACAGCACCAACACCACCACGATTGCCCAATCTACCAGTGCCATCTTCCGCTCCTTCTACGTGCTCCCGAATTCCGCTATGCCCCGCAACAGGCCCAAGCCTGTTCCCACAGTATATGAGTCGCACGCCTTGGCCAGTCCCGGCAGCAGGTTGAGCCCGATTCTTGCACAGGTTAGCTGCCAGGGGGTAGATTTGCACCGAAAAAACTGAGTCTCCGATTTTCAAAGCAGGAGAGCGCTTTGTCAATCTCTCTTCCAGGTCTGTTGTAAACAAAGGCGATTTGAGTGTGGAGGGTGCGGAATTGTGTTCGAGATGTTCAAAAGTGACCAGCAAATATTTCAGAATTTTGGTCAAATTTGAACAGCATACAGATATTTTGATGTTGTTACACACGTGTGTGATGGCCGTCACGGAACGTCCTCTCGCCATGGGAGACACTCCATTTGTCAACATGGTTCGGAAGCGTGTACGAATGCCTCTTTGAGCCGGGCGACACGGAGTAGCCGTGGAAAGGGGAAGCCGCAGCTAGCTTCGTTTGTGCAGGGATCACCAGTAGCCGCGTGCTACCGACCTCCAGTGCCGGCTACTGGTCCCCGCCGATAATTCGTGTAAATTTGGGTGCCCCATCCTCGCTGCGTTCTTGTTTTGCGGCCAGGGCGGGAATAGTCGACCCACAACCCAGCCCCTGAAAAACGGCAAGCGCCCGATTCACGGCAGACAGTGTCCGCGCTTCCAACACGCCGAATGCTTCGCCCGCCTTGTCGTGAGGAATGGTGTGAGCCTTGTCCACCATAATCTGCGAGTGCGCCCGTAGGCCGTTTTTTTCGCTCATTTCCACAGCAATGCGAAAAATGTCAATAGGGAGTATCTCAGTAGTAACGGGCAGAACCGTGACGGTATGATGCCTGGCAAAGTGGTCGGATTGAATCACCAGCGCAGTCCATGGCTTGCCCTGCGCTCTGGCCTGACAGTAATCAACCGGTCCGAATCACTTGGCGATACGAACCGGCTGCTTAGCTGAATCGAAAACTTTACTACCGGCTCTTCGCCACTTCCTCCACCGTCACAGGATCAAGGAACGGCATCGCAGCGCGCGGTTTCTTCCCCACGATCTGCATGGGATGCCTCATCCCGGCGCCGCCATGAGCTTCACCATTCCTGCGAAAGTAGATGGTAAGAAAGTTTATGTGGCGCGCACAGGTATTAAGGAGCATAATGTAACGAAATCCACGTTTTATGCTACACATTGCAGGGAATCACGTTTTCCGGCCTCGACGGCAGCGGTTATGAGCAATCCATGCCTCCCCGTTTGAAGTCGCATAGGCCTGGAGCGTGATTCGGAATTGACTCGCAATACTATGGAAGACGATTTGTTTCACTTTCGGTCAATGAAAAACCTTCTTATCGCGGCCTTCCTCTTTCTCTGCACGGCGGCGCATGCCAATACCGTTCTGCTCTCGAATGTTCCCGATTACGCATGGACGCTGGGCTGTTCGCCGACCTCCGGCACCATGCTCATGGCCTACTACGATTTGAACGGATTTGATGGCCAGTCGTATACGAATCTGATCGCCGGCGGAACTCCGGTGCTGAACACCTTTACCACCTCAAGCACGGTGGTTTCCAGCGCCATTGCCATAATGGCCGCCGATATGGGAACCAATGCGTCGGGCGGTTCCGCAGGCTACTTCTATGACAACGGGACCCCGTTCACCGCGCAGGATTCGATGAATTACGGCATTGATACCGGCATCGTTTACGGACTCTGGGCGTATGTCAACGCCGCCGGATACTCAGACACCGCAACCAATTTTTACGACCAGCTTGCTTACTCCGCTTCCGCTCCCTACGGCTACACCTTCGCGGATTACGAAGCGAGCATCAACGCCGGAATTCCCGTGCTGATCGAGTTGTCCAGTCATACGATGCTGGGCTATGGTTACGATTCGGATGATGATCTGATCTACGTCTACGACACCTGGTCCTCGGGTGGCGGAACCATGACCTGGGACGGCACCTACGGCGGCCTGCAGATGGTCGGCGTGACCGCGGCGGATATGGAAGGTGGCTCGTCGGCCACGCCCGAACCCTCCTCACTGCTGTTGCTCGGCACCGGCTTGGCATGCCTGGCAGGATTTGCGCGCCTGACGGTAAAATCTCGAAAAGAGCGATAACTGCTTGTAACCAACTCCATCGGCCCTCGAAATTCCAGCATTCTGGGATCTATAGAGGGTCGATGGCCCTGGTTTATCGTGTCTTCGCCACTTCCTCCACCGTCACCGGATCAAGGAACGGCATGGCGGCGCGCAGCTTTTTGCCCACAATCTCCACCGGGTGCTTGGCCTCAGCCTCGCGGAAAGCCAAAAACTCCTTGCGGCCAGAGTTTTGATCAGCTAGGAATTTCTTCGCGAAAGACCCATCCTGGATTTCCGCCAAAATCTGCTTCATTGCCTTGCGGCTCTCGGCGTTGATCACCCGCGGACCGCTCACATAGTCGCCCCACTCGGCGGTGTCGCTGACCGAGTAGCGCATATAGGCCAGGCCGCCGCGATAGATCAGATCCACAATCAGCTTGAGCTCGTGCAGCACCTCGAAGTAGGCGCTCTCTGGCTGATAGCCAGCCTCCACCAGCGTTTCATAGCCCGCCTTAATGAGCGCGCTCACGCCGCCACATAGCACCGCCTGCTCGCCGAAGAGATCGGTCTCGGTCTCTTCCTTGAAGGTTGTCTCCAGCACTCCGGCCCGTGTGCCTCCGATGCCCTTCAGGTAGCTCAGGCACAGTTCGTGAGCCTTGCCCGTCGCGTCCTGGTGAATGGCGATGAGGCAGGGAACGCCGCCGCCCTCCATGAAGACCTCGCGCACGCGATGCCCCGGAGCCTTGGGTGCGGCCATGCCCACATCGATGCCCGCCGCCGGCACAATGGTCTTGAAGTGAATGTTGAAGCCGTGCGCAAACATCAGCAGCTTGCCCGCGCTCAGGTTCGGCCCAATCTCCTCCGCATACAACTTGGCCGCCGTCTGATCGGGAACCAGAACCATCACCACGTCGGCCCACTTGGTGACCGCGGCAACGGTGTCCACTTCCAGCCCGGCCTTCTGCGCCTTGGCGATAGACTTTGAACCCGCTGCCAGTCCCACCTTGACGCGGACACCTGAGTCTTTGAGGTTGAGGGCATGTGCATGCCCCTGAGAGCCATAGCCGATGATGGCCACCTTCTTTGCCTGAATCAGAGTAAGGTCGGCATCGTTGTCGTAGTAAGTCTTCGCCATGTTTTTCTCGCTTCCTTTGCGTGCTGGTTAAAGTTGATTCAAGAACATTCACAATAACTTGATGTTCTGAAGGGTACGGGCTTTAGCCCGTACGTTAACTTGGCAAAATCAACCGGGCTTTAGCCCATGAGGGAATGACAACTTTAGAAATCGCCAGATGTTCCGCCTTCTACAATTTCTTCCGCGGCCTCTTTCTCAGCCTCGTCCGGAACGGTGCCCATTGCCTTGAGCACACCGCTGGTGTGATGGCCGCGGCGCATGGTCATCTTGCCGCTGCGGCAAATTTCGAGAATGCGGTTCTCGCCTTCTTCAAGTACCTGAATGAGTCCTTCGATCTTGCTTTCAACGCCGGTTAACTGAATGGTCAGCGACTCCGTTGCCACGTCGACGATGTCTGCGCGAAAGACCTCGGCCAGCTCGAAGATCTGAGAACGGTTGCGGTGCGTGGCGGCTACCTTGATGAGCGCCAGCTCGCGGGTCACCGACGGCGCCTGGGCGATGTCGTCTACATCGACCACATTCTCCAGCTTATACAGGCTGGCGCGGATGCGGTGTCCGGCCTCGGCCGAGGCCTCGCAGACCAGCGTCAGCCGCGACAGCCCGGCGCGCTCGCTGCCGCCCACGGTGAGCGAATGGATGTTGATGTTCAGGCGGCGGAAGAGCGAGGCCACGCGCGTAAGCACGCCCGGCCGGTCTTCCACGTAAGCGACAAATGTGTGCATCATAAATCAGCCTCTAGCTTCTAGCCTCTAGCTTTTAGCTTTGCAACTCCTGGCTTGTCCGAGCCATAAAAAACACTCGTTGCGGCAATGAACAAGCTTGGAGTTAGAAGCTAACATCTAGTGGCTGTTCCTTATGACTCTTCCAGCGGGTCTTTTCCCGGTCGCCTGATCATCTCATGCAGTGAAGATCCGGCGGGGATCATCGGATAAACCGAGTCTTCCTTCTCCACCTTGAAGTTGAGCAGAAACGTTCCCGGAGCGTTGCGCGCTGTGTTCACGGCTTCAGCCAATTCGGCGCGCGTGCGAACGGTGAGGCCCTGGATGCCGTGAGCATCCGCGAGTTTAACAAAGTCGGGGCTGACCAGCGGCGTGGATTCGTAGTTCTTCTCGTAGAAAAACTCCTGCCATTGGCGCACCATCCCCAGGTAGCCGTTGTTGATGATGGCGATGTTGATCTTGATGCCTTCCTGCACAATGGTCGACAGCTCTGCCGCGGTCATCTGGAAGCCACCATCGCCGGCGATCACCCAGACCTCTTTCTCCGGGCAGGCAAGCTTTGCCCCGATGGCCGCCGGCAGCGCGAATCCCATGGTCCCCAGTCCGCCCGAAGTGATCAGCGTGCGTGGCAGTTCGTGGTGGTAATACTGCGCCGCCCACATCTGGTGCTGGCCCACGTCGGTCACCAGGATGGCGTTGCCCCCGGTCATACGCCAGATATCGTTGATGACGTGCGCCGCATAGAGATGCCCGGAGTCGGGCAGGTTCTTGATGTCGCGCACCGCTACTTCACCCTTGCTGGCTTCGATGGTCTTGATCCACGCCGAACCGTCGCGTCCGCTAATGCGTGGAAGCAGCAGCTCCAGCACCTCGCGCAGATCGCCCACCAGCGCTACATCCACCTTGATGTTCTTGTTCACCTCAGCCGGATCAACCTCAATGTGAATCTTTTTGGCCTTGGTGGCATACGTCGAAGTGGTTCCGGTGACGCGATCATCGAATCTCATGCCGCAGGCAATCAGCAGGTCGGCCTCCTGTATGGCGTGATTCACCCATGACTCTCCGTGCATGCCCATCATGCCCAGGTTGAGCTTGTGCGAGGCAGGGAAGCTGCCCAGCCCCAGCAGCGTAAGCGCCACCGGTATCTGCGCGCGCTCGGCCAGCGCATAAATCTGCTTCTCCGCGCCGGATTCGATAATGCCGTGCCCGGCCAGAATCACCGGCCGCTTGGCGTTGCGAATCAGTTCGGCGGCCTGTGCTAGTCCTTGCTCCTCCACCTTCAGCATGGGGTGTGGCCGATGCGTCTTCGGCTTGGCTGCGGCAAAATCGAACTCCGCTGTGCCCTGTTGCGCGTCCTTGGTAATATCCACCAGCACCGGTCCCGGACGTCCTGTTTGCGCAATCTGAAATGCGTAGCGAATCGCCGGAGCAACATCTTCGGCGCGGTTGACAAGGAAGTTGTGCTTGGTCACCGGCAGCGTGATGCCGGTAATGTCCACTTCCTGAAACGCGTCCGTGCCCAGTACTTTGCTGGAGACATTGCCGGTGATGCAGACAATGGGAATCGAGTCAAGCATCGCGGTGGCGATGCCGGTGACTAAGTTTGTCGCGCCGGGGCCGCTGGTCGCAATCGCCACGCCCACCCTGCCCGAGGCGCGTGCATAGCCGTCGGCCATGTGCGCCGCGCCCTGTTCGTGCCGCACCAGCGTATGGTGAATGGGAAACTTGCGCAGCGCGTCGTAGACAGGTAGAATCGCTCCGCCTGGATAGCCGAAGACCTGCGTGACGCCCTCGCCCTCCAGCGTAGCCCACACAATCTCCGCGCCAGTCAGGCGTGCGGGTGGATTATTCGATGCTTGCGTCTTAACGGTTTTTCCCATGTTCGGCCTCCTGTTGAGCCACTTACTTTGGGTGCCCCAGGTCCCGATTCTGGGACCTGGGAAAGTAATCATTCAAAAAGTCAAAGTTCGCGCTGCCAGCTGCGCTTACGTGATTGCGCCTTCTGAAGCACTGCTAACTCGGTCCACATACTTGCGAAAGACGCCGCGCGGCCAGCGCAACGCAGGTGGCTTGAAGCCCTTCAGCCGTTTTGCGATTTCTTCATCGCTGACTTCCAGCGTCAACTTGCGGTTGGGAATGTCGAAGTGAATAATGTCACCCTCGCGTACTGCGGCGATGGGCCCGCCGTTAAACGCTTCCGGCGCCACGTGTCCAGCAGTGAAGCCTCTCGTCGCCCCGCTGAAGCGCCCATCGGTCATGAGAGCGACTGTCGCGCTCAGTTCGGCGCTCGAACTGATGGCCGCCGTCACTTGCAGCATCTCTCTCATCCCGGGTCCGCCCTTGGGGCCTTCATAGCGAATCACCAGCACGTCGCCCGGCTTGATCTTCCCGGCCTGCACGGCGGCAAAGCTGTCTTCTTCGCGATCAAAGACGCGTGCCGGCCCACGATGCTCCACGCGGTCCGCAGCGGCTACCTTCATCACACAGCCTTCAGGAGCGAGATTGCCCTTCAAAATAACCAGGCCGCCATTGGGCTTGATAGGCTTCTCGAATGTGCCGATCACCTGCTGCCCCGGAGTCTCTTTCGCCAGCGCAGCCTCTTCTGCCAACGTTTTTCCGCTGATCGTCAGCGCCGAGCCGTCAGCGTGTTTCGCGTCGATCAACCTCTTGGCCAGCAACCGCGATCCGCCCGCTGCCTGGTAATCCGAAGCAACAAACTTCCCCGCCGGAGTCAAGCTGCAGATATACGGCGTGCGTTTGCTGATCGCGTCGAAATCGTCAATGGTCAGCGGAATGTTCATCTCCCGCGCAATGGCCAGCAGGTGCAGCACGGCATTCGTCGATCCGCCGCTGGCGGCCACGCTGGCGATGGCGTTCTCCATCGATTTGCGCGTAATAATCTGTGACGGCCTGCGATTGGCGCGCACCGCGTCCATCAGCATGCGCCCAGCCTCGCGCGTAGCGGCGTGCTTGTCCGAACTGGTCGCTGGAACGCCGGAAAGCTTGATCGGCGCAATGCCCAGAATCTCCGCAGACATGGCCATGGTATTCGCGGTGAACTGCCCGCCGCACGCGCCCGCACCCGGACAGGCATGAGCTTCCAGAGCTTCAAGACCCGCGTCGTCAATCCGCCCGGCTGCATGAGAACCGATGCCCTCGAAAACATCCTGAATAGTGATGTCCTTGCCATTCAGTTTGCCCGGCGCAATCGATCCGCCGTAGAGCATCATCCCCGGAATATCCAGCCTGCACAGCGCCATGATAATGCCCGGCATATTTTTGTCGCAGCCGCCGATGCCCACCAGTCCGTCGAAGAGATTCCCGCGCGCCACCAACTCAATCGAGTCAGCAATCACCTCGCGCGATACCAGCGAAGCCTTCATCCCCTGCGTGCCCATGGTGATGCCGTCGTGGATGGTGATGGTGTTGAACTCCATCGGTGTGCCGCCCGCCTCGCGAATGCCCTCCTTGAGAGCCTCGGCAATCTCGCGCAGGTGCACGTTGCACGTGCCGATCTCGGTCCACGTATTCGCAATCCCAATAATCGGCTTGTGCAGATCATCTTTGCTGTAACCAACCCCGCGCAGATAAGAGCGCGCCGCTGCCCGGCTCGGCCCTTCGGTCATCGGAATACTCTGTCGCTTGCCTTCAATCGTCATGGTTATTTCGCTTTCAGCCAGTTGGCTTGGTCATGCTTTGCTTCAAATGTGTCGAGTGCCGCTTCATGGCGCAGAGTGAGGCCGATATCGTCCAGCCCTTCCGTCAGGCAGAACTTGCGGAACGGATCAATCTCAAAGCTCGCCTTGAATCCCTTACTGTCGGTCACCGTCTGCTCTTCCAGCGAGACAGTAAGTTGATAATTCGCAATCGTCTTCGCGTTCGTGAGTAGCTTGGCCACATGCTCTTCGCTCAAGCGTGCCAGCACGATGCCGTTCTTGCCTGCATTGGAAAAGAAAATGTCCGCAAAAGTCGGCGCGATTACCACGCGGAAGCCAAAATCACTGAGCGCCCATGCAGCGTGTTCGCGGCTCGATCCGCAGGCAAAGTTCTTGCCCGCAATCAGAATCTGCGCGCCCTTATAGCGCGGATCGTTGAGCACGAAATTCGGATCCGGCTCGCCCGTGGCCGTGCGCCGCCAATCGAAGAACAGATAATCTCCGTAGCCGGTTCGCTCAATGCGCTTCAAAAACTGCTTGGGAATAATCTGGTCCGTATCAACGTTCGCGCGATCCAGCGGCATGGCCAGTGCGGTTAATGTGTGAAATGGTTTCATCAGCTTTGTACCACCTTACGAACTGTCCAGTTTCGAATATCAACAAAATGTCCTGTGATTGCGGCTGCGGCTGCCATCTCCGGGCTGACGAGGTGCGTGCGGCCGCCGCGTCCCTGGCGGCCTTCAAAGTTCCGGTTGCTGGTCGACGCGCATCGCTCGCCCGGCGCCAGAATGTCGGGGTTCATGCCCAGGCACATCGAGCAGCCTGGCTCCCTCCACTCAAAGCCTGCATCGCGGAAGATTTGATCCAGTCCCTCTTTCTCCGCCTGCGCTTTCACCGCTTGCGAGCCGGGAACCACCATTGCGCTCACCTTGGTGCTCACCTTGTAGCCTCTGGCGATGCGAGCCGCCGCGCGCAGATCCTCCAGCCGCCCGTTGGTGCAGGAACCGATGAAGACTCGGTTCACAGTCACATCTTTGAGTGGCGTTCCCGCCTTCAGGCCCATGTATTCGAGCGCCCGTTCCAATCCCTCGCGCTCCTGCTCGTTGGTCGCGGCGGCCGGGTCGGGCACGGCGGCCGTAATCGGCGCAACCATCCCCGGACTCGTTCCCCAGCTGACATACGGAACCAGCTTTGCGGCATCGATCACCAACTCGCGATCAAACTTTGCGCCAGGATCTGTTGGTAGCTTGCTCCACTCCGCGACAGACTTCTCCCACTCCGCGCCCTTCGGCGAAAAACGTCTGCCCTTGAGGTATGCAAATGTCTTTTCATCCGGAGCGATCATGCCCGCGCGCGCGCCGGCCTCGATGCTCATATTGCAGACCGTCATGCGGCCTTCCATAGAAAGCGCGCGAATGGCCGAGCCGGCATACTCAACCACGCATCCGGTCGCCCCGTCTGTCCCAATCTGCCCGATGATGGCGAGAATAATATCCTTGGCCGTGACGCCGAGCGGCAACTCGCCTTCGACAGCGATGCGAAAAGTCCTGGGCTTGGACTGCGGCAGCGTCTGCGTGGCCAGCACGTGTTCCACTTCGCTGGTGCCGATGCCGAAGGCCAGCGCCCCAAACGCTCCGTGCGTGCTGGTGTGCGAGTCGCCGCACACAATCGTCATGCCCGGCTTGGTGATTCCCAGCTCCGGCCCGATCACATGCACGATGCCCTGATTCGGCGAGTCCACGTCGTAAAGCTCAATGCCGAACTCCGCGCAATTATTGCGCAGCGCCTCAATCTGTTTAGCCGCAATCTGATCGACGATGTTGAAGCGATCGGCAAGTATCGTCGGCACATTATGATCGACTGTCGCGACACATCGGTCCGGCCGCCGCACCTTGCGCCCCGCCAGTCGCAATCCCTCAAAGGCCTGCGGCGAGGTCACCTCGTGCAGCAACTGCAGGTCGATGTACAGCAGCGTCGGCTCGCCCTCGGGCTCAACCACCACATGCCGCTCCCATACTTTTTCAAATAATGTTTTTGCTTCGCTGCTCATTCATCATCCTGATTTCAATTCATTGTTCAGTGCCAATTCGTCATCAAAAACTAGTCCCTGTTCCCTTCGTCCCTGGTCCCTACTTCAGTAATTCCTTCACCGTCTCCCGCACCTTCGCGCCCATCTCCTTGGTTCCCAGCACAGTAAGTCCCTCCGGATTGGTCCGCGCCAGATCGGGTGTGCGAAATCCGTTCTCCAGCACCTTGCGCACTGCCTTTACAACCACATCTGCCTCAGATTCAAGCCCGAAGGAGTGGCGCAGCAGCATGGCCGCGGTGAGAATGGTGGCCAGCGGATTGGCAATGTTCTTGCCCGCGTGCTTTGGCGCGGATCCGTGGGCCGGTTCATACAGGTTCACCTTACCGCCAATCGTGGCCGAGGGCAGCATACCCAGCGAGCCTGTGATTACTGAGGACTCATCGGTGAGAATGTCGCCGAACATGTTCTCGGTCAGCACCACGTCAAAGTCACGTGGGCGCTTCATAAGGTGCATGGACATGGCATCGACGAATTGGTGTTCGAGAGTAACGTCGGGAAAATCTTTCGCGACTTCGATCACCGTGGCGCGCCACAACTGCGAAACTTCCAGCACGTTCGCCTTGTCCACGCTGGTCAACTTCTTGCGCCGCTTCTGCGCCAGTTGGAACGAAACGCGGGCCACCCGGATGACTTCATCCCTTGTGTAACGCATCGTGTTCCAGGCTTCACCCTTCTCCCGGTCCCACTCGCGGGGCTTGCCGAAGTAGAGGCCTCCGAGGAGTTCGCGGACAAACATGATGTCGGTACCGTCGATAATCTCCGGCCTGAGCGGGCTATTGACAGTGAGTTCCTTGAATGCGAAGACGGGGCGCAGATTGGCAAAGCCGCCCAGCGCGGCGCGCAGGCCGAGAAGACCCGCTTCAGGACGCTTGCTGGGGGGAAGGGAATCGAACTTGTCGTCGCCTACCGCGCCCAGAAACACGGCCTGGGAATCGAGAGCGGCTGCAACCGTATCGGCGGGCAGGGGCGTACCGTCGTGATCGATGGCGACGCCGCCAATGCGCTTGTACTCCAGATCCAGGGTGTGGCCGCCGGCTCGCGCCACCTCATTCATGACCCCAAGGGCTTCGTTGACAATCTCGGGGCCAATGCCGTCTCCAGGTGTAACGAGTACTTTCAATTTCATTTCTTGCTCTCCTTGTTCTTACGTTGTATAGGGTTTTCCTGCATTCTGCGCTTAGCAGGCTATCGAATAGTTACGCGAGTTCAGAGACCGGCTCTTTGCGCCGTTCCCGAATCTGATCGGGTAATATGCTGACCAGGTCGTAGTCGTAAATGTTCTTCTTGCGGTCGGCCAGCGCCACAAAGCGATAGTAAGTGTGTTGCAGCTCATCACGGGTGAGCGTGTAACCCAACTGCTCAAACCTGTTCCGTAGCGCCGCGCGGCCGGAGTGCTTGCCCAGCACAAGGTGAGTGTGCGCCACGCCCACCAGCTCCGGGGTCATGATTTCGTAGCAGAGAGGATTGGCCAGCATGCCATGCTGGTGAATGCCGGACTCATGTGCAAAGGCGTTGTCGCCCACAATGGCCTTGTTGGGCGAGGGGCGAAAGGTAATGATTTGGCCCAGTATCTGGCTGGTGGGGTAGAGCTGATTCAGATTGATGCCCGAGGTGACGTCGAAGTGGTCGCCGCGAACATAAAGCGCGGCGGCAATCTCTTCCAGAGCCGCGTTACCGGCCCTCTCGCCGATTCCGTTGATGGTGCATTCCACCTGGCGCACGCCTGCCGCGATAGCGGCCAGCGAGTTGGCCACGGCCAGTCCCAGGTCATTGTGGCAGTGAGCGGAAAGAATAATGCCCTGCTCGTCGATGGCCGGAATGCGCTCGCGCACCTCGGTGAACATCCTTGCGTACTCCTCGGGAGTCGTGTAGCCCACCGTGTCCGGCATATTAATCGTGGTCGCGCCGGCTTCGACTGCCACCTTCACCATCTCCACAAGAAAGTTACGCTCTGAGCGGGTGGCGTCCTCGGGCGAGAACTCCACATCGTCGCAAAGTGATCGCGCCAGCCTCACTGACTCGCCCGTCTGATCCAGCGCCTGTTGGCGGCTCATCTTCAACTTGTATTCCAGATGCAGGTCACTCGACGCCAGAAAAACGTGGATGCGGGCTCGGTCGGCAAGCTGCAACGCGCGCGAGGCCATCTCGATGTCTTCGGCCTTCGCCCTCGCCAATGACGTAATGCGCGGCTTGCGGATAGCCTGAGTAATCGTGGCGATGGCCGCGAAATCCCCCTCTGAGGCCATGGCAAACCCTGCTTCGATGATGTCCACGCCCAGGTCCTCCAGGGCATGCGCCATGGTCAGCTTTTCCTGCGTCGTCATGCTGCAGCCGGGCGATTGCTCGCCGTCACGCAGCGTGGTGTCAAAGAAGACAACGTGATTGTTCGCCATCAAACGGCCTCCGCAGGCGGACCTATGCCTGTAGAGTCAGTATCAAGCATTTAGCAATATAAAACAAAGTTATAATAGTTGTAGATTCGATTAGTATTGCTTATAATGAAAAAAGATCAGAGGTCAGAGATCAGAGATCAGTTTTCCGCGGTCAGTAGGTTGTGCCTGCATTTGCAAACAATCACCGATGATTGGGCTTGAAAGTTCGCCGCCGCGAATAAACAATCTGATCCCTGTTCCCTGATCTCTGACCCCTGATCTCTGATCTCTGTTATGGAACTCACCCAGCTCGAAACCTTTCTTGCCGTCGCCGAGGAGCGCAGTTTTTCGCGGGCCGCGGTCCGGCTGCATCGCACCCAGCCGGCAGTCAGCCAGGTCATCCGCAAGCTGGAGGCATCGGTGGGCGAAACGCTCTTCGACCGCGCTGCGAGGGATGGTTCGCTGACCGCGGCCGGGCTGCTGTTGCGCGACTATGCTCTGCGCCTGCTGGCCCTGCGCCGCGAGGCCTCCAGCGCGCTGGATGAGCTCAAGAGCCTGGAGCGCGGACACCTGCAACTGGCGGCCAACGAATACACCTGCATCTACCTGTTGCAGGCCATCGACCGCTTCCGGCGGGAGTTTCCCCACATCACCGTGACCGTGCACCGCATGTTGGCCTCGCACATTCCCGAGGAGCTGAACTTGCGCACCTTCGAGTTAGGGGTGATCTCCTACCGTCCTGATCCGGCGCACTTCCGCTCCATCGCGGTCTACGCCGATAGCCTGGCCTTCATAGTCAGCCCCAGCCATCCTCTGGCCGGAGCCCGGCGCGTCTCCATCACCGACCTGGGCAACGAGCTGTTTGTGGCGCATAATGTGGCCTCGCCTCTGCGGCGACGGGTGATCGAGGCCTTTCAGAAGTACAGAACGCCCCTCAACATGGGCATCGAACTGCCCACCATCGAAGCCATCAAGCGTTTCGTCGCCATGGGCAATGGGGTGGCGCTGGTGCCTCACCTTACCGTGGCCAGGGAGCTGGATGCAGGCGATCTGGTGCGGGTGCAGGTAGATGAACTGGAGGTCAAACGCGTGCTGCGCCTGGTTAGCCGGCGACAGGCCTCGCTCTCCTACGCTGCCAGCGCCTTTTTGCGCACCATTCGGGCGCTGGCCCAGCAGCAGGGTCCACCCTTCCACTACCATGTGGAACGTACCGGCTAAACGCCCCAACAACCTGGGTGCCCCCGGTCCCTTGTATCTCTACATCAGCAGCATTTTGAGTGAAACTGCTGTGGTGGGGGAGTTGAGAGATCAACTCCCCCGCGGGCGAGCGGCTCCCGTGGTCCCTCGGGTCGAAT
>JBEKFS010000092.1:0-12510 GCA_050013195.1 Occallatibacter sp.
GTGGTCAACTCGGCGGCCAACCTGAAAGGTCATTTGCTTCTGGCTCACGGAACCGGCGACGACAACGTGCACATGGAAAACTCCGTGCAGTTTGTACAGAAGCTGATTGAGGCTGGAATTCCTTACGATTTGCAGATCTATCCGCGCAAGACGCACTCCATCGCCGGGCCGGACGTGCGACAGCATTTGTACAACCGCATTCTGGCGCACTTTGAGGAGTATTTGAAGCCAAAAGTGACGCAGTAATTCGGTATTTTGAAAGGGCACGACTTCAGTCGTGCCGTAAAGTGCGCAATAAAGATGTGGGCTTTAGCCCCTGAGGGAATGTTGAATTCGCAACATGAACTCATGCAGAGATTTCTTGACGATCGAGAGGATCACTTCAAGAGCGTCACTCCGAAAGCTTCCTTGCCACAGTCCAAATTGCAAAGCACAAAATTGAGTTGTCCAAGATAGGCAACGGGCTTACCGTCCAACTTTTCCGGCTTAAATTTCCATTCTTTCAATGCAGCTTCGACTGACTTCCGAGCGAGCGAAATTCCACTGATGGTTTTCATACAAACCACTTCGCCGGATTTGCCGACAAGCACTTCAACAACCATCACACTGCGGAAGTCCAACTGTTT
Source organism: Occallatibacter sp. (assembly GCA_050013195.1). Taxonomy (GTDB): domain Bacteria; phylum Acidobacteriota; class Terriglobia; order Terriglobales; family Acidobacteriaceae; genus Telmatobacter. The sequence goes on from JBEKFS010000092.1 coordinate 627, forward strand.
AATCAGAGGTGAATCCAGGTCAACTTTGCGAGTTGCCCGTTCCTTCATTTCATCCGAATTGAAGCGAACAATGTTGCCTTCTCGCGTTGTCAGCAAATTTCCAGAGAAATCGCAGGGGAGTTTGGACGATGTCTGACATTGAGCGACTGACGCAAACAACAGCAATGCGCATAATGAGAAAATTATTCTCATATCTAAGTTAGACACCGAAACACGTGAAAGTGGGCATCGCGTTCTTCGCGCCGCCCTACACCGTGTGGCGATTGAAGATGTCGTCTTTGTCACGACTAGGGGCAGTCATGCTCTCCAGGCAGCAGACGAGGAGCAGAGCCACGCCAAGCGTCACCAAAACGGCAACGGCGTTTTCGTAGACCGTAAACCACTGAATCAGGTTATCCATCGTCATTCACCAACTACAACATACTTCAGGAACTATGCCGCTGTATGGACCCAACTGCTCACCAGTTTTGACGCACTTTTGGGGCCGGAGTTCCGCTTCGCCGAGAACTTTTTCAACAATTTTTTTAGTTACCCACTTGCTTTTAGGGGAATAAAAGGCGAATATTATTCGATATGGCAACCGAGCCTAATCCGACGCCTACCACCGATCCCTCCAATCTCGAGGAGTGGCTTGAGGAGCTTCAGCCTCTGAAGCCGGAGCCGGTGTGTGCTCCCCAACCGCCGGAAGACCGCTCGGACGATGGCCAGCGGCTCAATTGGCTCTTCGTCGATATGAACTCCTACTTTGCTTCAGTCGAGCAGGACTCGCGGCCCGAGCTGCGCGGCCTGCCAATAGCCATTGTGCCCATGATGGCCGACACAACCTGTTGCCTTGCAGCAAGTTACGAGGCCAAGGCCTTGGGCGTCAAAACCGGAACCATCGTCTCCGACGCCAAACAGTTGTGCCCCAGCCTGGTGCTGGTGGAGGCGCGGCACGAGCTTTATGTCGAGTATCATCACCGCATTGTTGAGGCCGTGGAGAGCTGCATTCCGGTGACGGCTGTGATGTCGGTGGACGAGATGGCCTGCCGCCTGATGGGCCGGGAGCGGCCGCTGCTGGCTGCCATGGAGCTGGGCCGGAAGGTAAAGCGGAGCATCCTGGAGCGCGTCGGCCCCATGATGCGCAGTTCAGTCGGTCTGGCCACCAACCGCTACCTGGCCAAGGTGGCCAGCGACATGGAAAAGCCCGACGGCCTGGTGGCGCTTCCGCTGGACATTCTTCCCGAAGCCTTGCGCCAGCTCAAGCTGCGCGACCTGCCGGGGATCGGCTCGCGCATGGAGAAGCGGCTCAACGAGCAGGGCATTCAAACGATGGACCAACTGCTGGCCCTCGACTGCGACCAGGCCGGCGAGGTTTGGGGATCGGTGCTGGGCTCGCGGCTGGGTCACTGGCTCCGGGGCGAGGACTTCGACATGGAGGAATCCGAGCACCCCAAGTCGATGAGCCACCAGCATGTGCTCGGTCCGGAGATGCGCACGCCGGAAAAAGCCTGGGCCGTAGCCCATAAGCTGTTGCACAAAGCGGCCATGCGCCTGCGCGCGGGCAACTTGTGGGTCAGCAGCATCGGCCTGGTCATCGGCTTTGCTGTGCCCCGCAGTCAGAAGAAACCCGTTAGCAGCTTTGGCATGCCCACGCGGGGATGGAAGGGCGAGATCCGTTTGACCGAGTGCCAGGACAACCTGACGCTGATTGCCGCCCTCAGCCGCTTGTGGGCTTCGCGGCCCACGGGAGCCGCATATGATCATCCGTATTTCATCGGCGTGCATCTGAACGGCCTGGTGCCCGACAAGCTGCACACGCTAAGCCTCTTTGATGGGTCAGAGCGCGAGCAGAACCGAACGCGCCTCGTAGCCGCCATGGACGCGCTGAATCACAAGTACGGCCTCAGCACGCTGGCTCCGGCCACCATGCTCACCGCCTTCCGAGCCGCGCCCACGCGCATCTCCTTCCACACCATTCCGGAGCTCTTTTAGCCCCTGCGCACGCCATTAGCCGACGAAGCGCTGAAGGGAATAAAATGCTTGCGAGCCTTGCCAGTTGGGTTTTTTATCCGCCAAGCAGTGCTGTCCCTTCCCCACAGCCCTTGCTTGTAGATGACGGAGCCATACTTGGCCCGCGACCTGGCAACGCTCAGAAGGGTGAATGAACATGTCTCGACGCAGCACTTTTCTTGCAACAGCTCTTTGCCTAGTCCTCCTTTCGCCGGCGCCCTTGCTGGCGCGAAATACACACTGGTATCAGCCGCATTACATGGCTAGAGTTGATCAGGCAGCCAACCGCCTGCAATTCCTCTCTCCGCACTTTGTCCCCTCAGGCTGGTACGATTCATCGACCCATTACACGCTGACGAATTTCACCCAGAACGAGTTGGGGATCAACCTCTTCTTCACCGAGAGCGGCGTGAAGAGCGTGCCCCAGGGCCTGCTCGGATTAACCTCCATCGATACCCCTTATACGCAGGATTCTGTCGCTTCAATCGCCTATGCGAACATTGAGTTCTTTGAGATAAGGAACTTCAATTCTCCAACCCCCTGGTGCGTTTATCCCATGGGAAAAGAGGGAAATGGGATCATCTGCGTCTCAGACGAGAATACTGCTCATCAGGTTGCCGATGCGCTGGCAACTTTGACGGTAGCCTACGGAAAGAATCTGAACATGTCCTTCAGCATGTCTTTGGGGCCGATGACGGACAAGGAGCAACGCAAGCATCCCGGGCAAATCGGCTGCCTGGTTCGTGAAGTGGATGCGGATGGACCCGCGGAGAAGGCCGGCGTTATGGAGAACGACGTTGTGCACACCGTCAACGGCCAAGCCTGCACGCAACAAGCCTTTGGAGCGGCCTTCGCCGAAGCCATTGCGAAGCCCCAAGGCGGCGTGGTGCATGCGGAGATCCTGCGCAAAAGCGGACCTCTGACCGTCGATATGCGCTTTCCCCATCCCGATGCCCCTCCCGCTCAGTTGCGCCAGCAGGTCGCCAACTCGGCACAGCAAAACACGGCTGAGCCTTCCGCTGCTCCTGCTCCAACCGCGCCACCCTCTGGCGTTCACTTCGGCTTCAACATTCGCCCCGTCATCCAGGACGACATGGCTCCTTTGGCTTTGACCAAGGCACAGGGCTTCGTAGTCGTCAGCGTTGAAAATGGCGGCCTGGCCGACACCATGGGCATTCTCGCCGGCGATGTGATTCTCCAGTTGAACGGCGCGGATGTCGGCACTATGCAGCAGTTTGTCCAAACCATCCGCAGCGGCGCTGCCTCAAGCTTCCGCGTTTGGCGCAAGGGGCAAACCGTCGAACTTACCGTGCCGCAAAGCCTGTAAGCTGCCCATCGATTTAACACCACAAAAAGGCCGGAGTCCGAAAGCTCCGGCCTTTTTATGCGACGAATGCAACTATTTCTGCTCCAACACGTACTTTCTGCATCCCCGTCTCCGCTTTTTTGCGGATTAGAGAGTAGAAGCGAACCCCATGGCCCACGACTGGCAGCCGGACTTTGAACAACTCGTGGATGAGAACCAGTCGATGGTCTTCTCGCTTGCCCTGCGCATGACTGGCGACCGCGGGTTGGCCGAAGAGATTGCCCAGGATGTCTTTCTGGAGTTGGACAGGCACCTGGGCAAAATCGAGTCCGCCGCGCATGCATGCTTCTGGCTGCGTCGAGTGGCGATGAACCGCTCGGCGGATGCGCTTCGGCGGCGGCGCGTTCGCGGCCTGCACTTGTGTGTAGAGATGGAAGAGCATCACGGCCTTTCAGAGGAAGCGCGCACGTCTCCGCTCAGCGCGCGACTGGAACAACTGCTGGCGACGCTTCCCGAAGCGCAGCGCACGGCGCTGGTTCTCCGCTATCAGGAGGAGTTGACGCCAGAGGAAATTGCGGCCACGCTCAATGCGCCCGTGGCCACAGTCAAGAGCAATCTGCAGCGGGGCCTGAAGCTGCTCCGGGCCAAGGCCGCAAATAATTTGCAGGAATACGTCCGCCAAAAGGAGTACGCGCGTGGAGTCTGAACCAATGGATGAGTTTGAACAGGAGCTGCGACAGGCCTTCGCGCGGCACCCTGCACCGCCCGGCTTGAAGCGCCGGATTATGCAGCGCCGGCGCGCGCTCGAACTGCGTGCCCACGCCTTCCCTTGGCAACGGATTGCCGCTGTCATTCTTCTGTCCGTAGTGTTTAGCGGTGCTGCCGCCTGGCATAAGCGAGACGAACAGCGCAAAGGAGAAGCCGCCCGCCAGCAAGTGATGACCGCGCTGCGCATCACCAATCACGCACTCAACCAGATGAATTCACAACTAGCGGCCCACGGGCACGCGCAAAAATAAGGAGAATCAAAGATGAAATTCAGAATGATTGCTTTCACACTTGCAGCGGCCGCGCTGGCCGCGACGTCTCTCGCGCAATCCGCGCAGTTGCCCGCGCCTTCGCCCATCGAAAAGGTATTGGCCGCGCGCGCCTCCAACGTCACTGAGGTCACGCTGGACAAAAACACGCTGGCCTTTGCATCCAAGGTAATGAACGGCAAGGATCAGGATGAAGCCGCTACTCGGCGTTTGATCGAGGGGCTGGAGGGCATATACGTCCGCGAGTACGAGTTCGACAAGGAAGGCCAGTACACTGCCGAGGATACTGAGCAACTTCGCAATAACTATGCGACCGGCGAGTGGTCATCTCTGGTGCGCGAGCGCGATATCAAGGGCCGTGAAAGCACGGACGTGATGGTCAAGGTGGAAAAAGGCGAGACGCGCGGATTTTTCATTATGGAAGTTGAGCCGAAGGAACTGACTATAGTGCTGATTCTCGGCCCAATTCGTCTGGATGACTTGGGCAAGCTGAAGAACATCAGCGGACTCGATGCTCTGGGCGGCGTGGAGTTCAAATCCAAAGCTCCTGACAAGAAGGGCGACAACGAGGACCACAAAAAGAAGATAGAGATAAAGATCAAGGATAACGATAAGAAGGACGGCACACAATGAAGCGTTGGTGGATTTTCCCAATCGTATTTGCGGCCCTGCTGGTTCCTGTGGCAGTGCTGGCCAGTGGCGAGGGCGAGTTTGACGGCGTAGTGCGTTCCATCGAGAACCGCTACCACGTGCGAGCCACGCACATTCCATTCATAAGCTTCATCAGTGCGGTTGCTAACAAGGCCACGCAAGCGGGCGTGAGCAACATGCACGTGGCTGAGATTGAAAACTTTTCCGGGCCGGCGGACGGCAACGAACTGAACCGCATGGTCGAGGAGAAGCTGGGCGCGGATTGGCATCGCATGGTCCGCGAAACCAGCCGTTCGGGTAATGAGCAGACGCTGATTTTCGTGCATCCCGAGGGCAACCGGATGGGCATGTTTGTGGTGGACCTCGACGGCCATGAGCTGGACGTAGTGCAACTCTCGGTCAGTGCTGATCAATTGAACAAGCAACTCGGGCAATACGAACATCATCATCGCGAGAACGCAGACAACGGGAATGCATCGGAGTAAGTCACGACCCCGCATCAATCACTCACTTTGATCCACAGGCCATGCTGGCTACACTGTTAACCAGTATGGCCAGCCTTTCTTCATCGTCGGCATCGAGTTACCGCGGACGGCTTGCTCCCTCGCCCACCGGCTATCTGCACGTGGGCCATGCGCGCACCTTCTGGACCGCCTTCGAACGAGCGCGCGACGCCGGCGGCACTCTGGTTATGCGCATGGAAGACCTGGACCCAGAACGCAGCCGCACTGAGTACGCCGTCGCAGCTCTCGAAGACCTGCTCTGGCTGGGAATTCGATGGCAGGAAGGCCCAGACCTTGGCGGACCGTTTGCTCCCTACGAGCAGAGCCGTCGCCAAGCCTTCTATCTGGACGCATGGCGCAAGCTGCTTACGGGCGGCTTTCTCTTTCCCTGCCGCTGCTCGCGCAAGGATCTGGAATCCTCTCTCAGCGCGCCGCATGAAAGCAATCTACAAAGTGATGCGGAACAGGAGCCGCTCGACGACGAACCCGTTTATCCCGGCGCCTGCCGCGACAGTGAATTCACCGCAAGCGATATCGCCGAGCCAGGCAAATTCAACTGGCGCTTCCGCGTGCCCGACGGTGAAGTAATCGAGTTTGTGGATGGGAATCTAGGCTCGCAATGCTTTGTGGCGGGTGTGGATTTCGGCGACTTCGTAGCCTGGCGGCGCGACGGCGTCCCCAGTTACCAGTTAGCCTGCGTGGCCGACGACGCGGCCATGAAAATTACCGAAGTCGTGCGCGGTGAAGACCTGCTCAAGTCCACGGCGCGGCAAATTCTGCTCTACCGCGCACTGTCGCTCGAAACTCCAAGCTGGTTCCATTGCCGCCTGGTCGCTGACAGCAAGGGCCGCCGCCTGGCCAAGCGTCACGATGTACTCAGCTTGCGCACACTTCGCCTGCGCGGAGTTAATCCGGAGCAGATTCTGTTAGGTGAGTTACCGGTGGAGGCTTAACGTGAAAGCTTCTAGCCATTAGCTATTAGCTTTTTCGTGTTTCGTCAATGGACTCCATCGCGGCACGAAAAGCTAAAAGCTAACAGCTAAAAGCTAGAGGCTTGTCCATCACCGCGGTCGGCGTGCGCCCGCAGGCCCCACAGGTCCCTTGCTATTGGGAGGATCGACCGGGTTGAACTTCCGCGCCAGCTCCGGTGTCGATTGCACATCGTCCGCTGGCGGATTGTCGGCCTTCGCCACCTCCGCGCCAAAAACGTAGCTCGCCCCAAACATATTGCTGGTAAAAATCACCAGAGTCTTATCCGGCGAAAAGCGCACATTCGGCTCCTGGCGATAGTAGTGGTGTGACATATTCACCAGCCGCTCGGCGTGGAAGACGCCCGGCTGCCACATCGTCGGCGAGTTCAACGCGCCATTTCCGCCTTTAAACAACTGCGGATGGAAGAGCTCGATCCACTCGCCATCATTGGCCCGCGCCACCTGCCCCGGATCACCGCCGTCGCCGCAGAACAGCGAGAGATCTTTGGTTAGATTGAAGTGAATCGACCACTCATCCCGCTGCATGTGGTATGCGGTGCGTTCCTTGGTCTTGAGGTTATAGCCCGCAAGAAAAAAATCCTCACCCCTGGGATATTGCCAGTCGTACCAGATCGTCTCTCCGTCCAGCCCCCAGAACTCGTGCCCCGCGATTTCATCGCGCATCGTCCGCTTGTGGATGAGCCGGTTGTGTGTGCCGTCGGTGTGGATCAACCAGATGCGGTCCACCTTATGCCATGGTCCCTCGTGGCAATACATCAGCAGCGTGGGATCGGTGGGCGAGAAGAGCAGGTGGTTCACCCAATCAGTTGAGTGCAGCAGTGTCGTGATAGTCCCCGGCTTCTCTCCCTTCGGTCCCGGCTTCAGCCGAATCGTGAACAACACCAGCGGCAGCCGCGCCGCCAGCCGCTTCTCCATCATCTCGCCCTTGTTGCTCGGCTGAAAATGCGGCCCCTGCGCCTCGCTGCCGATGCGGTTATCCGCTGCGCCCGCAGGCTGCGCCGGAGGCGGCACGTTCGATCCATACTCTCTGCCGGCCGCGTCGCCCACAATATATGTTCCCGCTGCCAGCGTCTCGTCCGCGTTCACGCTCACGATGTTTCGCTTTGCCGGCAGGTCCACCAGCTTGCGAATTGCGCCGGTGTTGGTGTTCGCCTTGTAGACCGAGGTCACGCTCGTCTTCGGATCGGTCTGGGTATAAAAAACACTGTTGGTCTTATGCCCCACCACCAACGCATGAACTCCGCCCATCCAAAATCCGCGCGCGCCAGCCTCAGGCGCACCGGCTGGACGCGGCGGGTTGGCCACCAGCAGCTTTGTTGCCCGCGTCGCCAGGTCAAGCACATGAATGCCGTCCGGCGCGGTGTAAACCATCTGCTTGCCGTCCGGCGTATATGCATTGATATTGAAATAAAATCCGCCGGAATTCGGCTCGTCGCTCAGCCGCCAGACGCGATGCCCGGTATCCTTATCCACCCAGCTCTTTGGCGGCATCGGACCGCCCGGCGCTGCCTGGGCAATGCAAGCGAGAGAAAGTGTAACCAGAGCAATTGCGGCGAGTGTGCGGAAGCTCATTGCGGAAATTCTCCTTCATTGAGAATTGAGTGAATGCCACTCCGCCGCCAACCTGTGGGGAATCATCTCTGGTCCAGCGCAATCGGCGTGTACGAGACGGCATACTTCTTATACATTCCGACGCACATTCTTGTGAATTTAGTTTCATACAGAAAATCAAGGCAGCACTACCCCGGCGCTGGCATCACGCATCGCGTCAATGAGATGCATGTCTTTCGCGCCGCGAAAAAATGCCGCGAGCGCCCCTCACCCGTGCCGGATAAATGTGCCGTTTTGCAACTCGCTCACAGCCTGCCGCAATTCAGCGTCGGTATTCATCACGATTGGTCCATACCACGCCACCGGCTCCTCCAGTGGCTTGCCTGAAACCAGCAGGAAGCGGATGCCCTCGGGACCAGCCTGAACCACGATCTCATCGCCTTGATCAAACAAAACCAGCGAGTGGTTTTTTGCGTCGTAAACCGGCGTCGCATTAGGGTCAACAGCCGACTCGGTCAGCACGGCGCGAGGATCGGAGGCGTCACGGAACGTCCCCGCGCCGGCAAAGACATAAGCGAAGGCGTTGCGCGTCGTCTCTACCTGGATGCGTTTGCGTTTGCCCGGCGGAACAGAAATGTCCACATAGCGCGGATCTGCTGCCACACCTTCCACCGGCCCCGTTTTGCCCCAAAACTCGCCGCAAATCACTCGCGCGCGCGTCCCGTCATCCTCGGTCACTTCCGGTATGGCGGCTGCCGGAATGTCCTGGTAGCGCGGATCTGTCATTTTGAGTGCAGCGGGCAGGTTGGCCCACAACTGAAATCCGTGCATGCGGCCCTGTGTGTCTCCTTTGGGCATTTCTTGATGTAATATCCCGCTGCCCGCCGTCATCCATTGCACGTCACCGGCGGTCATGCGGCCCTTGTTGCCCAGGCTGTCGCCGTGCGCCACCTCTCCGGCCAGCACATAGGTGATGGTTTCAATTCCACGGTGGGGATGCCACGGGAACCCGGCAATATAATCCGAAGGATTATCGCTGCGAAAATCATCCAGCAACAAAAATGGATCGAACTCCGCGGTTTTTCCAAAGCCGAAGGCGCGCTGCAACTTCACGCCCGCCCCCTCGACGGTAGGTTTGGTTGCAAAAATCTGTTTCACTGGACGAAGCGACATGGGGAACATCCTCTGCCTTACAGAGGATTAGATGCGCGATTCTTATTTTCGTCGCAATCAGAACGGTTCAGGTGGGCTTCCCCCGCCGCACAGATCAATCGCATGAATCATCGCCTTGGCCACGCGGCCGGCCATCTCTTCATCGCGGAAATGAAGCGTAAATACTCCAACATTAGTATCCGATTCCGGATTTTTGCAGCTCTGCTTGGATAGGATGATGCCTTTTGTGCAAATCGTCATTCGGGAATGTTGCCGCACCGTCTTTCCTGAGGCCATATGCACAACCAGCTCGAAGAACTGTGGGATGTCCTGATACATAAATCCCTGGTTAAGGCTGTGCTTCAAATCCCCCGAATTCATTACCTCCAGCTTATCGAGGTCCTTGAAACTCACTTGCCAGGTTGTTGTTCCGCTGCTGGTTGTGCCTAGCACCGTAACAGAAGTCTTTTCCTGAAGGGATAACCCGCCGGCCGGATCGAACGCTACAACCTGCGATTCTTGAGAATACTGAAAAGATGACCCTAGGCTCTCGCCATTATTTGCGTAACTGGGAGTATCGGAATAAACAATCTCTCCCTGCTGGTTTACTTTGTCCTGAATGAACTTCAGGGACTCAGCAAGGGATGGGCCGCCTGTGGCGGGCTCGGCGGCGGACTGCGAGTCGGCAGGAGCCGCTCCCTGGGCCAACACGGCTTTCAGTTCAGCTTCGGTCGCGCCAGCCTGTTTGAGCGTGATCAGCGCACTGGTGGAAGTATCGAATTTACCAGTGATGGCATGAATCTTGTCCAGGACCACGCTTTCCGGCATTCCTGCCCGCAGCAGCATCAAAACTTCAGCATTGGCGGGCGCGTCATTGACCGGCATGGGCGGAGGCGGCACGCTCTGTTGCGCCAGTGCGATGGAGGCAGCCAGGACTAACGTCAGGAACAAAGTTACAATGCGCATAACATTCTCCCCATTGCAAATCAGAACGGCTCAGGCTTGGGGCCTCCTCCGCAAAGCTCCACTCCATGAACCAGTGCCTTGGCCACACGGTCGGCCAACTCCTGCTCGTAAAAGCGGATAGTAGGATCTTGACCATTTTTCAGCTTGATCACCAGCGCCATGATATTCGGGACATCCTTGACCGTCTTGGTGGTATCCCCTGTGCGCACCAGGTAATTCTGCCAGTCCTGCTCATCCGGCAGTACCGAGATGTTTTGCACATCGCGCAGATTGATGACAATATTTTCGTTGTGCTCTCTGCTGCCGTTATTGTAGACGAGGCGATGGTAGCTGAAAGAACACGCGGCCGGATTGGCGACTGCGTTGCTGATGGTGGCAGAAAACTTTTGCACCCCATCGGTGTCGTTGGCCGCGTCATGGACGTAACCGGCAAAGTTCACCGTGCCCATCTCGTTGAGCTTGTCCTGGATGAACTTCAAAGTCACTTCCAGCGATGGGCCGCCGTTTGTTTGCGCGCTGGCAGTCGGTGCGTTTGCGGGTGCCGCGCCGGAAGACGCTATCGCGCTGAGTTCCGCTTCGCTGGCGCCGGCCTGCTTGAGCGCCGCCAGCGCATCGGCGGAAGTATCGAACGTGCCGGCTCCGGCGGAAATGACATGCAGAATCACTCTCTCCGGCACTCCTGTACGCAGGAGCTTCAGGACTGTGGCGTTTGAATTCGAATCACTGGCAGGTTGAGGCGGAGGCGGTACAGCTACTTGCGCCAGCGCGATTGCGCCAGCCATTAACGTTGCCAAAATTACTGCAATCATTCTCATGCGATTCTCCTGAAATTTAGTTAGAACTGATTAGAAAGCTACACTCCGCAATTGCAATCCCCCAGCCCCTGATTGATTCGCGCCACAGCTGTCGGAGGCATCCACACTCAGAACGGTTCCAGTAAGGATGCGGCGCTGGGCGTCTGAGGCAGGCAGAAAACTTCTTTCCCGCGATCCTGGCCGTCCGCTTCACCGCATCCAATTTGCAATCGATTGTCTGGTTGGAATTCTACTCAGTTTCCCATCGACTGTCACGGCTGCTCAATTCCAGCGCTTTTGTGAATACGCCGCCGGGTATTGGGGCGGATACCGTGATACTATGCAGGTCCACAATCTCTTCGTGGGTCAAAACCGAATACGTTTGCAATCTCCCGTTGCACAGCATCAGAAGAAGAACAATCGCAGCCGCGCGGAACAGGAAAAAGCCTCTGGCCCTGGCGTGTCGAGATTTCAGTGTATGTCGAAACATTTAAATCCGGCCAAGCAGCATGAGGATGACGACAATCACCAGGATGAGTCCCAGCCCTCCAGACGGATAATAGCCCCAGTTTCTGCTATGTGGCCATGTGGGAACTGCGCCAATCAGCGCCAGTATCAAAATCACGATCAACGCCATTGTAAGCATCATTCACTCCTATCGTCTCTGCGTTTACTTAGGATAATTCACACGTCAGGGGGCAGGCCGCAATCCAGAAACAGGACTTCAGCGGCGCGATGCATTGAGTCTGTCACGCCGCAAACCTTCTATCTGAGCAATTCAACACAGAACGGCGGCCTTGCAACCACGCGCTTGATCGCAGGAAATTGTGCCACGTCTTCAACAGCGCCTCTCCCCCTCCGGCCTTATCCTCAATACAGACCCCGTGTCCGACTTTGCCCAAACCGTCAAGCAGCAGGCCGACATCGTCAAGATCGTCGA
>JBEKFS010000093.1:0-12364 GCA_050013195.1 Occallatibacter sp.
ACTTGCGGCTGAAGCGATCGGCCAGGAATCCAAAGGTGATGTAGCCCAGAAATGTGCCGCCCTGCATGACGATGGTCCACATGGAAGTCTGGACAATGCTCAGGCCGCGGCCTCCCTGGGCCAAGGGCATGGAAAGATAGCGAGGCAGCCAGGTGAAGAGTCCCCACCAGGCAAAGAGTGTGGCGGCGTTCATGGTGGCGCAGATGAGCACTGACCGGCCCAGCGAGCCGCGGAAGAGCTGGCCAAGCGGAAGTTTGCGCGCACGCTCCTGTGTCCAGGTTTCCGGCTCGCGCAGATTACGCTGCAACCAGAGTGTGACCAACGCCGGAGCGATGCCGACAAAAAAGACTGCGCGCCAACCGAAGTGGGGCATGACGACGGCGACGATGCCGGCGCCCAGCGCATAACCAACCGCCCAGGAGCTCTGCACCAGGGCAAGCGCCTTGCCGCGATGGCGGGCTGGCCAGGTTTCGGCTACAAGCGCCGCGCCGGAGGCCCATTCGCCGCCCATGCCCAGCCCCAACAGCATCTGGCAGAGCATGAGCTGCCAGGCAGAGTGAGTGAAGCCGCACAGGGCCGTGGAAACCGAATAGACACAAATGCTGAGAGAAAGCGCGCGGACGCGGCCAAAGCGGTCGGCAAGGCGGCCGAAGACCATGCCGCCCACCGCTGCGGAAATCAGCACGGCCGACATCATGGCCCCGCTGACCGCCGGGGAGAGATGCATCTCGCGCTGTACCTGGCCGAGGACCAGCGCGTAGAGCATGACATCCATGCTGTCGAGCATCCAGCCGAGGGAAGCGGCCAGCAGGGTGCGCTTTTGTTCCGATGAGGCTTCGGCCAGCCAGCTGGTGATTCCGTTCAAAAAGCGCCCCCCATGCATTAGCATTTTAGGATACGAGAGTGGGGCGGCTTGCGCGTAGCGATCGATACCGGCGGCACATTTACTGACTGCGTCTATCTGGCGGATGGGTGGCTGCAGGTGGTGAAGCTGTTTACCACGGTTCCAGAAAAGCCTCTTGAGGGAAGGAACTGGTAACTTGAGGCTTAAGATTTCAATGGACGGAAAGACGTACGAGGCTGAGGTCAAAGTCTTGGAAGATGACGCGAACCCGCGAACGATGCAGAAAATTCGCATGTTGAAAGCCGGTGAGCAGGGGCTGGTGGTCGAGTTCGGTAGAGAGATCGACCCGGCGGTCAATGCGCAGGTTCGCCGGCTTGCCAAAATACTCACAGATGAAATGCCGGAGCAGATCCTGGAGGTGGTGCCGACCTATCGCTCCTTGATGGTCTATTTTGATCCGCTTGTCATCGGCAGGGAAAACTTGCAGGAGAAGATTGCGCGGTATCTGACCAGCCTTGAAACCGTTGCCGCCGCAAGTGACACGAAGAGGATCATCACGATTCCGGTAAGCTACGGTGGCGAGTTCGGGCCGGATCTCGAATTTGTGGCCCGGCACAACTCGGTGACGGAAGATGAAGTCATAGCCATCCATACATCGACGCCATATCTGGTGTACATGATCGGATTCACTCCTGGCTTCCCCTATCTGGGCGGAATGTCAGAGCGGATTGCCACTCCCAGGCTCAAGACGCCACGGGTCAAAATCCCCGCTGGTTCGGTGGGAATCGCCGGCCAGCAGACCGGAATTTATCCAATTGAAAGTCCCGGCGGATGGCAGTTGATCGGACGCACCCCTCTGACGGTTTTCAATCCTTCGGCTAAAAGTCCGTTCCTTTTCGCTGCGGGGGATACTCTGCAGTTTGCCGCGATAACAGCGGAGGAGTATGAAGCCCTGAAGGAGCAGGTTGCTTCCGGGAACTATGCTCCGGTTGTACGCAATGTCGCAAGAGCGGGGGTCTGATGGTGTGCACCGTAATAGATCCGGGAACCCTGAGCACCATTCAGGACAAGGGCCGCACCGGGTATCGCGCCTTTGGCATGCCGATCTCCGGCGTCATGGACAGTTATGCGTTCACCATGGCCAACATCCTGGCCGGAAACAGCGGTAACGCGGCGGTTGTAGAAATGACGATGCGCGGCGGGCGCTTCCGGTTCCCCAATGAAGCATACGTTGCGGTTTGCGGCGCCGACATGCAGGGGAAGTTGAACGGAGAGAAGATCAAGAACTGGACGGGTTTCTATGTTCCCGCCCATAGCGAGCTTGCCTTCGGCAATGCCGTATCCGGCTGCCGGAGCTACCTCGCATTTCGCGGAGGAATCGCTGTGCCGCAAGCCATGGGCAGCCGGTCCACTTATCTGCGCGCGAAACTCGGTGGGATTGAAGGGCGCGCCTTGCAGCCCGAGGATGTGCTTGAGATTGCGCGGACTGATGCCCTGCCACGAGAATTGAACGAACTGGCGTACTCGCTCGTGCCAGGATACGAGAACGATCTGCAACTGCGGGTCATCCTCGGGCCGCAGGATGATCTTTTTACCGAAGATGGAATCGCCACCTTCCTCAGCGGGGCTTATACCGTCTCCGACCGCAACGACCGAATGGCATATCTGCTGGAAGGACCAAAGGTCGCGCACAAAACCGGAGCGGATATCGTTTCTGACGCGCTGTGTCCCGGAGCGGTCCAGATCCCGGGCAGCGGCACGCCAATCATTATGATGGCCGACTGCCAGACTACGGGAGGATACGCCAAGATTGCGACGGTCATCGGTCCTGATCTGGCGAAATTGGCGCAAGCGAAGGCCGACGACACGGTCCGTTTTGTTTCATGCATCGATGGGGAAGCCGTAGCGGCATTGATGACTGAAAAGGAGTGCTACGAAAAGGCGTCCAGTGCGTCGCTATTGAAAATCAACGCGCCTGTTTGAGCGGCGCTGACAGAACGATTGCAACGAATGAGGATTGAGCCATGTTATCGATTGATTTGAACTGCGATATGGGAGAGGGATTTGGCGTTTATAAAATTGGAAATGACGAACAGGTGATGCCGTACATTACCTCGGCGAACATTGCCTGCGGCTTTCACGCATCGGACCCGGTGAACATGTGGAAGACGGTCAAACTTGCCGTCCGGCACGGCGTCACCATCGGAGCACATCCTTCCTACCCTGACCTGGCTGGATTCGGACGCCGGGCAATGGATGCCACCCTGGATGAGATTTCGGCCGATGTGACCTATCAGATTGGAGCACTGGCAGCTTTCTGCCAGCGTGAAGGAGCGCGGCTGCAGCATGTCAAGGCGCATGGGGCACTGTACAACAAGGCTGTGGATGATCATTCCGTGGCGATTGCCATTGCGCAGGCAATCAAGGCTGTGGATCGGGAACTGATCATGGTCTGCCTGAGCAACTCCACCATGGTTACGGCGGCTCAACAGGCAGGCGTTCCCTATGTTGAAGAGGTCTTTGCCGATCGCGCATACACCCACGAGGGGAAGCTGGTGCCGCGCGACGTTGAGGGAGCGGTTCTCCATGATCCCGAGGTCATCTCGCAGAGGGTGCTGAATATGGTCAGGGATAAGATTGTTGTCGCCATTGATGGAACTAAAATTCCCCTCAAGGCCCAAACCATCTGTGTCCATGGCGATTCGCCCGGAGCCTTCGAAATGATCAAGGCCATACGCAGCAAGTTGGAAGAAGGCAATGTTGCACTCAGGCCCTTCGGACGCTAGTTGAAAACCTATTTATGAGATAACTTCTCATGCGACAGAATTGAAGGCAGGCTTTATTTGTCGTCGCGCACCACAATCACCACCAAAGTGCGCGGTCCATGCACGCCCTTGATGCGCGTCATTTCAATGTCCGCTGTGGCGCTGGGGCCGGAGATGTAAGTCGCCAATGCGGGCGGCTGCTGGCAGCGGTTGAAGTACTCGGGCAGAGTTTCCACGATCTGGCTGGCGCGCAGGATGCAGAGATACCAGTCAGGCAGAAGAGTGAGCACGCGGCGGCCCTCGGTGGCGGAGTGGTGAAGCACGATGGTGCCGGAATCGGCGATGCCGCATGTGGCTGCGGTGACGACGCCTTCAGCCTTCTCGATTTCGTCGATGGGAAGGCCGTGGTCGATGGTAAATTCCAATCCGGTGATCTTCCATGCGGCCGTGATCATCCACTCGTTCGGAGTTCCGGAGGGTGCAACAAATAGATGCCGGCCGCTGGCGGCAAGCTGAGTGGTAATCGCGTCGGGCAACTCGGCGGGCGTACATTCGACCACCTCGGCGTCGTACTCGCGCAGGCGCTGAATCATCAGCTCGATGCGGGCCTGGGCGGAAAGCGAACCGCGGCGGATATATGTGCGGGGAAGGGCAGCATAGGAATCGGCAATTTGAGAGGAGTTTTTGGCGGCGGAGGGGGTAGCGGTGCGGATGCGGTCGCGAATCAGTTGGCGGGATTGGACGGGCTGTTTCATTTTCCCTCCTTGGCGCGCATGGCCCACCACTGGTGGAAAGTTTGTTTGGGCAGGCCGCGCAGGTCGCGGGTCTGGGTCCACTTTGCGCCCAGGCTGGGCAGCGAGTGAATCCATCCGTCATTGCGTGTGAAGAAGCGCAGGCCGATGCGGCCCATGCGTTGCGCCGCATGGAAGCCCCAGGCGGTGGCAAAGATGAGGTTGGCGATGCGCAGGCCGAGATACATAAGATCGAAGATGCGGCCGACTTGCTTGCGCTCTTGGTTGACGACTTGAGAGCGCAGTTCGAGCAGTACCTCGGGGATGTTGATCTTGACCGGGCAGACCTCGTAACAAGCGCCGCACAGCGAAGAGGCGTAGGGCAGCGTCTGGGCGTGCTTCATCTGCATCAGTTGCGGGGTGAGGATAGCGCCGATTGGGCCGGGATAGACCGAGCCGTAAGCGTGGCCGCCGGTCTGGCGATAAACCGGGCAGGCGTTCATGCAGGCCGCGCAGCGAATGCACTTCAGCGTCTGCCGCTCTTTATCTTTAGCGAGAATGGAGGAGCGGCCGTTGTCGAGCAGGACGACGTGGAATTTCTGCGGGCCGTCGCCGGGCGTGACGCCGGACCAAAGCGAGGTGTAGGGGTTCATGCGCTCGCCGGTGGCGGAACGCGCCAGAAGCTGGAGCATGACTTCGAGATCCTGGAAGCGCGGCAGCACCTTTTCAATGCCCACCAGGCTGATCAGGGTTCGCGGCAGCGTGAGGCACATGCGGCCGTTGCCCTCGGACTCGACTACTGAGACTGTGCCGGTTTCCGCGACCAGGAAGTTGGCGCCGCTGATGGCCGTGGGAACGGTTAAAAACTTCTGGCGAAGATAGGTGCGAGCCGCGTTGGTCAGCTCTTTGGGATCGTCGGAGAGATTTTTGAGGCCCATGGTGCGGGCAAAGATCTCGCGCACCTGGCTGCGATTAATGTGCAGCGCGGGTACGACGATGTGGGAGGGGTCTTCATCGCCCAGTTGCAGAATAATTTCGGCGAGATCGGTCTCGAAGACGCTGACGCCCGCGGCCTGGAGAAAGGGATTCAACTGGATTTCGGCCGAGGTCATGGTCTTGATCTTGATGACCTCGGTGGCGTTCTCCTGGCGGAGCAGGTCAAGAATGATTTGGCGCGCTTCGGCGGCGTCGGCGGCCCAGTGGACGTGGCCTCCGGCCGCGGTGCAGCGGTCTTCGAATTGTTCGAGGTATGCGCCCAGATTTTCGAGCGCATGGAAACGGATGGCCGATGCAGCCGAACGCAGTTCCTGCCAATCGGTTTTTTCGATGACCAGTTTTCCGCGCTTGGCCTGAATGACATCGATGGCGTGGCCCACGTTCTTGCGCAGTTGCGGATTGCGCAACATGATCAAAGCGGCCTGAGGGAATGGCGGAGCGAATCGAGGATCAAGACTGACGCGATTGGAGCCGGCGTGTGTCATAGCGTGGCCTCCGTCCCGTTGTCTTCACTGTCCGCTTCAGTGCTGGCCAAAATTTGAGCCAGATGAATGGTTTTCATGCCGGCGTATTCGCGATGCATGGCGCCGCCCAAATGCATGAGACAACTGTTGTCGAGGGCGGTGCAGTACTCGGCCTTGGTGGCGAGCACATCCTGCAGTTTCGCGGTCAGCATGGCGGAGGAGACTTCGGCGTTCTTGATCGAGAATGTTCCGCCGAAACCGCAGCAGCGATCCACGTTAGGCAAGGTGGCCAGATCGAGGCCGCGAACCTTGGCCATCAGCTTGTAAGGCCGTTCACCCAGGTGCAGAGCGCGAACTCCGTGGCAACTGGCGTGGTAAACAACACGATGGGTAAAGGTTGCTCCCACATCCTCAACGCCCAGCTTGTCGATGAGGAACTCACTCAATTCGAAGACCCTGGGCAGCAGGGCCTCGAAGTCTTTGCGGAGAGCTTCGTTTCCTAACTCGGCAAAGAGGCCTGGATACTGATCGCGGATCATGGCCACACAGGAGGAGGAGGGAATGACGACGTTTTCCGCATCCTGATAGAGGCGGACAAAGCGTTTGGCCTGGGAAAAGGCTTCGCCACGAAAGCCGGTGTTGGCGTGCATCTGGCCGCAACAGGTTTGCTTGGGGTGGAATTCGAGATTCACGCCCAGCCGTTCGAGCAGCCGCACCACGGCGCGGCCAGTCTCAGGGAAGAGCGTGTCGTTATAACACGTGATGAAAAGCGAAGCGCGCATGGTTGCCTCAAATCTCGCAGTACGGCAACAAAAAAATCATCCTCATCTTATTCGATGGAGAGATGAGTTGTCGATTGTAATTCGATACAAGATAGATCCTTCATTTCATCTGCCTGATTTCGCTTCCCGCCAGTAAAAATGCGCCCACGCCGTAGGTATAGCTGGCACTGGCCGTAAAGTGCGCGGGCTCCGGGCCGGTCTGCTGGATGCAGCCCAGCCGCCCATCGGCATAGACATGATGAATCATCCCCGCCCATGCCTTCTCGATTACCGGCTTGTAGACTTTCTTATCCAGCAATCCTTGATTGACGCCAGCCGCCAGCGCGTATGTAAAGAACGCTGAGCCGGAGATCTCAGGCAGGTCATAATCGTCTGGGTCGAGCATGCCGGATTTCCAAAGCCCATCCGGACCTTGCAACTGGGCAACGCGCGCGGCCATCTGCTGGAGTTCTTTGATGTATTTGTCACGCGCCGGATCGTCCTTGGGCAAGTATTTGAGAGTTCGCATGATTCCAGCCATGACCCAGCCATTTCCACGCGACCAGAAGACCTTCTTTCCGTTGGCCTCGGTACGGGTCAGATAGGTGGAGTCGCGCGCATAGAGATGCTCCTGGGTGTCGTAGAGGCGAGCGGAGGTCTTGGCCCATTCCTCATCGAGATAGGTGATATATTTTCTGTCTCCGGTGGCGGCATACATGCGCGCCCACACGGGAGGCGCCATGAAGAGCGCATCGCACCACCACCAGGCGATTTCTTTTCCGGGGATGGTCGAGGTGCGCGGCGCAGCCAGAACGAAGTCGAGTACCTGCTGCGTATTCCGGAGCATGACCGGGTCTTTCTTTTGCAGATAAAAATCCAGATAAACCTGCCCCAGGCTTTGATTGTCGGCGTCGGGCACATGCACGTGATCATCGAGATTTACGCGCAGCTTCCAGTCGAACTTTGTTCCCATGGCCATCATGGCGTCGCGATATTTCGGGTCGCCGAGCGAGTCGGAGGCGGCCATGAAGCCGTCATACAGCGCGCTCCAGGTCCAGAGGCGGTCAAAGTAGGGCTGAGAGCGTTGTAGTTGCCAATCGGCCACTTTGCGCATGGCTTTGGCCACGGCTTTTGGCTTGGTCGAGGTGGACAGACCAGTGGCAAGCGGGCCGGGATTCTCCGGGGCATCGCCGAAGTGGCGCATCTCATTATTGGCAATGGTCGCCTGCTCACGCTCAGTCAGCGGACGCTGCGCGCTAGAGTATTGCAACGAAATTCCAAGCAAAAAAATACCCGCCGTGATGGCGAGCATGCGATTCAATTCTCGAAATGACATGAAACTACCTCAACTTCATCTTCAAAATGGCGGAGATGGATGGAAGATAATTGCGGAATCCAGCAGCGGGAGATCCAGTGTTTCCGGATCTCCCGCTGGCTGGGGTTGGTGAGGCGATCGGTTAGAAGATGACCTTCAGAGCGAACTGGGCGATACGATTACTCGCCCCTCCAGTGATGGTTCCAAAGGAAGAGCTGGTTTGAGTGGTGTTCGGGTTGCCGAGTTCGGTGTGGTTGAGCACGTCGTAGTACTCAGCCCTGAACTGAATGTTCGCCTGACGATATACCGGGAAGGTGCGAAGTACGGCAGCGTCCCAGTTGGTGTAGCCGGGGCCGCGGAGCGAACCCTTGACCACATTGCCAAAGCCGGTTCCGGCGCCGGTATTGGCCGGGGTCGAGAATGCGGCATTGTTTAACCAGTTGACGCAGTGGGCAGTTGTCGGTGAACAATTGCCCGCACCATTGGCCTGCTTGGAGTAAGCGGGCTTAGTAAAGTCCCGCTGGGAACGATCCTGGCTCAGGCCGGTTCCGGATTGATCACTTGCCATATAAGCGGTAAGTGAATCTCCGGAGTGGTGCTGGAACAGTCCGCTGGTGAGCCATCCGTTGAGAGCGTACTTGACTGCGCTATTTCCCTCGTGCAACTCGGGCAGGTGGTACACATAAGAAACCGAGAGGGCAAAGGGCTTATCGATGTCCGAACGGCCGCGGTCAAGTGCCTTGTAGTCGGGCGGAGTCCACGCTGAAGTCGGGTACGAAGTAAGGAGTGAAGAGGGGATGGTCATGTTCGATGGATACACAGGATAGACATACGATTCGCCGGCATTCAGGTCCTCAGTGTTTGAGACTCTGGTTGCCTGCGGCATGTCGTCCAGCGACTTGGACCAGGTGAAGTTAACGAGCAGCGAGAAGTTATGGGCCATCTTCTTTTCCAGTGAGGTCTGCATCGAGTGGAAACGCGACGCGCCGCTCATGCTGGCAACAACCATTTGTCCATAGCTCGTAGCGCAGGCTGTTGAGCCACCCAATGGGCCGACAGTAGCTGATGTGCAAGGTCCGACTGTGGGAGCTGTGTTATAGACCCTTCTCGGATTTGTGCCCATTGCTTTGTTAGCGGTTGTCCCAAAATTGACCGTCGGGTTGATTTCAAGATTGACAAACTGATGCCGGGATTGAGAACCGACATAAGCCAGCCTGGCTGCCCAACCGGGAGAGATCTGATGCTCGATGGTCAGGTTGTAGTCATATGTCACAGGAACCTGGAAGTTTTCAGAGGGGTCGAACTCCTGGAGGACGAAGCCGTTCGGGAAGGTCTGTGTCTTCGGGAAAGGCAGAGTGAAGGGGAATGGATTCGGATACGCAGTAGCCGTTCCGGTTCCATACGGGTTGCTGAATGGCCCTCCGGTGTTAGCAAGACCTGACATACCCAGGTTGGTCAACGCGACGGAGATGGTGTTGGGCACGTTGCTGGACTGGCTGAGATTGAAGAAGCCCGGCATGCGGTCCTGGTAGAAGATTCCTCCGCCGCCACGCACCACCGTCTTGCCGTTGCCAAATAGGTCGTAAGAAGCGCCGGCCCGAGGCATGAACTGCGCGTACTTGTTGTTCAGGCCGTTTACATTCGGCATGAGGGTGTCGCCGGAGAGCACCATGCCGGCCGGCAGTGTGCTGTACTGGGGTGTCTGCGTGTTAGCCATGTAGTTGGCGGGACTGAATGCGGTCTGCACCCCGTTCTTGTTAGCCCATGGGGCGAAATCTTCCCAGCGCACGCCATAGTCCACGGTCAGCCGGGGAGTGAGCTTCCAACTATCCTGGGCATAGATGCCAGGGAAGTGGTTGCGGTCTTTGAGCAACTCGAAGTTTCCCTGGGAAAATGCAGTCAGGAAGCCTTGCTGGAAGTTGGCCATCGCATTTGGGAAAGCTGTGGTCGTGCCGGAGGTGAAGCCACCGTACGATTGGTATACGTTGTTGACGTCGAATTTGCTGATCTCGAAGTGACCGCCGAAGGCGAAGTTATGCTTGCCTTTTACCCAGTGCAGGTCGTCGTTGAAGGTGTAGTTGTTGCGGAACCAGCCCGCATAGGCCGAACTCGATGCACTGAAATAATTGGAGACGGCCACCGACATGTAGGGGCCGGTCGACGGCTGCCAGAGATTAGTCACACCAAAGGCAGTGACATCGGGACTCCCCGCAGGTCCGCCGCGCAGAGCGACTTCGCGCTGATAGTTTGCGATCAGGTTGTTCAGCAGGTTACTGGTGAAGGTGTGCGTCTCAGACAGCAGCGCATTCTGGTAACGGGTGTTGAAGTACGACGAGTAGCTGGCCAGCATGGTCGGGTTATAGATGCCCTGCTGGATGAAGTAGTTGTAGTAATAGTGGCCGAAGAGGTGGTCCTTGTCGCCGAACTGATGGTCCACGCGGGCCACGTACTCGTTATAGGACTGAACCGTGGGCTTATAGTAATTGACCACGCCTCCGATCTGTCCCAGTGCTGAATCCGCTGCGGCTGTGGGAATATCCTTCTCGAAATTGACAGCAGCCTTATCGAAGTTGGCGGTGGGGATATGGTTAAACCCAAACCCATTCGCCGGGATATAAGCCAGACCCGTGAATGGATTGTTAACCTGCCCAGACTGAGCGAATGTGTTCCCTAAAGGACCAGATCCAACATATGTGCATTGGCCGTTGTTGAGCGTGCCGGAGGCGCCGCCGGGTTGAAGTGTGTACGTATAGGCCGTCCCTGAAGTTGTAACGGAGGTCGTTCCGGCGCAGAGGTTGCTGTAATCGGCATAGCCGAGCGATGAGCCTGAGGACGTGAGTCCCTCTTCAGCCAGGGTTGGAAACGTTGCCGAAGAGGAACTTGACCCCTGGTGATAAAGCTGGTGCTGATAGCCAAAGAAGAACTGAGTACTATGTCCTTTGGAAAGGAAGGGGATGATGACCGGCCCGCCGATGGTGCCGCCATAGTAGTGGCGGTGCAGGGTGTCGTATGTTGAGGAGAAGTAGTTCTTGGCATTGAAGAATCCATTGCGCAGGAACTCAAATCCATCGCCATGGAATTTATTGGCGCCGGACTTGATGATAATGTTTACGACTCCGCCGGCGCTCTGGCCGAATTCGGCGTTGTAGTTGCTTGTCTGAACGCTGAACTCCTGCAAGGCATCGGGGAAAGGAAACGGCCCATTGACGTTGGTCATTTCATCCACGTTGTTGCCGCCGTCGAGGAGGAAATTCTGCTGGGCGGGCAGCGTTCCGTTGGTGGTGGAGACAACGGCAGCGGGAAAGGTCTTGCCGTTTCCCTGGTTGGTTCCGTTGCCCTCGTTGGTGGCGTCAACGACACCGGCAACCAGGTTCATAAACACCGCAGCATTTCTGCTGTTCACGGGCAGATCGACGACGCGAGCCTCGTCGATGACCTGAGACAGAGTGCCCGACGTGGTGTCGATTTGCGGAGCGTCGCCGATGACACTGACGGTAACCGCGGACGAGCCGACCACGAGCTTGATATTGACGGTTGCCGATTGATTGGCCTCCAGCACAATACCGGTTTGCGTGTACTTCTCAAAGCCGGTGGCGATAACCATTAACGAATAGTTAGTGGGCAGGAGCGCGGGAAATACATAGGCGCCGTCGCCTCCTGTTTTCACCGTGGCAATTACCGTGCCGGTCTTGGTTTGAGTCGCACTAACGGTAGCGGACGGTATAACCGCTCCGCTTGGGTCCGTAACGGTACCGACAATCTTTGCGAATCCTTGAGCGTTTAGGCGCGCCGTAGACGACACAGCAATCACAAAAGCGATTACCGCGATCCCGGCAAGACGATTCCAGAGAGATGTTGCAGTCGTCATTATTTCCTCCGACAAATTAAGCCCCAGTAACGGGACACAGCCTCCAAAGATGCATAAACTCTCAAGGATGGAATTTGAGAGATTTTTGCGGTGGCGGGTAAGACAAAACTCGCCACGCTAGAAAGTAAAATCCTCTGAAGGTGCGAATGTCAATAGAAAAATAATTTACATTATGACGGAGCGATTCTTCCATTTCGCGGATAAATACTGATGTTGAGAGGGTGTAGGGGCCAGCCTGAGGATGTTATGCTAAGCATCACATAAGAAAAGAGTTGCTAATAATAAATGGAAGGAATCCTGGCGTAGTTCGAGCGCGAGTTGAGGATTGACCTGGCAAGGGATTCTGTTCGCATGAATGGATACGATTCCTGCCCGAACATACCCAACCAAATCGAAACCAGTTATCGCCAGCCCGGGAGCTGCCTTGACCGCATCCGCAAGGGAAGGTAGCAGGCAATCCATGGATGCCGACAGGGATTATTTCCATGCTGAAAAAGTTTCCACATGATGAGCGGCAAAAAAATCCGGAGCTGGGTGCGCTGAAATCAGCACACCCGGCTCCGAGGCTTGAATGATCTTACAAACTGTTAGAACTTAATATGTCCGGCGAACTGCCAGTC
>JBEKFS010000094.1:0-12345 GCA_050013195.1 Occallatibacter sp.
AGCCGGTCACCGCCCAGCAGGCCGAAGTTGTTCACCGTCTGCCCCAATTGCGAGTCCTGGGCGTCAGGACCCAGCAGAACCGAGCGAAAATATTCCTGCTCCGCGCGGTAGCCGGGGGTCTGCGCATTGGCCAGATTGGTGGCCGCAATATCCAGAGCCTGGGTGCGCGCCACCAGCCCGGTCATCGCAGCATAGTATCCGCTGTCCATCGCGCCGCCCCTCCTGTGCAACAAGAAAACATTGCAAGTGTAGGACCGGAAGACCTCGAAAGTGATTAGAGAAACATCAGAATTGGGGAAGGATATGGATTAGGGATTAGGAATTAGGGGTTAGAGAACAGTGGCCGGGTATCTCGGTTTTAAACTGACCACTGTTCACTGACCACTGTTCACTGTCTTATTGCAACCCATCACAGATAATGGTGACTTCGAAGCTGGCATCGTCGAATTCGAAGGTATGGTGGAGCTTGAACTCGGGGGCCTGAACGTGGATTTTGTAATCCCGCCCGGTAATCACGGCGGGTATCGACAGGCCGCAGTTAGCCGCCAGATCCGGAACCTTGCTCTTCCACGCTCCTGCCAGCATATTACAGATTTCGCCGATCCCGTCCTTGACGGTATCGTCTACCTCCGTGAATTCCATTCCCGTCATGTGCGCGGCAATCTTGATGGCCGCCGAGGCCCCGCTGCGGAAGACACATGCTCCGCTCAACAGGCCGCCAAAGCCAACCACCGCAGTCACTGACTCTGGTTCGCCAATCGCCACCGGCCCGGTGTAACGCCGGCAGCTGAGCCCCAGCATTAGCTTGAAGACCTCTTCCACGCTGGTATCCAGATTCCTGGGATCGGAAACCAGATGCATGGACTCCCGCAATGAACTCACCATCGCACGCTCCAAATTCTTATTGCTACTGCCCCCGGCAACCGCGATCGCGGCCTGGCGCACACCGTTTAACAGCACACCGATGCCTCCAGGCTACGCCGCCTTCAACAACGGCAACACCCGTTCCCGTACCTGCTCAACCGTAAACGGTTTGCGTATATATCCCTGCGCTCCCGCCTGAATAGCCTGTTTGACGTGCTCCTCGCTCGACTCGGTGGTGATCATCACCACCGGGACCCCAGGTGCAAGATTCTGCGCGCGAAGCTGGCGAAGAAACTCCAGCCCGTCCATCGAAGGCATATTGATGTCGGAGAGGATCAGGTCCACCTGTTGCGTTTTCAATACATCCAACCCCTCGATGCCGCTGCCGGCCTCGAAGACCTCCAGCGCCTCCAGGCCTGCCTGGCGGAGCGAACGCTCCACAATCTTGCGCATGACCGAGGAATCGTCCACGATCAGAGTTCGAACTTCACTCATTCCCAGGCTCCTCTGCTGGTATTCCTATCGGCTTTTCCGCGAAATCCATGAGAAGCGTTCCCCAAGTTGCCCTTCGGTCGACTTCAATGAGCCCCGACCGAGCAGATAAGATCCTGAATCGAGCTGCGTTCCGGCATCGGTCCATTTTGCGGCCGCCGCCACATCCTGAGCCATAGGCAATCGTGAACCCTGACCAGCCGGGAGGCGACCGGCCGCACCTGTTCGATGGTTTTTGAAAGCGCATGCGCCACGGCTTGCTCCGAGACGGCCTCCATCAACTCCACGGCGGGAAATTTCGCGTTCAACATGCGAGCGTGCGCCGGGCCAAACAGCGATTCCTGCACCAGCCCGCACTCTACCCTGAGGCCGCTCATCCGTTCCACGGCCAGGGCCACAATCGGGTCCAAACGGTCCTCAAATCCCAGATACAGAAGCTGGCCGGCGGCCACGCGCAATGGAAGCGCGCCAAAGGCGTCCACAAACAGCCTGGGCACGAGAACTGCAAACGCCTCAGCGTCATGAAACTCCAACGGCAGCACCGGGCAGCTCCACTGCAGGCCCAGCGCCCTGGTAACCAGTTGTTCGCTCACCCCCTGCTGGCGAACCAGCCAGTTGCCCAGCCGCCCGGCTTTGGCCGCGCGCTGAGCATCCAGCGCCTGGCGCAACTTGCCGGAGGTGATCCAGCCCTGTTCGAGCATCAACAAACCGAGCGGAATGCGATGCTGATGACTCTCGGCTGCCGTGCCCCGGCCGTCCAGCTCGCGACGCACCGCCGCTGCCACCCGAGCCGCCGTGCAGGTAGCCGAACAACTCCAGCCACCTTCGAATACCGGCGCCTGGCGGCTGCGCCAAAGGTGCAGCCATCCCGTGCCGCAACCGGGATTGGCACAGGTTTCAAAGAAGGCGCTCCGCGCTCTCGTGTCCAGCGCCTCCGCGCCCTGGGCCTCCGCCACTCGACGCTCGCGAGGGGTTGTCCCCATCAGCGCCGGCTGGTTGGGCCCGGCGAATCTCTGCCCCCGGCTCTGGTTTCGGCTCAGAATAGGCATCGGATGCTCTCCAGCCGCTGCCTGGGCGAGGCCACCTCAGTCACCCTTAAACCAAAGTTGCCGTTGACCAGCACCACCTCGCCGCAGGCCACAATCTTGTCGCCGACGATCAGGTCTACCGGGTCGGTAACATTGCGGTCCAGTTGCACCACGTCTCCGGGGCCGAGATCGAGAATCTCGCCCAGAGGCAACTCCTTGCAGCCAAAGCGCAGCGAAACTTCCAACTCGACATCCATCAGCAAATTAATGCCCGGGCTGAGGGCTGCTGGAGGCGCCGGCCTGTCAGTTGATGGAGCAGCGGGCTGGGCCGCTGGCCGGGGAGCGCGCACTTCGTCGCTCACCAGGAGGCCAAAGGCGCGCTCTCCGCATTTCAACTGGAAGGCGCGCGATGCCTTGCTCTCTCCGGCAGTTTCCTCGAACTTCTCGACATGGCAGTTTTTTCCGGTCTTGGCCAGCAGATCCCCGGCCGCCGCATTGGCCACCTCGCGCAGCAACTCGCCCCAGCCGGCCTTCTGATCCACGCCCTCGCCAACCAGAGGAGATTCCAGAATCGAGCCGTCAATCACTACGCTGAAGCGGCCCTGCTCGTCCCCGGCTAAGGTGGCGGCAAAGCCGAAGGCGCCCGCCGTCATTGGTTTGGGCAGCGACTCAACCAGCTCAGGCTCTCCGGCCAGAGCCTGGGAAAACAGGGTTGTCGCGGCCGCGGTCCAGCACTCAAGATAGCTCTTCATAACTCCGCCTCAATCGCCGACCGCTCAATGCGGGCGGCGCGGTGTGCTCCCTGTCGAATGGCCTGCGCCAGGGAGAGTGTCTGGCCGCCGACCTTCCATTCGGATAGGCTGTTTGCGGCCAGGTCCAGGCGCAAGACCGTGCCCGGCTCCAGGTTTTCAATTGCGCTGGCTGCCATCCGTACCGCGGGCAGTTGCAAGGATGCGCCGAAGCGTATGCGGCGCGCCGCGGTCTCCATGCGCGCTCTCGTATCGTCCCCGTGGCGGCGCCGCCGAGCCCAGTCCGAGGTCAGCCGGCGCAGGATGGTGTTGGCCACCACCGCCGGGAACGACAGGTTGAGCAATCCCGAGCTGTGCGGCATGCGAATCTCGAAGCTCAGGCAAAGGGTCTTTTCCGTGACCGACATGATGCGCGCCACCTGGGTCTGCATCTGGCGGCGCTCGAAGTTGAAGTTCAAACCCACCGGCTGCCAGGCCGCGGTCAACTCCCGGCAGATGATCTCCACCACACTGGCTAGAATCGACTCTTCAATGTCGGTCAGCTCGCGCAGGACGCCATCCCGGCCCTCGCCGCCCAATAAAAGATCGATAATAGGAGGAGCCAAAGCCAGATCCAGCTGCAGCACGGCCAGCGCACCCAGCGGCTCCATGCGGACTGAAGCTACATAGCTGATCTCGGGAATGCGCAGCAGAAACTCGTTGAAGGGAATCTGTTCGGCCGAGACCAAGTTGACCTGGAAGCGGGTGCGCAGCCAGGCCGCCAGGTTATGCGTCAGGTTGCGGGCAAACAGGTCGTTCAACATGCTGATGGCGCGCAACTGTTCGGTCGAAATCTGGCCAGCGGAGGAAAAATTGTAGGCCACAGCCCGGGCCCGCGCCTCGGCCTTCTCGGCCTCGGGCGTCGAGCTGAGCGCCGCCTGAAACAGGGCGTCGATCTCGTTCTGCTTGAGCGTCTTTTCCGCCATTAGCTATCCCCTCGAAAAACAGTTCTCAGTCTTCAGTTCTCAGTTCTCAGTAAAAAACCCTTGATTTGAGCCGCTCTACGCGGTTTTCATTTTCCGGTTCACTCGCCGCGGTTCACTGAATCACTGACAACAGAGAACTGTGAACAGAGAACTGTGAACTGAGAACTGTGAACTGAGAACTGAAAATTGTCTTCACCGCCGCGCCCGTACTGCCGCCTTCTGGGAGCGCGGATGCTCAAAAGCCCCGCGCGCCGCCAGATCCTTGAGTGCGCCCCTCAGATGCACTACCGCCGAGGCATGCACCTGCGAGACCCGTGATTCGACCACCCCCAGCGCCAGGCCGATCTCGTGCATGGTCATCTCCTCGTAGTAGTAGAGGCTCATCACCAGGCGCTCCCGGTCGGGAAGATTCTGAATCGCCTCGGCCAGCCGTTCTTCCAGCTCGCCACGGAGGCAGCAGAACAGCGGGTCCTCCTCAGGTCGACCGGGAATATAAGCCAGCTCCTCCTCGCCCGAGTCCTCGTTGCGCTCCATGTGCAGCGTGCCAATCTCCAAACCCTTCAGGTCGCCCAGCAATTGCTGGTACTCGTCCAGTTCCAGCGCCATCTCCCTGGCCACTTCGGCCTCGTCCGGCGCGTGGCCCATTCTGGCCGTCAACGCCCGGATGGCCTCCTCCACCGCGCGGCCCTTCCTGCGCAGCTCGCGCGGACTCCAGTCCAGCGTTCTGAGGCTGTCCAGAATCGCTCCCCGGATGCGGAACTGCGCATAGCTGCGGAACTGAACTTTTTTGGCCGGGTCGAATTTGGAGAAGGCGTCCATCAAACCAACCACCCCGGCCGAGACCAGATCCTCGATGTCCACATGCTGGGGCAGCCGCTCGTGAATGCGGCGGGCCAGAAAGCGCACAATCGGCAGGTGCTCCAGCAATACCCGCTCCTGCTCCACGGTGAGCATCGGAAGCTGGGCGCCGCCGGGAGGATAGCCGTCTCCTGGAGCGCTCTTCCGCGGCGTTCTCTGGCTCACAACCGGATTCACTATTTCGGTCCCCATCTCCGCCACCTTTTTTCAGAAATCTCTAACCTTGCCCGTACCTATTCCCTATTCCCTAGTCCCTATTCCCTGGTCCCTGCCTTTTCACCGCACCGTTCCCACCGGGCGCAGGCGAATCTCCGGGGGAATCTCACTGGCGGCTACCACCGCCAGACGAGGCATCACCGGCTCCAGCCAGCGCTTCACGTGATATCGGGCCGGACTAGGGCATAAAAGCACGGGAAGAGCCGCTGCGGAGGCTGAGGGGATAAGCCGCCTCAAAGAATCGGCCAGGCGGCGCACTACGGGCGTTCCCGGCGTGGCATTTGCGGCCAGCATCCTCTGGCCGGTCTCCGGCGAAAGCGTCGTCAGAATCTCTTCTTCCAGAGCCCCATCGAGCAGCAGAACCGGCAACTGGCCTTCGCCATCGAGCAGCGGCTGAATCAGCCGTCGGCCCAGCGATTGGCGCGCGGCCTCCACCAGCGCGACGGTGCTTTTATTTGCTGGCGCGGTCTCCAGCATGGATTCCAGAATCGTGCCCAGGTCGCGGATCGAGACCCGCTCGCGCAGCAGTTGTTCCAGCACCCGGCCCACCTCGCCCAGAGTGAGCAGCTTGGGCACCAGTTCCTCGAGAAGCTTTGGATGGCTCTCATTCAACGCGTCCATCAGGCGCTTGGTCTCGCCGCGGCCCAGCAACTCCCAGGCATGACGGCGGATCAGCTCTCCCAGATGCGTAGTAATTACGGTGACCGCATCCACCACCGAGTAGCCGGAGGCATTGGCCTGGTCTTCCAATGCAGGATCGATCCAGATGGCGGGCACACCGAAGGCCGGCTCACGCGCCTCCTTGCCGGCCAGCGGTCGCCGGTTGGGGTCGCCGGAGACGGCCAGTAGCATCGTCCCTTCAGTCTGCCAGCGGCCAATCTCCATGCCGCGCAGCGAAAACAGGTACTCGCGCGGCCTGAGGCGCAGGTTGTCGCTGATATGCACCGGGGGAACCAGAAAACCCATCTCCGCGGAGAGATGGCGGCGCAGGGATCGCACCCGGCTCAGCAGTTGTCCTCCCTGTTTCTCGTCCACCAGCGGAATCAGTTGAAAACCGATCTCCAGGGTCAACTCTTCCAGGCGCAACAGGTTAGCGAGATCGGAACTGGCCGCCTCGCCTGCCTTCTTCTTCTCCACCACCCCTGTCTCGGCTAGCGGGGCTATCGGAGCGTGGGCCGCCACCCGTCGTCCGGCAAAAAACAATAGCGCTGCCACTGTCAGGAATGCCACTTTAGGCAGTCCTGGAATCAGGCACATGGCTGCCGAAACCAGGCTGGCCACATAGAGCGTGACCGGCTTGGCCAGCAACTGAGCGCGAATCTCGCCGCCCAATAAGCCAGCCGAGTTGGCGCGGGTCAGGGTAATGCCCCCGGCGACTGATACCAGCAGCGATGGAATCAACGTGACCAGTCCGTCGCCCACTGTCAGCACCGTATAAGTACGCGCCGCCTCGCCCAGTTCAATCCCCTGCTGCAGGGTCCCAATCAACAGGCCGGCGATGATGTTGATGCCGGTGATCAGAATCGTGGCCAGAGAATCCCGCTGGTTGAAGCGCGCCGCGCCATCCATCGCGCCGTAGAACTCGGCCTCGCGGGCAATCGCCTGGCGGCGCTTGCGTGCCTCCTGCTCGTCGATTAGCCCCGCGTTCATGTCGGCGTCGATGGCCATCTGCTTGCCCGGTAACGCATCCAGCGTGAAGCGCGCGGTCACTTCGGCGGTTCGCACAGCCCCATGCGAGACCACCAGAAATTGAATCGCGATCAGGGCCAGAAACAGCACGAAGCCGACCACGTAATTGCCGCCCACCACAAACTGCCCAAAGGCCTCGATGACCTTGCCGGCCGCCGCCGTCCCTTCCTGCCCGTGCAGCAAAATCCTTCGGCTGCTGGCGATGTTCAACGCCAGCCGGAAAAGTGTCAGCAACAGCAGCAGGGTGGGAAAGACGCTCAATTCAACCGCGCGGCGAATCTGCACGGCGGAAAGAAAGACGATGATCGAGGCGGCCATCGACAGAGTGAGCAGAAAGTCCAGAGCGAAGGCCGGCAGCGGCACCAGCATGACGAAGATCACGCTGATGGTCACTAGAGGCAACACGTACTCTCTCAGCCGCTCGAGGATCGAGCCCGCTGCGGGCCGGGCGATGGTGGGCAGAGCGGTCGAGCTCATTCGGGACCTCCTTGATATTCAGAGCCGGGACGCCTGGTTTGCGGGGCTCTCTGGTACGCGGCCTGAGCTCTCGAGGCCGCATCGCGCGCGCGCCGATCGCGCATCTCGGCCTCCAGGCGCTGGCGGTAGAGATAGGCGAGAATGGCCGCCACCGCGGCATACAGATCGACAGGAATCGGCTGGCCGACCTCCACCGAGCGGTAGAGCGAACGGGCCAGAGGCGGGTTCTCGATGATCGGCACTCCCGCCCAGCGAGCCTCGGCCTTGATCTCCTCGGCCAATAGATTCCGTCCCTTGGCCACCATCTTGGGCGCCTCCATGGTGGCAAAATCGAAGCTCAAAGCCACGGCGTAGTGCGTGGGATTGGTGAGCACCACGGCGGCCTTCGATACGTCGGCCTTCACCTTGCGGCGGCGCGCGGCGCGTTGCAGGTTGCGGATGCGCCCACGAATCTGCGGGTTGCCCTCGGTCTCCTTGTACTCGTCTCTGAGATCCTCGCGGCTCATCTTTAGCCGCGACTCGCGGCTCTGCCACTCCACCAGGTAGTCGATCAGCGACCAGGCAAAAAGCAGCCAGGCGGCGGCCAGCAGCATTCCATAGACATCGGTGCCCAGCAGCTCCAGCCGCGCGGTAGAAAACGGGGGAATGGTTAACTGCCGCCCGATGCGCTGCACCGCAAACACAGCAAGCACGCTGGCCGGAATCAAGGATTTGGCCAGCCGCGCGGCGGCCCTCAGCGAGAAGAGGTTCTTGAGGTTGGAGACCGGGTTGATGCGGTCCAGTTTGAAGCCCACCGCCCCGGCATGGAAGTTGATGCCGCCGGTCTGCAAGACCCCCACGCCCAAAGTCGCAGCGGCCACGGAGGCCATCATTGCCCCCGGCGGCGCGAGAATTTGGAAGGTCAGCTTGCGCAGCGCGTAGAGCGTGGGCTGGATCTCGCTCGGCTCCCAGTGGGCGGCAAGACCAAGATTGAGGAAGGCGGCAAAGGTATCTCTCCAGATGATGAGAAGATGGCCGCCCACCGCGCCCAGCACCATCACCCCGGCCAGGGTTCCGGCCGCGGCCGAGAGCTCTCGGCTGTGCAGGATGTCGCCTTCTTTGCGCGCCTTATCGCGCCTGTGCTGAGTTGCTCGTTCGGTGGGCTCTCCGGGCATCGGCTATCCTCCCAGCCGTAACGTTGCACCCGGCCCGGGCATGGCTATCAAACGCTCCGCCAAATCCAGCAGTCCGCTGAAGCGGGCCTCGATGAAGCGCGGCCACAGGGCCAGAGAGCCGGTCAGAATGGCAAAGCCAGTCAGGGTCTTCATGGGCACGGTCAGCATCATCACCGGCAACTGCGGGCTGAGCTTGCCCAGCAGGGCTACGGAGACCTCGACCAGAAGGGTTGCGGCCAGCACCGGCGCGGCCAACTCCACGGCGGCCAGAAAAATCCCTCCCGCGGCGCGCACAATCTCCAGCGCCGAGGCCGGAGCCAGAGCAAAGCAGCCCAGCGGAGCCACATGAAAGCTGCGCACCAGCGAGGCCAGCATGATCCGGTCGAGCCCCGCGGTGATCACCACCAGCGTGCCCATCAACTGAAACAACTCGCCCAGCAGAGGTGTCTGGATGGCCGAGGCCGGGTCCAGCAGGTTGACCAGCGAGAAGCTGAACTGCAGGCCCACAATCTGGCCGGCAAACAGCAGCATCTCGTTCAGCAGCGTGAGAGTAAGTCCGTAGACCAGCCCTACGGCCAACTCCCCTAATAATGAGGAAAATCCAACAGTGAGCTGTGCATTGGGCAACGTGGCCACCAGCGGAGCCAGCAGAAACGCCACCGCGCCTACAAAGACCGCCTTGGCGCGCAGGGGCAGCGCCGTCGAAGAGAAGAACGGAGCAAAAGCCACCATCCCGCTCACCCTAACCAGGGCCAGCGTCATGGCACTCAGAAAGCTCGCCCAATCCTGCATCTTTCCCTTTCAGCTTTTAGCTGTTAGCTTTTAGCTGTTAGCTTTTAGCTGTTAGCTTTTAGCTGTTAGCTTTTAGCTGTTAGCTTTTAGCTCTTAGCTTTTAGCTCTTAGCTTTTGCACAACCGCAATCCTGTTCACTTCACCGCCAATCAGCTAAAAGCTAATAGCTAAGAGCTAATAGCTGCTTTTTTCACCCGATGTAGCGATGCAGGTCGAAGAGCAGCAACCGCGTATAGGCCGCCATCCGGCCCAGAAACCACGGCATGCCCACCAGCAAAATCATGGCGATGGCCCCCAGCCGCGGCACCGAGGTCAGCGACTGCTCCTGCAAACTGGTCAAGGTCTGGAACAAGCTCAGCACAAAGCTCAGCACAACCGTTGCCACCAGAAGCGGTGCGGCCAGAATCAGCGCCTCCTTCATCAGTTGGCGCAGCAGTTCGGCAACCAGGTCAGGCGTCATCTTCCCTCCCCCTCAAAAACTCTTCAATAACGAGCTGGCCAGCAGGTTCCAGCCATCCACCATCACAAACAGCAGAATCTTCAGCGGCGTCGAGACCACTACCGGCGGAAGTTGGAACATTCCAATCGAGGTGGTGATGGCCGCCGTCACCATATCAATCAGCAGAAACGGCAGGAACAGCACAGCGCCGATGGCAAATCCGGCCTTCAGTTCGGAGAGAATGTAGGCTGGCATTACCACCCGCATGGGCAAATCATCGGGCTTGTCGGGGCGCGGAATCTGACCGGCGGCGGTAAACAGCGCCAGGTCTTTTTCCCGCGCGTACTTGAGCAAAAAGTGCTTCACCGGCTGCGCCCCGCGGTCGATGGCCTCCCATCCCGTCACCTGTCCCGCGCGATAAGGCTCAACCGCCTGCTGGTCCACCTGGTTGAGCACCGGCGTCATCAAAAACCAGGTCATCATCAGAGCCAGGCCCATCAGCGTGGGATTGGAGGGAGCAGTTTGCGTGCCCAGCGCCTGGCGCAGAAAGTGAAAGACCACCAGCAACCGCACCAGCGGCGTCATGCACATCAGAATCGCCGGCAGCAGGGTGATCAGTGTCAGAACCAGAAGAATCGTCCACGGCGTCGAGTCCGAGGGGTGCAGGCGTGCATTCAGATCGGGCAACAACGGCACGGCGGCCGGCGCAGCCAGAATGAAGTTAGCTACCATGAGACCCTCGCCGCCTGCGGCTGAGCGCCCCGCTGCCTGTTCGCAATCTGCCGCGCGCTGTCGGGTCTGAATGTCCGCTCATCGAGCGCATAGAAGGTCGGCGCGCCCTCGGGTGAAGTAGCCACCAGAAAACGCCTGCCCTCAGCTTCCACCAGGGCCAGCGACTGGCGCGGGGCCAGCGTAATCCGTTCCACCAGCTCCAGTCGCGGCTGAGCGCGCCCGCCCGCTCTGAGCCGCCCCAGCAGCCAGCCCGCCAGCCCTCCCATCTTTGTCGTTGCCGCGTTCTCGTTCCGTTGCATCTTCCTGCCTTTCAGCGCCTCAGTCCCTGGTCCCTGGTCCCTGGTCCCTGGTCCCTGGTCCCTATTCCCTATTCCCTATTCCCTGGTCCCTGTTCCCTGTTCCCTGTTCCCTGGTCCCTGTTCCCTGTTCCCTGTCTTGTCACACCAGCCGGGTCACGCGCACCGCCAACTGCGTATCGACTACTTCAAACTCGCTCCATGCCAGTTGCACATCGCCCGTCGCCAGCGGCATATCCGCGCCTTGAGCCCATTGCGTCTCAATCACCTGGCCCGGCTCCAGAACAAGCAGATTGCGCACTCGAAAATTCCGCACCGGCACAGCCACTTCCAACTCCACCGGCAGTCGCCCAACCGCCGAAGTTAGCTTGATCTGTGCCTCTTCCGGAAGCTGCGGCGAAGCCACCAGTGCCGTCGCGGCAGTACTCTCAGCCCCACCCGGCAGATTGGGCGGATGCGGCGGCGCGCTGACTTGCGGCGGCAGTGGATGAACGGATGCCATGCGATAAGAAAACAAGCAGAATGGTGACCAGATGTGGAACAGCAGGATTGGAAAAAACTAATAAATCTCTGAACCGGCCAGCGCCTCGAGGAGTTCAGCCCTTCGCCACGATTGGATCGGCTTTGATTCAACCAAGAATGCGCCGTGTCCCATCCTTTCGCCTTGTTTCTGACGAAAGAGGAACAGCAGGATTAGGGAAAGTTAATAAATTTCTCAACCGGCCAGCGCCATGAAGAGTTCAGGCCTTCGCATCTGTGGGATCGGTTCTTGGCTCAACCGAAAATGCTCCGTGCCCCATCCTTCTGAGCAAAGCGGAGCGGAGTCGAAGAACCTGCTTCTTGAAATCTTTGCGGAATATGTTGGGAACCACGAACCTCAACGAGCAGGCAACTCCGCTGCTACACTGGTAGATGAACCCATCGTGCGGTTTCCGACCAATATCAACCCCGGAACCCACCCTAAGCGAGGCCATCTCCATGCCGGAATCCAACGAAATCAATCGCGTCGCCGCCACCAGCCTGCGCCTCAAAATCGGCCTCGCTGAGATGCTCAAAGGCGGCGTCATCATGGACGTGATGAACGTCGAGCAGGCGCGCATTGCCGAAGAGGCCGGCGCCACCTCCGTCATGGCTCTGGAGCGCGTCCCCGCCATGATTCGCGCCGAGGGCGGCGTTGCCCGCATGGCCAGGCCCGCGCTGATCAAGCAAATCATTCAGGCGGTTTCAATTCCCGTGATGGCCAAGGCCCGCATCGGCCACACCGCCGAGGCCCAAATCCTCCAGGAGCTGGGCGTCGACTTCATCGACGAGAGCGAGGTCCTCACCCCCGCCGACGAGGCCCATCACATCGACAAGCACGCCTTCACCACGCCCTTTGTCTGCGGCGCGCGCAATCTGGGCGAGGCCCTCCGCCGCATCGCCGAGGGCGCGGCCATGATCCGCACCAAGGGCGAAGCCGGCACCGGCGACGTCGTCTTCGCCGTCCGCCACATGCGCCAGATCATCCGCGAGATGCGAGCCCTCACCGTCCTCAGCGAACAGGAACTCTACGCCGCCGCCAAGGACCACCAGGCCCCTTACGAACTGATCCGCA
>JBEKFS010000095.1:0-12282 GCA_050013195.1 Occallatibacter sp.
TGTAGTTTTGCAATTCCAGCTACAAGTGGTAGTATTCATGCGAATTAGATCTGAAAAATGAGGTCCCCACTAATGTCGCTTACTCGCAAATTCCATCTCATCCTTGTCCTGCTTTGCGCCACCATCCTGTTTTCTACAACCTTTTCCTTTGCCCAGGAGCCGCAGGAAGGCCGCTTGATGCGGTTTCCCGATATCCACGGCAACAAGATAGTTTTCGTTTATGGCGGAGATCTGTGGCTTGCTTCCTCAACCGGCGGCGCCGCGCATCGCATCACGGCCCATCCCGGCCGCGAACTGTTCCCTAAATTCTCGCCTGATGGCAAGTGGATCGCATTCACCGGCCAGTTCGACGGCAACTTCAACGTCTATGTCATGCCTGCCGAGGGCGGACAGCCACGCCAACTCACTTTTTACCAAGGCAGCGCGCAGCAACTGAACGACCGCATGGGCATTCACAATGAAGTGGTCACCTGGACGCCCGACAGCAAGCGCGTGTTGTTTCTCTCACGCCGCGACGCATCCAACGGATGGACGAAGCGCGCCTTCACTGTTTCCATTGACGGCGGCCTGCCGCAGCCTCTGCCCATGGACCAGGGAGGTCTCACTTCATTCAACGCAGACGGAAACAAGATCGCCTATAACCGCATATTCCGCAACTTCCGCACCTGGAAGCGCTACACTGGCGGCCTGGCACAAGACATCTACATATACGACATCAAGAACAATGTACTCGAGCAGCAAATACCGCATACGGACTATACCGATACCTTTCCGATGTGGCACGGCAACACAATTTACTTCAGTTCTGATCGCGGTCCGGAACATCGCCTGAACATCTATGCCTATAACCTCAGTTCAAAGCAGGTGGAACAGATCACCCACTTCACTGACTTTGACGTGATGTGGCCCAGCCTGGGTGATGCCGCCATCATCTTCGAAAACGGGGGCTATCTCTATGTTCTGGATCTGGCTACGCGCCAGTCCAGCAAGCTCACCATCACCCTTCCTGGCGAACGCGAGCTGACCATGAAGTACTGGGCGAGCGTAAGCAAGTACATCACCGATCTCGACATCTCGCCTGACGGCAAGCGCGCGGTCATGGCGGCGCGTGGCGACATCTTCACCGTGCCTGCCAAGGACGGCGCCACCCGCAACCTCACCCGCACGCCCGACATCCGCGAAAAAGAGGTTGCCTGGTCGCCCGACGGCCGCTGGATTGCCTTCGTCTCCGACCGCACCGGCGAGGACGAGCTCTACATCACCCCCCAGGACGGCATGGGCAACATTGAGCTGGGCAAGGTGGCCGATGCCAAAGACAAGGAGAAAGACAAGGAGGCTGCCGACAAGGAAGTAGCGGCGGAAAAAGAGCGGGGCAAAGACAAGGAGCAGCAAATTACAAGCAATTCCAAGGGTTTCATGTTCGCGCCCGTCTGGTCGCCGGACAGCAGGAAACTGGCCTGGGCCGACAAAGACCTTCGCCTCTGGTACGTGGATATCAACGACAAGAAGCCGGTCGAGGTCGACCGCGGCAAGTATGCCGAGATCACGAATTACTCATGGTCGCCCGACAGCAAGTGGATTGCCTACGACAGACAAGTGGTCACCAATTACAGCGTTGTCTACCTCTATTCGACGGCAGACAAGAAGTCGACGCCGGTGACCAGCGAGCTGGTCAACAGCCTCGGTCCTGTCTGGGATCCCGAAGGCAAGTATCTGTACTTCTTCTCCGACCGCGACTTCAATGAACTTATGAGCAACATCGATTTTGAGTTCGTCAACCCTAAGACGACTCGGGTGTACGTGCTTACCTTGCGTGCCGACACTCCTTCACCTTTCCCCGCTCTGAGCGACGAAACCGCCATCAAGCGCGAAGGGCCTGTGCCGCAAGCCGCCGCTTCAGAGAATGACAAGAACAAGAAGGCGGAAGAAAAGAAGAAAGAAGAGAAGCCCGCGGGAATCAAAGAGACCCAGGACATTATCAAGAACTTCCGCATTGATCTTGAAGGAATTCAGAACCGCATTGTGGCCTTGCCTGTCCCGCCTGCCAGCCTCACGGCTCTGAGCGCCGCCAAGAACTTCGTTTACTACTCCAGCCAGCCCGTGCAAGGCCTCTCGGGCCCCATACCCGGCGAACAATCCGCCATTCATGTCTTCGATTTGACTGAGCGCAAGGATAAGACGCTGATCGAAGGGATCGATCGGTGGTGGCTGTCCTTCGATGGATCGAAGTTATTGTATGAAGTGAAGAGCGGAGAAGCCAAAACCTACGGCATCATCGACGCCAAGCCGGCTGATACACCAAAAAAAGTCGGCGAGGGAGCGCTCAGCCTTTCCGGCTTACGTGCAGAAATCGATCCCCCAGCCGAATGGAAGCAGATCTTCAACGAAGTCTGGCGGCAGGAGCGTGACTATTTCTTCGAAGCCAGTATGAACGGCGTGGACTGGAAGGCGGTCCGCGACAAGTACGCCCCCCTGGTCCCATACGCCGCCAACCGTTATGACCTGACCTACATCATGGGAGAGATGATCGGCGAGCTCTCCAACTCACATACGTACGTCGGTGACGGAGACCAGCCTGACCTTCATCCCATCAATGTTGGCCTGCTGGGCGTGGACTACGAATTGGATGCCGCCAGCAACCTCTACCGCCTCAAGAAGATTTATCCCGGCGAGAACTGGGACCCAGCAACCCGCTCGCCTCTCACTGAGCCCGGAGTCAACGTGAAGGAAGGTGAATATCTGATCGCGGTTAACGGCCGTCCGTTAAAAGCTCCTCAGACTCCCGATGAACTGTTTGTCAACACTGCCAACGAGACTACCGCCATCACGGTGAACTCCAAGCCCGGCACTGACGGCGCCCGCACGGTCGCGGTTAGGCCCATCTCCGACGAATACAGTTTGCGTGAGCTCAACATGGTGGAAAGCAACCGCAGGAAAGTGGATGCAGCCACCAACGGCCGCGTGGGCTACATCTATATCCCTAATATGGGGGATGCGGGCCTCAACGCCTTCGTCAAACAGTACTTCCCGCAGATACGCAAAGAAGGCCTCATTATTGACGTTCGCTACAACGGCGGCGGCTTCATAGACCAGCTCATTTTCGAACGCCTGCGCCGGGTGCTTTCCGGTATGGACTCGGCCCGCAACTGGGAAGTCAACAACGGAAGCACCGAGCCTCCAAACGTCTTTCACGGCTATTTGGCCTGCATAACCAACCAATACGCGGCCTCCGACGGCGACATCTTCAGCGAATTCTTTAAAATCTACAAACTGGGTCCGCTTATCGGAGAGCGTACCTGGGGCGGAGTGCGCGGCATTCGCGGCGAGATCCCCCTGATCGATGGCGGTTACATCACCCGTCCCGAATTCTCGGAGTACGACCTCCAGAGCAAGTGGGTGGTGGAAAACCGCGGAGTTGCTCCTGACATTGAGGTGGATGATCGCCCCGACGATGTGGTTCGCGGCAAAGACGCGCAGCTCGAACGCGCCATCCAGGAAGTGATGAAGCGGATTGAAGCCAACCCCAAGAAACTTCCTGCGCGTCCGCCGGATCTTCCGGCCTATCCGGAGGGACCGGGTATGTAATCTGTGAGGCGAGCGATTGCGCTCGCCTCAGCTTCATCTTCATCAACTCAGCCGAGGCGGCTTGGACCCCGGGCCAGGTAAGTCACGTCCTAGACGCTCATTTGGGACTTTGCCATTTAAAGATGGCAAATTGGCCGAGCACCCTTGAGACGGCAAAGTTGACTGACGCACAGCTACGGTTCGGCTGCTCAACGTATGCCGAAGTGCCATGTAACGCCGGCAGAAAGCCGCATTCGTTCTGGATATTCAGGTGCGTTAAGGAAGCGTGAACGAATTAGTTCAACTTTTCTACTGGACGCCTGCTGAGGTTGTCAACGGATGCGGAAACGCCTGTATTCTGGAAGAGAATAACGCCGGGATAGACATAGTAGATGATATTTAAAGGTGTAGGTTTTTGAGACAGGCCATGACGCAGTTTTAC
This sequence comes from Occallatibacter sp., assembly GCA_050013195.1. Lineage (GTDB taxonomy): Bacteria > Acidobacteriota > Terriglobia > Terriglobales > Acidobacteriaceae > Telmatobacter. The sequence continues at coordinate 4,007 of JBEKFS010000095.1, forward strand.
ACTAAGCCTGACTCTAGATTGCCGACTTCGTCATCGTGCTTTGCTGAATTATTTGAATCTATTGGCGGCGATGGCGGCCATCTTGCGCAATACTCATCTGTGCGGATGGGAGCCCGCGCGCTGTCGCAGTTGGCCCAATGCCAGCAGAATCCCGTGGAGCAGCGCTTCCGGGCGGGGCGGACATCCTGGAATGTAAACGTCAACAGGAATCACCGCGTCCACTCCGCCCAGCGAGGCGTAGTTCGTTCCGAAGATGCCTCCGCTGATGCCGCATGCGCCCACAGCAACTGCAACCTTCGGATCCGGCGTTGCGGCCCAGGTCTTGCGCAACGCGAGTTCCATGTTGCGCGTGACAGGACCGGTGATCAACAGCATGTCCGCATGACGCGGCGAGGCCACAAAGTGAATGCCGAAGCGTTCGATGTCGTGAACAGGGTTGTTCAATGCAACGATTTCCTGCTCACAGCCGTTGCACGAGCCCGCATCCACCTGGCGAATCGACAGCGACCGGCCCAGTAAATTGTGGATTGCCGCAGCAATCCGCTTGGCGGGCTCTTCGGAGCCGGGGCCGCTGCTGGTCGATTGCAGCCCGGCGTGTGTGCCATCGGGATGGAGCGTGTATTCGGCGATTTGAATCAGGTCTCGGCGATCCGTGGCAGCAAGCTCGAACTTGCGCGTCATGCGCACTGCGCCGTCGGCGGTGGCTGCCTCACACTCGCCGCAAAAGATGCAGCGGCCATAGTCCACGGTGACCTGCCGCGTACCGTTGGAGTCCTTGACTGCTATGGCTCCAGTGGGGCAGGCCTCGGCAGCGGGGCGCGCATCGCTCCATGTTTCGAAGTCGAACTCCGGGCATCCGCGAAACTGCTCTGCAAGGCGCGGCGCAACACTCGGATAACCGGCAGTTGCCAAGCCAACTTTGAACGATTTTTGGAGGATCTTGAACATTGTTTACCGATCCGTCCCCGAATAGGAGAGGTTGAAGCTCTTGTTAATCACCGGGAAATCCGCAATGATGTTGCCTTCGACTGCTTCTACAATGGCCGGCCAGTTGTTGATGGATGGATCCTTCACCTTGCAGCGTTCGATGCGATTGCCTCCGCCGGTCCTGACCCAGTGAACGATCTCGCCACGCCACCCTTCGACGGCGCTCATCGCACACCGGCCCGGTGGTATGGGTTTAGTTGGGACGCGAAATGAACCCTCGGGCAGAAGGGCAACCGCCGCGCGTATCAACTGGATCGATTCGCCCACTTCATCGATGCGGACCTGCATTCGACGGCGCACATCTCCCTCCTGGTAGACGGGGACTTTGAATGGGAGCTGGCTGTAAGCCTCGTAAGGATGATCGCGCCGGATATCTCGATCAACGCCAGAAGCACGACCCGCCACACCGACGATTCCCAACGTTAGCGCCTTCTCCGGGCGCAGGATTCCGGTGTGCTCCAGGCGGTCACGTGTTGAATCGGAGGACTGAATGATCGCCACCAGATCGCTGAATTCTCGCTCTACGACCTTGAGCGTTTTTTCGATGTCCTCGATCTGACCCGCCTGCCAATCCCTGCGCACGCCGCCTATGGCGACCATGGCGCGCAAAACCCTGCTTCCGGTGAGTGTCTCGTTCAGCCCCAGCACAAGCTCTCGCACGCGTCCGGCATGGGCATTGGCAATCACAAATCCCACGTCCGTGGCGATGGCTCCTACATCAGCAATGTGATTTGCAATTCGTTCCAATTCCAGAAGAATAGTCCGCATGAATTGCGCGCGCTTGGGAACCTCGATCTCCACTGCCCGCTCGACGGCCTGGCAGAATGCGGTGCCATGGGAGAACGCTGAGTCACCCGAGACGCTCTCGGCCAAAAAGACTGCGCGGTGAACGGGGAGATTCTCGAAAAGTTTCTCGGTTCCCTTGTGCGTATAAAACATGCGGAGTTGCAGATAGAGGATCGGCTCGCCGGCGACGGCGAAGTTGAAGTGGCCGGGCTCGATGATGCCGGCATGAACCGGGCCAACGGGAATCTGGAAGACGCCCTCTCCGTAGGTAGGCCGATAGACGTGCCGCTCGCCTTCAAACGGGGGCAGCACGGTGTCGAGTGGAAAGTCCTTGCGCAGCGGATGCACATCGGGCCAGTTATCGTGTAGCGCGACGCGACGCGGATTCGGATGGCCGACGGCTTCCAGGCCGAACCAATCCTGAATCTCGCGTTCCTGCCAGTTGATTGCCGGAAACTCCGCAGCCAGCGAAGGGAAAGAGGGATATCGCTCAGGAATGGGGGCCTTCAGAATCACCCAGCTGGCATCGCCTGGCCGGTCGAATACGTAGTAGTTATAGAAAACGCCTTCGGCTCTTACTCGATCTTCGGCAAAGACAGTCACGATTCTTGCCTGGTGCATGGTCTTAAAGTAGCGGGTTATTGCTGTCACGTCGAGGCCGTTCATCAGAACCACAACCTGCTCGGCGACAGTTTCCTCAACGGAGCGGACCAAGCCCGGAAAGCGATCGTGAAGTTCTTCAAAGAATGTCGTCATTGCCCGCTCACCACCCTTGCCGCTCCGCGAATCAGCTCAAGCAATGGAGCCGGCACCCAGAATCCTATTATGACGAGCGCCGCCGCCAGGCCGAGCAACGAACCATCGCGCCAGGGGCGGCGTGGCGCAACTGGCGTGTCGCCTTTGGGGCCGAGAATCATGCCGCCAACGTGAAGCAGCGCGCCCGCGAAAACGCCCGTCCCGAAGAGCACGAAGAGTACACCGGTGAGAAGATGCCCGCCATCGAAGGCCGCGCGCACAATCAGGAACTCGCTCTGAAAAAGACTGAAGGGCGGCATGCCGATGATGGCCAGCATAGCCATGAGAAAAACAACGCCGGTCAGCGGCATGACCCGGATTATGCTGCCTTTGATCTCAGAGAAGAGGTCAGTCTTAAAGTGTTGCCGCACATTGCCCGCGCATAAAAACAGCAGCGACTTTGCGATGGTATGAAACGTCATGTGCAGCATCAGACCCAGTGTGCCCAGTGCGCCACCGAGTCCCAGCGCTGTAACCATGATACCGGCATGATCGATGGTGTGATATGCCAGCAGGCGGCGATAGTTCCTCTGCACCAGGATGAACGGAACGGAGATTCCCATCGAGAGCAGGCCGAAGAGCAGTAGCAGGCGGCCAGGGTACTCCGCGCCAAGAGACCGGCTTGTAAGGATGTAAAAACGGATGAGGCCGTAGAGTGCGCAGTTGAGCAGTGCCGTAGAAAGAATCGCGGCGGAGGGAACCGGGGCTTCGCTGTAGGCGTCCGGCTTCCATGTGTGCATTGGCGCAAGGCCTGCCTTGGTTCCATAACCCATGAGAATAAGAACGAAGGCCAGCCGCATCGAGGTCTTATCGAGTAGATCGGCATGCTGCGCCAGCACGGACCAGTTCAACCCGGCCAGCGCATCGGAGCCTGCAAGGCGATGGCCCGCATAGTAAGTCACCAGGGTGCCGAAGAGCGCCATCGACAATCCAACGCCGCCGATGATGGCATATTTCCAGGCCGCCTCAAGCGATGTGACCTTGCCGTAAAAGGTGACCAGGAAGACCGAGATCAGGGTTGTGGCTTCAATCGCTGCCCACATTACTCCCAGATTGTTGGCCACCGCCATGAACATCATGGAAAACACGAACAACGGCGTGAGCGTGTAATACATGCGAAGCTGTGTGAGTTGCTCCTTGCCGCTGGGGTCGTCGCCGAGTTCCCCGCTTTGTTGGTCGTCGCGCAAGTAACCAACCGAGTAAGTCGCGCAAACCAGCGCCACTAATGCGGTCAGTAGAATCACCAGCGCGCTCAGCGCATCGGCATAAAAGAAACCATTTGCCAGCGAGACCGTTCCGCGGGCCAGCACCTGCGCAGCCAGCGCGATAGCAATGACAGTGAGCAAGCCGAAGCCGGCCAGATTAACCGTTTCCATTTCCTTGCGACGGCGCACGAAAAACGACGCTACGGCGGTGGCAACGGGGATCAGCAATAGAGCGATCAGCAGCATCCTATCCTCGCAACCTCCGTAACCGGCTCACATCCATCGACTCGAAGGTCTCGCGTATGCGGTAGATCAAAATGCCCAGCACCATCGCCGCAACCAGCACATCGAAGAGAATTCCAAGTTCGACGATCAGCGGCATCCCATAGGTGAGCGAGATGGCCGCAAGAAAGAGGCCGTTTTCCAGGGACAGCAGGGCCAGTACCTGCGTCAGCGCCTTGCGCCGGTTGATCATGGTAAAGAAGCCGATGAGGAAGAGAGAGATCGCAACGGCAAGTTCGTTGTGGCCCAGGCCAGTTTCGTCCGGGTGATAGAACGACTCCGCAACAACATAACCCACCAGTGTCAGCCCGCCGGAAATCAACACAGATAGCGGCACGTTGATAATCGGCTTGATCTCCTCGCGAATCTCCATGCGCACCACTAAGCGTTCAAGAAAGATGGGCACCAGAATCACCTTCACTACCAGCGTGAGCCCTGCGGCAACATAGATATGCGGCGCATGGTTGAACCAGGCGATGGTGGCGGCAATCATGGCGAGTAAAAACGATTGAATAGCGAAGATGCGGATGTGCGTGACAATCCAGCGCTGGGCCACCACCGCGATCTGCAAGACGAGCACCAGCGCCGCCATCAGAGTGACGATTCGTTCGCCGAATTGTACGTCGAGAAACGGTCTCATAAGCATCAAAAGAGGAAGGTGGAAACCAGTGCGAGCGAACCCAAAGTAAAGGCCACTGCAAGTAACTCAGGTACGCGGAAGAGCCGCATTTTGGCGTTTACGGTTTCCAGTAGCACAATTGCACTACTTAAAAAAAGCAGCTTTGCCAGCAGCCAGCCTATCCCGATAAGAGCGCCGAATCCAAACCACGACGGCTGCAGGCCAACCGGCCAAAAGCAGTTGATCAACAGCGTCATCAAAACGAGTTGCTTGATGGAGGCCGCCCATTCAACGAGCGCCAGATACGGGCCGGAGTATTCAAGAATCATGGCCTCATGAATCATCGTCAACTCGAGATGAGTAGCCGGGTTGTCCACCGGGATTCGGCCCGTCTCCGCAATCAGCACCACCGCCAGCGCGGCGAAGGCAAACATCTGCGCGGGAGCGAGAAAGCGCCAGGTCTGGCCAATCGCAGCTCCGGCAATTTCCGTCAGGCCCGTAGATCCTGCGCCGATGGCGACTGTGAATATGGCCAGCATCATGGCCGGTTCCGCCAGGGCTGAGATGGTCATCTCCCGGCTGCTGCCGAGTCCGCCGAAGGAGCTACCGGTATCCAGTCCGCTGAGCGCCAGAAAGAAGCGGCCCAGCCCCAGCAGGTAGATCACAGCCAGCACGCCGCCAAACAAACCAAGCGGCGCGTCGGCAGCAACCATGGGTATCATTAACCCTGCCAAAATTGTGCTGAAGAATACGATCCAGGGGGTTGCCGTAAAGATCCACGATGCGGTCTCTGGAATTACCATCCCCTTGCGAAAGAGCTTGTAGAGATCCCTGTACGGCTGAAAGATGCCGGGGCCGCGCCGTATTTGCAGCCGCGCCTTCATGGCGCGAATGACTCCTGTGACCAGCGGCGCCAGCACGAGCAGCAGAATGAGTTGCGCTATGGATTCGATGATTCGGGACATAATTTGCTCTCTCATCCGCGCACTCCAAACAACAGCAGCAGGATAAGCGTGATGAAGATGTAGGCGAGATAGGCGTTAATGCTGCCTGCCTGAATAGCCCTCATGCGATTTGCCGTGGACATGATCCGCAGCATCAGTGGCTCGTAGAAGTGTTTTACAAATGTGGATTCAATCTCGCTTTCGAAGCGAATCGCGCGGGGATAGTAGGGCGAAACTTCGTATTCCGCCTGGATCTCACGGCGCGGGCGATAAAGGGCGGAGAAGATCAAACGCAAAGGTTTTGAAAAAGCTGTTGCAGTATATTCGTTGTCCGCGGTCAATCCTGGAAGGCCGCAATCCCACGCTGGTCCTTTGACGCTGCGTCGCCGCCAGCGCATGGCCAGCGGTAGCGCAATTGCCGCGCCGGCAACCAAAAAGAGCAATGCCATCCCAGCGGTCGATATGGTGCCGCCATGCGGCGTGCCTGGCGAGAGCGCCAGGCCGCGAGCCATCACCATCGCTGAACTTACGTGCACTCCAAGGATCTGCTGCGTGATGGGATCGAAGACCCGCACAAGCCATGTGGCGCCGAGGCCAAGAGCGACGCATCCCACCGCCAGCACTGCCATTCCGGCGCGCATGAATGGTGTGGCTTCGTGCGCTTCCGCGACCTGCTCGCTGCGTGGGAGCGCGAGAAATGGAATCGCGAAGGCTTTGACGAAGCAGGCCGCAGCCAGAGCCGCAATCAGAGCCAGCAGTGAACCGGCGACGGGGAACATCAATCGCGTCAGGCTCTGCGTGGTGCCGAAGCCGGCTAGTAGCGCTTGATACGTAAGCCACTCGCTCACAAATCCATTCAGCGGAGGCAGTCCTGAGATTGCTACTGCGCCCACCAGGAAGCAAATGGCCGTCACAGGCATGAGCCGGATCAGCCCGCCCATCTTCTCCATGTTGCGCGTATGTGTCGCCTGCACCACGGAACCAGCGCCGAGGAACAGCAGCCCCTTGAAGACGGCATGATTGAAAGTGTGATAGAACGCGGCGATCAGCGCAAGAGCAGCAAGATTCGCCTGTCCCAGTGCGCGAAACATCAGCGCCGCGCCGAAGCCCATGAGGATGATGCCGATGTTTTCGATGCTGTGCCACGCCAGCAAACGCTTGAGGTCATGCTCCATCAGCGCGTAGAGAACTCCGAGCAACGCGGATACTACTCCCAGCGCCAGCACAACGGTTCCCATCCAAAGTGGAGGTGGTCCGTAGAAATCGAAGAAGATCCTCGCCATGCCGTATATGCCGGTCTTGATGACGATGCCCGACATCAAAGCCGAGACGTTGCTGGGTGCTACCGGATGAGCTTCAGGAAGCCAGATGTGAACCGGGACCAGCCCCGCCTTCACACCGAAGCCGAAGAGAAAAAGCAGAAAGATCGCGCCCTGCTGCAGCGGCGTCATTGTCGATGCCAGCAGATGAAAGCTCGAAAAATCCAAACTGCCGCTGACGGATGCGAGAACCAGAAACGCGATCAGCAGCAGACCTGTGCCGGCGTGCGACATGACCAGAAAGAGCACTCCGGCATTGCGCGTTTCTTTCTTTTCGTGTTCAAAGCTGACCAGGCAGAACGCCGAGAGCGCCATAACCTCCCACGCCACCAGGAAGAAAAAGACGTTGGACGCGGTAAAGACCAGCGCCAGACTCATCAGCAGCAGGTTGAAGAAGAACCCAAAGGCTCCCAGGTTGCGGCGGCCTTCCATCTCTCGCAGATATCCAAACGAATAGAGCGACACGGCGGCAGCCAACACACCGAGCAGCACGTTGAAGTATGCCGATAATGGATCAATTCTGACGGCCCAGGAAAAGATCGGGTTGCCGAAAGGAAGGCCGATCACCACAGGGCTGCTGTTGAAGATTGCAAACGCAGAAGCAGCCAGATCAAGCAGCGAACCTGCCAGCGCCGCCCCGCAGGCCACTCGGCGAGCGGCCGCCGGTCTGCGCCACAAGGCCAAACTGGCCGTTGCACCCGCAAGCCAGACAATGATTCCGCTCAGAAAAAGCGCCGCAATCATAGGCGAGATTCTTCTTCCTCCACTTCCCCGAGCATCTGAACAGCGTCAGCGAGGCTGCCTTGAATGTACCGTCGCATGATGTCCAAAACCTGAACCAGTACCGGATTTCGAATCGAATAGAACACCTGGTTCCCGTCTTTGCGGTTCACTACAATCTGGTGGCTTCTCAGAATTGCCAGGTGCTGCGAGAGATTCGCTTGTTCGAGGCCGAGCTTCTCCTGAATAGCCCGTGCGGAGAGCTCGCGATCACGCAACAGCTCAAGGATAGCAATGCGAGTGGGATGAGAGAGGGCGCGAAAGATATTGGCCTTATATGTGCGCAGCATCTCCTGCATAGGTTGGAGTATATTCAATATTCCGAATATTCGCAATCGATTCCAACCAATGGATGCGCCCGTGCTCTTATAACCCCGGCCTATAAAGGTGATTTTTAAGGTGAGAAATATAGAGCTTTATATCTAAGTTATTGATATATATGGTAGGCACGACTGGATTCGAACCAGCGACCTCTTCCGTGTCAAGGAAGCGCTCTAACCAACTGAGCTACGCGCCTGCAGTGCAACTTCAGGTAGTCTATCAGGAACCGGGCGGCGGG
>JBEKFS010000096.1:0-34608 GCA_050013195.1 Occallatibacter sp.
GCCAGCTCGCGTGGACGGCCGTCATCAAAGAGCATCCAGTCCAATAGGCGCAGATTAACTCCCTTGATGAGAGGCACATAGCTGTGGTTGGTGAGGGAGAGGCTCCATACGGTGAAGGTGTCCGCGGCGGGCAGCGATTGCGGCGTGGAGCGAGTGGTGGTGACGACCAGAGCCGCGTCGTACTCCACGCCGATCTCGCGAATCGAGGTCCACTTTTCGACGGTGAGGGAGCGGGTCACCCAGGTGAGGATGTCCTGATCGGCAGCGGAGTGGAAGTCTATCCATCTAAAGGCGTCGGGGGCTTGCTGGGCCGGGAGGGGGGCAACGAAAAGCATGGCCGCGAGCAAGCTGGGAATGAGCGAATACGAGACAAGCCGCATGGTTTAGATATAGCAGAGAGGCGTTTGTCGTGAACTACTTTGGTCCGGACTCTATCCTAACCGCTCAGGTTTATGGTACACTGCTCTCATGCCTACGGTCTTGAGATTGGGGAGCCTGCGAGTCGTCATCTACCCCAACGACCACTTGCCGGCGCATGTTCACGTCATCGGCCAGGGGCATAGAGCCATCTTCAATCTGAATTGTCCGGATGGCCCACTTCACGCGGAACTAGGGAATCACTTGGCCAAACTTTGCAAGGCATGGGAGGAAATACATGGACGAGCATGAAGAATACCTGGAAGCCTACCGGAGAGAGCAAGAGGAGCTGGCTACAGTTCCCCACGCCCTCAGCGCTCGCTATGATCGCCGCATCGGTCGCGTTGTGGTGCGCCTGAGCTCGGGGTTGGAGATTTCCTTCTCGCCGCGCGATGCTCAAGGGCTGGAGACAGCCACGGGGGAGCAGTTGCGGGAGATAGAGATTGATCCGCCGGGCTTCGGCCTTCACTTTCCCGCGCTGGATGCCGACTTGTACATTCCGGCGCTGTTGGAAGGGTTCTTCGGATCGAAACGATGGATGGCCGCGCGCCTGGGAAAGTTAGGCGGCAAAGCTAAGAGCGCAGCGAAGGCAAAGGCGTCAAGAGCGAACGGACGCTTGGGCGGCAGGCCGAAGAAAGTAGCGACCGCAGCTTGAGGATAGAGATCAGGGGTCAGAGATTAGAGATCAGAAAAACGCTGGTTGGGGTTCGTGGTGTCTCAGGTCCGAAAATCCGGGTCTGGGTCACCCATTCCTTTCGGAATGGTCAGACCTGCATCAACTACCATCAAGGCTTGACAGCTGATCCACCCAAAACGCCCCCAAAACCATCTCCTTGAGTCTCGACTAAAAGGATGTTGTTTTTGTCCACAACGTAGCCGGACAAGCTAAGCTCTGGAGTGGTTAGGTCTTGATTGGAAAAGAAGTCGATAGTGACTCTACCAAACGGATCAGGAGAGCCTATCGTAGCTATTCCTGAAATCTGCTGCGTGCTCAGATTATCAGTAATCTCCAATTGAGTTTGTGTTCCTGACGCTACACTCGGGCCTTCGAGGTCGAAGGGACCACTCGCGGACGCGGGGTCGCCTATGGAATCGCCTCCTGCGAGGGTGACTAAATATGAGCCCAATGACGTGGAATTGGTGGATTGAAGAATGGTTGCACAGGTGGTGGTTCTGGTGATATCGCAGTACTGTGTGGGAACCCCATTTGCGTTGGGGGCGAGATAGATGCTGTACCCACCGTCGCCATTGAATTGAATTTCAATAACACCATTTTGCGCTGGGGCGTACCACCCACCGCTTATTGTCGTTAGACCGAGCGACGGATAATAGGTGTAATCTCCATTGCTGTCTTGGAATGAACTGTAAAAGGCATAGTCAAACTCGCCTCCCGTGATAACTCCGTTGTTGGCTACAAAGGCACCGGTCCTGAAATTAGCTGGCCCTGGCGTCACACTAGAGATATGGTCCGATACCTGAAAGACATAAGTACCGTTTGCAAGAGTTGCTACGGGGGTTGTAATGGTAATTGTAGCGGAGACAGAAACGGAAGGATTGGAGATCGAGGTTGCGGTGACAGTCACGGTGTTGCCGGTAGGGATAGCCGAAGGCGCGAAATAGGCGGATTCATCCTCAGGGGCCGTTGCTGTTGTTGGAATAAAGGAGCCGCACGCGGCACTGTCGCAGGTGACCGACCACTGAATGGGGACAAAAGTGTCATTTGCTCCCTGTGCGTTTATGTACACGAAGGTATTGCCAGCCATTGAAGTGGGTGGCTGTGGCGCAAATACAAGGTCGGTTGTGCTGGACGCAGTAATGGCTATGAAATAGGTAACCGACACGGTGGAATCTGCTACCGAGGTGGCGGTCACGTATACACCGCTTTCTCCGTAAGCGGTAACAACAGGCGGAGTCGTGGAAGGCGCGATAAAGGTAGTCGCGACTCCGCTGGCTGTGGTGGTGGGGTTGAAGGAGCCGCACGCGGAGTCTCCACAAGTCACTGTCCACATCACCTGGGGATTGGCGGAGAAATCATTGCTGATTGTTGCGCTGAAGGATACCGTATCGTTGACATGGAGGGATGAGGGTGGTGCGAATGAGATGGAAATTGGAGGGTGAGCCGAAATCGTGATGGTAGCCAAAACGGATTTTGTGGAATCGGCAACCGAGGTTGCGGTGATGGTCACGGTGGATCCGGTGGGAATTGCTGAAGGCGCAGTGTAAGTAGTCGAGGCACCGCTGGAGGTTTGGATGGGGTTGAAGGAACCACAAGCGCCCGCGCTACCACAGGTAACCGACCAGTTTACCAGGGCGGACGAGCCGTTATTCACAATGGCCCCAAGTGTATATGTAGCATTGACTGCCAGGGATGTAACGGGGGTGACATTGAAGGAAATTGAGACTGACGGTGGTGGCGGAAGCGCGGTCGATTGACTGCCTCCGCCGCCGCATCCGGCGATCAGGCCGGCTGCTAATAATAGAAAAAATGCCGCACGAATACGCATGATGTCCTTTCGTTCCGTTCAGTCTGCGAGGCTAACTTCACTGGCAGAATATCGGTCAATACCCTAAATACGAGATGCGCTAACAGGGTAAGACACTGAACGCAATATAGAGTTGCGGACCAGTCAATTTTTTGCGCCTATGGCCAGCCGTATTCGTGAGAGCCTGGGTTTTCATGTGTTCATGCTTTTGTATTTTGCGGCGAAACCATTGTGACATTCGGGGAGGGTGAGTGCAATGTAGGGTGGGCGAAAAAACAGTAAGTTCACTCCCGATCCGCGGGAATAGCGAGTTAGCGGAATTGAGCACGACTTCGTCGCGCTGGTTGAATTCAAAAAAACTCGGGGATGCGATTATTGTCGGGGTTGAAACCCCGACCTCCCTCCACGCCGAAGCGGTTAGGACGGACGTTTACAGACGGCGCAACTCAGGCGATGGCTGCGATGCCGTTTTTGGCTGCGAGGGTGAGCAGTTTGGCGGCTGGTCCGCGCGGCTGCTTTTCGCCACGCTCCCACTTGCTGACGACCCCAGTGGTCACATTCAGATGAGCGGCGAAGACGGCTTGGCTCACCGCCGCTTTGGCGCGGATGCGCCGAATGGCGGCCGGAGAGAGTTCCATGACCGGGGTGAGACATGCGCGGTCGAATTCGCGCATGGTTTTGCTGTCAATCGCGCCGGCCTTGTGCAGGTCAGACATGCTTTCGTGCAGCGCCGCGAGTGCTTCGCTGACCCGAAGCTTGCTGGGAGGGTTTGCCTTCATAGGAACACTATAGCTCTTAGAACCATAGAAAACAAGAGACTGAGAAGAAGGAAAGTTTAGGAGGCAGTCTCATCTCGCCAAATGTAGGAAACCGTGAACACACCCATAACTACGCATAGATCTTGCAAGGCTTACGCATAATTACGCATAGATCTTGCCAGGAACTACGCATAATTACGCATATTTGCCCCCAAAAGCCTATCCATATTTACGCATAAGCTGCCCAAAGCGAATTCGACTCAGATTGTCCAAATACCCATCCCGAGCACGAAAGACGATCACAGCCCGAGCTTAACCCACAACTCGTCCACGCGGACCTTTGTGGCGCGGTCCATTTCTATAATTGCGGGCCAGGGGCGGGTGAAGCCTTCGGCTTGCCATTTGCGGGTGGCGTCTATGCCCATTTTTGATCCGTAGTTGGGTAGGCGGGAGGCGTGGTCGAGCGAGTCGATGGGGCCGAGGGTGAACTGAATGTCGCGCTCTGGGTCGATGTTGTTGGCTACGCGCAAGACGACTTCGGGGATGTTTTGGACATCGCAGTCCTCGTCGACCACGATGATGATTTTGGTGAACATGGCCTGGCCGAGGGACCAGATGGCGTTCATGACCTTGCGTGCGTGGCCGGGATAACTTTTGCGGATGGAAACCAGCATGAGGTTGTGGAAGACGGCTTCGACGGGGAGATGGATGTCTATGATTTCAGGGATGTTCATGCGCATGGCGGGGAGGAAGATGCGCTCGACGGCCTTGCCCATCCAGGCATCTTCCATGGGTGGCTTACCTACGATAGTCGCGGCGTAGATGGGGTTCTTGCGATGGGTGACGCAGGTGAGATGGAAGACGGGGTACTGGTCGGCGAGGGTGTAGAAGCCGGTGTGGTCGCCGAAGGGGCCCTCGGCGCGGAGCTCGCCCAGCTCGACGTAGCCTTCGAGGACGATTTCGGCGTGGGCGGGGACCTGGAGATCGACGGTTTCGCATTGGACGATTTCGACGGGGGCGCCGCGCAGGAAGCCGGCGATGAGGTACTCCTCGACCTCAGGCGGGGCGGGGACGATGGCGGCGAAGGTGGTGGCGGGATCGGTGCCGATGGCCACGGCGACTTCGAGGCGCGAGCCGCGGAGATTGCCGAGAGCGATTTGGGGAAGGCCGCCCTGGGGTGAGTCGGGGATGGCACAGGCGCCGCCGGAGGATTCGGCCATGGCGGCAACGCTGGCACCCTTCGTGCCGTACTGGTTTTGGTTGAGATCGTCAGATGAAACCGCATTGCGAATCGCCTCGCGGTAGTGCTCGGCGGCGACTTTTTGGCGTTGCCAGTGCATGCCGGTGGTTTGACCGTCGTAGACCTGCATCCTATACATGCCGATGTTGCGGCGGCCGGAGCGGGGGTCGCGGGTGACGACGCAGGGGAGGGTGATGAAGCGGCCGCCGTCGTGGGGCCAGCACTTGAGGATGGGAAAGTAGTTGAGGTCGAAGTTATCGCGACGAATCATTTCTTTGCAGGGGGCGTTTTTGGCGGTGACGGTTTTGGGGAATGCGCTGGAGAGCTCGCCGAGTTGCGGGAGCATCTTGAGCTTGTCGATGAAGCCTTCAGGGGCTTTGAGGTTGAGCAGGCCGGTGATGCGGTTGGCTATTTCGTCGAGAGAGTTGACGCCGAGAGACATGGCCATGCGCCGCTCGGAGCCGAATTGGTTGATGAAGACCTGATGGCCGGGGTGACCCTTGATGTTTTCGAAGAGGAGCGCGGGGCCACCGGATTTGGAGACGCGGTCGGTGATCTCGGTGATTTCCAGTTCCGGGGAGACTTGCTCGCGGATGCGCTTCAGTTCGCCGTGCTGTTCCAGGGTTTTGATCCAGTCGCGCAGATCGTCGTAGGCCATGGGGTGTGACTCCAGGGGAATCGAGACGCTTCCCCAACCTCATAGTAAGCCCTACCTGTAATGAAATGAAGTCCAGCATCGAAACAAGGACTTGCATTTATTAGTTTTGTATTTATAATTGGACCAGTTCGGGATAGAAGAGATGGAAATCCGGAAGGAAAGGATGCACTGTGAAGAGAATCATCCTGTTGGTAATGATAACCCTTGTCACGCTGCTCACTGCCCGAGCCGATTATACGTCGCCTGGCGTAACACCAGACTTTGGACAGGAGTATCTCGGTGCGTGGGGTGGCGGATGGTGTTCTCCGACAGCTTCTGCTGACGGCATCTACTGGTTGAGCCAAAGTAACCCAGGTCTCTTGCAGGGGTATTCTTCAGGCAACAATTTAGGCGCAAGCACGATCATCACCCAACTCGGCGCCTTAATGGGGACTGATCCAACCAATGGGACAACAGCCAATGGTATCGTTACGGGCCTTGATACTTATTTTGGATTGTACGGCGGTGGTCAGGTTTACAGCGTAACGCAGACCTATACATATCAAGTCGGCGGAGGCGTGAACCTGCTCGCGGACATGGAGAATGATTTGATGGCAGGGCAGGTTATCTTGCCATTGATCATTTGGAATGACAGCGACATAGGTCATGTAGTGGATATGACCGGGTGGAACTCCAATGGCATTACCGTCAACGACCCGGCCACAGACGCGAACCAGCTTAATTGGACTAATGAAAACCTGACAGCGACGACCACGGGGTACGGAGTTGACGGAATAGGGATAAGCTATGCCTCCGGTACCGGCGACATCGAGGGATTTATAGACATCGAAGGCTTCAACCCAGTCCCGGAACCGGGAACACTTTTTTTGGTTGGGCTTGGGATGACCGTTCTCTCGCGCAGGGTGCGAAGGGCAAAGGGTTAGACTCCATTACCTCGGTATGAGCGCGGCTTCGCCGCTCTACGTCTGAGTGTTCGCTTCCTTCGGCGCCAAGCTGGGATTTGTGACGCCGAAACTCCGGCAAAACCAGAGCGCTTTCAACAACAATGATGCGGGCAGGCACCCCGTAACATTACGGGTTCCCCATGGCATCAAGGTTGATATTGCCGGTGGACCCGGGCTATATTGAAAGCTGGCGATTCTCACGACCTTGCTCAGTCGTGAAGACTCAAAGCAGTAATAAAAACCGTTCCTTCGCGTGGGAGGATGAAGCGCCCGAGGAGCTTCTCGCGCGGCGCGAGCAGAGGAGTGTGCCCGCAAAGGGCCGCGCGCTGCCCGACGTACCGCTGGATATGGACGACTCTGGAGACTCCAGAGATTTTGAAGGCGCTGAGTTTCATCCCAAGGGAGAGCCTCGCTTTGGCAGGGGCCGCTTTGACGGGCCGAAGAGGCCCTGGTGGCGTCCGGCAAGCAAGGTGGGGCGCGTTTTTCTGACGCTGGCTGCTCTGGTCTTGCTGGGCGGGCTGGCTACCTGCGCATCCTTATTCATCACCTTTCTGAACAGCGACTCACGCTTCCGCATTTCCGGAGCGAACAATATTGAGGCTACCGGGCTGACCGAGGTGAGCCGCGCGGAGTTACTGCAGATCTTCGGCGAAGACATTGGGCGCAATATCTTCTTTGTCCCGCTAGGTGAGCGGCGGCGGCAACTGGAAGAGCTTCCCTGGGTAGAAAACGCCACGGTGATGCGCCTGCTGCCGAATCAGATTCGCGTCGCTATTGTGGAAAGGCAGCCGGTGGCATTTGTGCGCCAGGGGGCGCAGATCGGCCTGGTGGACGCCAACGGAATTCTGCTCACCATGCCGGCGGCGATGATGGCCCAGCGCCATTATTCGTTTCCGGTGGTGTCAGGGATCAACGCCGAGGATTCGCTTGCCCAACGCAAGGCACGCATGGAGGTCTACCAGCGGCTGCTGGCTGAACTGGACTCTAATGGCCAGCACCTCTCCGCGCAGATATCGGAGATTGACCTGAGCGATCCGGCGGATGCGCAGGTGCTGATGCCTGAAGAGAAGGGCGACATTCTGGCTCACTTTGGCCAGGACCATTTTCTGGAGCGCTACCAGCGTTACAAGGCGGGCATCAACGGGTGGCGTCAGCAGCATCCTGATCTAGTGGCCGTGGACTTGCGCTATGAGCAGATCACGGCGGTGCTATCGATGCCCGCGGGCACCAACGCAGCACAGGCCGGGGATGGCGAGCAGACGGCGGAGAGCGGGCAAATTATCGGTGAACAGCCCGAAAAGAACCCCTCAGGGGCTAAAGCTCCCAAGGCTAACGCAAAGCCTGCGGGAAATAGCGCTGCCAAGGTAAAGGCCACAGCGACGAAGGATACGAGCGCGAAGGCCAGGAGTGCCGCAACGCCGGTCAATGCCAAGGGGAAGGCCAAGGGGCCGGTGAAGGCGAAAGCAAAGGATAAGAGGCGCGCGGAGATTCAACGCACCGCGCAGAACGTCAACAGGCAGAAGAGTGCCCCAGCCACCCGCCCGGCATCGTCTGCCAGACAGGGCCAGTGAGCGCCATGAGCCAGAATCGGGACGACCTTATCGTAGTGCTGGACATCGGCAGCGCATGGACGCGCGTGCTGGTGGCGGAGTTGAATGAAGGCGCGCCGCGCTATTGCGGGCACGGGATCGTGGAGTCCGCAGGAATGCGCAAGGGGCTGATCGCGGAGCTTGGCCCGGCATCCAAAGCAGTGAAGGCGGCCAGCGAGCAAGCCGAGCGAGTGGCGCGCATCAACATTGACCAGTGCGTGGTGGGCGTCGGCGGGCCGCACATTCAGGGGCTCAACACCAACGGCGGAATTGAGCTGCACACGCGCATGCGGGAGATCAAGGCAGAGGATGTGCAAAGCGTGGTCAGACAGGCGCGGAATATCGAGCGGCCTCCGGATCGCAATATTCTGCACCTGCTGCGGCGGCAGTTCATTCTGGATAATTATCCAGGCATCTCGAACCCGGTGGGCATGGTGGGCAAAAGGCTGGAAGTGGACCTGCACATCGCCACCTGCTCCGGCAGCGCGCTGCAAAGCACGGTGACCTGCGCCAACCGGGCGGGGCTTGAGGTGACCGAAGCGGTACTGGAAACGATTGGCGCCGCGGAGTCTACGCTGACAGCCGACGAGCGGGAGCTGGGCATCTGCCTGATCGATATCGGCTGCCACTCCACCGACCTGATTGTGTTTTACGAGGGAGCGGTGGTGCATACGGCTTCCATTCGGGTTGGAGGGCAGCACTTTACCAATGATCTGGCGATAGGCCTGGGGATGCCCGTGGCGCAAGCCGAGGAGCTGAAGAGACTCTACGGTCACGCCGTGGTGACGGACGTGCCGCTGGACGCGGAGATTGAGATAGCCAACCCGCAGCCGCAGATGTTGAGACTGCGCAAAATGGCCGATATCCTTGAGCCGCGGGCCTGCGAACTGCTTCAACTGATTAAGAAAAACCTGCGCGAGGGCGGCGTGCTGGAAGCCCTGGGCGCTGGCTGCGTACTGACCGGCGGCGGGGCGATGCTGCGGGGAATGCTGGACATTACCGAGAGCCAATTACGGGTTCCGGCACGCACCGGACTCCCTGTGCGCCTCTCTAATATGCCCGGCGAGCTGGTTCACCCCAGCTATTCGGCGGCCATTGGCATGATTTTGTATACCCAGCGAATGAGGATGAATACCGCAACGCAGAGCACCACATTGCGCTCAAAGTTCCGGAGCGTGTTTGCAGGAAGCTTTTGAAGATTTCGTGACAGGCATCCATGAGGAGGGCTGAGCCCAGATGGAACAGATGAGGAAAGAAGTCGTGGAGATGCGCATACAGTATCACGAAGAGAGCGTGCGCGGAGCCCGCATCAAGGTGATCGGCGTAGGCGGCGGCGGCGGCAACGCGGTCAACCGCATGATTCAGGCGCACATGGCGGGAGTGGATTTTATAGTCGCCAACACCGACGTGCAGGCACTGAAGATCTCGCAGGCTCCGGTGAAGCTGCAACTGGGAGTGCGGCTGACCTCGGGGCTGGGCGCGGGTTCGAACCCGGACCTGGGACGGCGCGCCGCTTTGGAAGACTCGGAGAAGATTATCGAGGCCCTGGAAGGCGCGGACATGGTCTTCGTGACTGCCGGCCTCGGCGGCGGCACGGGCACCGGCGCAGCGCCGGTGATTGCCTCGCTGGCCAGCGAACTGGGCATTCTCACCGTGGCCGTGGTCACGCGGCCGTTTGCATTTGAAGGCAAGCGCCGCATGCAACAGGCCGAACGCGGGCTCAAAGAGCTGATTGAGTGCGTGGACACGATGATTGTGATTCCCAACGAGAAGCTGCTGGCGGTGGCCAGGGATGCGGGCTTCTTTGAGAGCTTCCGCATCGCCGACGACGTGCTGCGCCAGGGGATACAGGGCATCAGCGACATCATCACCATCCCCGGCATCATCAACCGCGACTTTGCCGACGTGAAAACCACCATGGCGGGGATGGGCCACGCGGTGATGGGCACGGCGGTTCGCTCAGGCCCGAATCGCGCCGTGGAAGCGGCCCAGGCGGCCATGGCTTCGCCGCTGTTGGAAGCCGGCGCGATGGACGGCGCACAAGGCATTTTGATCAACATCACCGGCTCCAGCTCGCTGAAGCTCAACGAGGTCAACGAGGCTTCGCTGCTGATTCAGTCGGCCGCCCACGAGGATGCCAACATTATCTTCGGCGCGGTGCAGGACGAGAAGATGGGCGAAGAGGTCAAGATTACCGTTATCGCGACCGGCTTCCGCGACCAGATGCCGGAGCGACGTGCGCGCATGATGGCCGTTGCCGAGGCGCCGGTGGTTTCAATACCGCAGTCCCCTGCCCCGGTGGCACAGATATCGCTGGTGCCGCGCGATGAAGGGTTCCGTGAGCCCGCAGCCGCGCCTGTGCTGGCACCCAAACCGCTTCGCTTCCTCTCGCAGGACGAAGACGGTGAGGAAGATACGGTGAGGGCGAACGACTCGGACAAAACGGACGAGCCGGACAAGTTGAACAAGTCGAACACATCGGAAAAGTGGGACGCGAGTGGCTTTTTCTCCGACCCGGCACCCTCAGAGGATTCGGCTGCTCGAGCGGAACCGCCAGTGGAGGCGGCTGCTGCTCTAGAGCCCGAAGAGATGGAACCGGCAGCCGAGCCGGCGCCGCCGCGTTTTGCCGAATTGGCGGAGGAGTCGGCCTACAGTCCTCTGCACAGAGACTATGCTTTAGAGTTCCCTGGCGAAGTGCGCAACCGGACGGGGATGAACGAGAACCGTAATCAGCCACCCTCGACACTGTTCCCTGAAGCTGGCGAGGAGGCGCAGCCGGACCTGGAGAAGCCAACGTTCCTGCGCAACTTACGGCTGTAGGGAGGGTTCACTATGAAAGAGACCCTGGAGAGCGTATAGTGCAATATAGCTCTACAAATGCACGGGTTTTTTATTGCACCAGCCAGCCGGTGCACCCGGATTTGAGATGTTTTCATCCGCAACAGAGGTGTAAGTCGTGTGCGGAGTGACAGATAAGAGCGATGTACCCATCTGAGACGTTCGTTCCCAGAATAAGGCTGTGGTTTTTTTTGATCGAGATTAGCCATCTTACCAAGGAATGGATGAATCAGACTAATGGGGAGAGCCGTTCCAGGAATTGCAGTTGGAATGGCGGGTAATACGCCTCCGCTAAGGAGACGAACTGTTCGACACTCCGTTTGGAGAGAGGATACCGGCTGGATGAGTTTTTCCCGCGTTTGGGCTTGTGCATTGATTTTGATTCCTGCTTTCGGCGTAGGCGCCTTGGTGGCGTCGGCGCTGGACGCCCCGCGCACGCTGCACCACGCCAAAACAACCGAATCCCATCTGACAGAGCCCCATCGCACGACCAGCCATCACACCACAACTCATGCGACTACGCCAGCCGCGCACAAGCCTGCCACCGCTAATTCCGGGACGACTCACAACAGCACTACCCATGCAGCGAATACCGGAAACACAGTGCATCGGACCGCAAGAGGCAACGCGAGAGCCGGCGCACGCAACGCGGCAATTGCCTCCCACCGCCGTCATCGCTACTATGAGCGCTTCACCGCCAGCTCCTTTGCCAAGGGAGACATCTTTGCGGGCGACGTGACGGCCGGTGAGGATCCGGTGGTCCGTCAGGCCGCGATCGACGCGATGGGCGACATGAATGGCACGGCCGTGGTCATCGACCCCTCCAATGGGCGCATTCTGGCCATGGTGAACCAGAAGCTGGCTCTCTCACCCGGCGCCGAGCCCTGTTCCACAATCAAGCTGACTGTGGCCCTGGCCGCGCTCTCCGAAGGGCTGGTCACGCGCGATACGCCGGTCAAGCTGGCCGGTTTCCGCATGAATATGACGCAGGCTCTGGCCAAGAGCAACAACCTCTACTTTGAGGAACTAGGCCGCGAACTGGGCTTCGACCGAGTGCACCAATACGCAACCCAGTTTGGATTGGGCGAGTTGGCGGGCTACAACATTGAAGGCGAACAACTGGGCATCTATCCCGACGAGCCCTTGCCCGCCTCGCTGGGCGGCGTGGGCCGCATGTGCAGCTTCGGCCAGGGAGTATCGCTGACACCGCTGCAACTGGGCGCGTTTGTGGCTGCCTTGGCAAACGGCGGAACCCTCTACTACCTGCAGCATCCGACTACGCTGGATGAGGCCAAGAGCTTAGAACCCAAGGTGAAGCGCACGCTGGATATCGCCCGCTATGTTCCCGACCTGCAGGACGGCATGGCCGGCGCGGTGGAGTACGGGACGGCGCGGCGATTGAAGGCCAACTTCCATGAGTTGCCAGTATTTGGCAAGACGGGCACGTGCTCGGCAAATGGGACGCGCTTCGGCTGGTTCGCCTCGTGGTCCGACTCGCCGCAAGGCAGCCTGGTGACGGTCTTCTTCCTTGAAGGCGGACGGCCGACCTTCGGCCCACGCGCCGCGGAGATGACCGGCGCGTTCTACCAGAATCTCTGGGACAGCAACTGGTTCAGTGCCAAGTTGCAGCAGAACACGGCCTCCGTGTGGCCAGCGGCCAGCCAGCAAGATCAGGCGCAGCAATAAAGCGTCACATTCCCTGCCCTTCTGCATGAAATCAAGGCCGCCCGAGGGCGGCCTTCAAGGCCGCCCGAGGGCGGCCTTTTTGCGCTGCTGACGCAGATGGCCTTCCGTTCCTACAGTTGCTATAATCCTCAGCAATCATGAAAGCCCTTATCGTTGCCGCTTTTGCCGCACTTTCTCTATGCGTCGCAGCACAGGAAGGCTCACCTGCGCCTGACTCCAAGGCGATCTACGAGCACACCAAGGCCGCTTCCGTGCTCATTTTGTCCGGCGATGGCGCGGGCCGCGTCCACTCCATTGCCACCGGAGTCATCCTTACGGAGGACGGAGTGATTTTTGCTCCGCTTCATGCCGTCAAAGGCGCAGTCGCTGTCCAGGTCCGGCTGGCCAACGGAGAAATCTTCGACCGCGTAGATCTGCTAGGGAGCGACGAACGCCGCGATGTGGCCGCCCTGAAGATTACCGCTGGAGCGCTGCCGGCGCTGAACGTCGGCTCCTCCGCAACCCTGACCATTGGTTCTCCGGTTTATGCGGTTACCAACACAAGCGGACTCACCTGGCTGGCTAGTGAGGGCACCCTTTACGCCATCAGTCCCGCGGAAGAGATTCCCGGAGCCGGCTCAGGATTCAACCTTCTGCGGTTTACCGCAACCGTAGCGCCGGGCGCTAATGGCGGCGCGCTGGTTAACCACTCTGGCGCTCTTATAGGCATCATCACCAGCCCCAAGGGTGCTGCTTCTCCGTTTGCTGTTCCTATTGACAACGTGCTGGGACTGCCGGAGGCCGGCCCGCGCACCACATTCGGTTCGGGCGCCTCGCTGCAACTTTTAGCGCAGTCAGCCGATGCGGTTCCACCACTAAGCGCTGCCGCAGCAAGCGCCGACCCTAAACAAATCATCAAGAATGCGAAAACCGTCTACATACACTCGAAAACCCAGTTCCTGACCGTCGATACCCTGGATCATGCCCTAAGGCAGCAAAAGGAATGGCCGGATTTGGGCCTGACCATTGTTGAGGATCGTAGTACTGCTGATTTGCTCATCGAAATCGACCGAGTCGTTTTCACCAATGTTCACACCTTCGTCCTCTCCGACAAGAAGACGTCTATTGTTCTTGGCTCAGGAAAAGTGCCGGCTTTTAACGGAATTATTGCTTCCGATCCGATGGCTAAGGAGATAGTTGAGATCTTCTCCGCCGCACGACTTTCCGCGCCGGACAAGCCGGGATTGCCGGGACCGTATAGCGTGCCGCGGCAGTAAGTAATTTTTCGAGTTACAGTTCTAGCTCTCATATGCCCAATTGTCTGCGACGAAGATTCGTCAGACACCGTCTAAGCCTTCAGCGGCTGAAACCACAGCATTGGTATACTAACGATTGGCAAAGCTGGTTTCGATGGCCCCTGGGTCAGAGGAATTTTTACCCGACTGCCCGGCTTTTTTCGGGGGAAGGAAGACCATGGGAACACTGCTGGAATCGATTCACTCGCCGGCCGATTTGAAGCGCTTGAACTTTGCGCAGATGGACATGCTGGCCGAGGAGATACGCGAATTCCTGATTCAGACACTCTCCAAGACGGGCGGCCACCTGGGACCGAATCTTGGAGTGGTGGAACTGACCCTGGCCCTGCACACGGTTTTTAATACTCCCGACGACAAACTACTGTTTGATGTCAGCCATCAGGCCTACATCCACAAGATGCTCACCGGGCGGCTGGAGCGAATGAATACGATTCGCCAGCCGGGCGGGCTGAATGGCTTTATGCTGCGCACGGAGAGCGAGCACGACTGCTACGGCGCGGGACACGCGGGAACGGCGCTGTCAGCGGCGCTGGGCATGGCAGTGGCGCGCGATCTGGCGGGCGGCAAAGAGCACGTGATCGCCGTGGCCGGAGATGCGGCTTTCACCAATGGAATTACCTTCGAAGCCCTCAATAATATCGTCGAGCAGACCAAGCGGCTGATTGTGGTGCTCAACGATAATGAGTGGTCCATCGACCGCAACGTGGGCGCAGTTGCCCGCTACTTCCACAAGATCGTCACCACGGAGCAATACAAAAGCCTGCACGATTCGGCCAAGCGCATTGTGGAGAAGATTGGCGGCAAGACAGCGGTGGAGGTGGCGCGGCGCGCGGAAGAGGCCGCCAAGAGCATGCTGTGGCCCTCGATTCTTTTCGAGGAGTTCGGGCTGCAATACTATGGCCCTATCGACGGCCACAACATTCCGCTGTTGGTGGAGACCTTCAAGTTTCTCAAGGCGGAAAATCGCCCCGTGCTGCTGCACGTGCTGACGCAAAAAGGACGCGGGTACCAGCCGGCGCTGGACGGACAAAAGAAATTTCACGGCCTTGGCCCCTACGATCCGGATACCGGCGAGACCAAACCCGCCGGGCAGCTTACTTACGCCGAGGTCTTTGCGACAACTCTGTCACATCTGGCTGACAAGGACGAGCGCATTGTGGCTATCACCGCAGCCATGCCCAGCGGCACCGGACTGGATCTCTTCCGTCCGCATCATCCGAAACGGTATTTTGACGTGGGCATCGCCGAGGAACACGCGGTGATCTTCGCGGCCGGCATGGCCGCGCGCGGCTATCGGCCGATCGTCGCCATCTACTCCACTTTTTTGCAGCGCGCTTTTGACTGCATCGTGCATGACGTGGCCCTGCAAAAACTGCCTGTACTGTTCTGCATGGACCGCGGCGGCCTTTCCGGCGACGACGGACCAACGCATCATGGGCTTTTCGACATCGCGTACCTGCGCGGCATTCCGGGGATCGTCTTGATGGCGCCCAAGGATGAGGACGAGCTGGCGGACATGATGAAGACTGCGCTGGAGCTTCCGGGGCCGAGCGCGATCCGCTATCCACGCGGCGTGGGCCCGGACGCGACCCGCAAGCCGGAGCCGCAGGTGATTCCCGTCGGCAAGGCGGATGTGCTCAAGGACGGCAACGACGTGGCCATTCTCGGACTCGGCCCGATGATTACGATGGCACAGGAACTGGCCGCGCGGTTGGAGTGCGCCGGCTACTCCGCCGCAGTGATCAATCCGCGTTTTGTTAAACCGATTGACCGCGAGATGCTTGCCGAGTACGCCGGACGCGTGGCCGCTTTTGTCACCTTTGAGGACCATGTGAAGATGGGCGGCTTTGGCTCGGCGGTGATTGAAGCGCTTGCCGAGCTGGGCAGCGCGGTTCCGGTGGTACGCATCGGTTGGCCCGACCGCTTTATCGAGCACGGCAAGGTGGATGAGCTGCGCACCAGGTACGGGCTTACGGTGGACGCGGCGCAGGCACAGGTACTGCCGCTGCTGGTGAGGCGCAAGCAGGCATTTATGGCCGTCAGCTAAAACTGCGGCCGCCCGCTCATCACGATAAAGCTGTGATGAACGGGGCACAGCCTCTCATGACTCATGTAATCCGTTGGGCCTGATGATCGGGCCACCTGCCGCAAAGAAAGGTATGACGATGAGAACGATAAAGGCCCTTCTCCTGCTCACACTGCTGCTGACAGCCACCGGCTGCAATCGTATTACAGCGATTTTCAGTGGAGGCAGAACTGGTGCGGAAAAAATTATCTGTCACATTGATACCTCCACCACAATTGGCCAGCCTGTCTCAAGCCCGGATAGCCGGCGGGTAGCCTATGTGGTGAAGGCTGGCGCGAAACGGCTTGTCATTGTGGATGGTAAAGAGGAAAAACCTTACGACTTCATCGATGTGGCAAGCCTCACGTTTAGTCCAGACAGCCATCGGCTGGCGTATGTGGCGAGTGTAGGCGGGAAGCTGATTGTGGTGGTGGACGGCAAAGAGGGAAAACCATACGATGACGCGCAAGCTCTTCTCTTCAGCCCTGACAGCAGACAGGTGGCGTATGCGGCCAAGGATGGCGCGAAGTGGCTCGTCGTGGTGGATGGCAACCCGGAGAAGTCCTACGACATTATCGCCGAGCCGAGCATGACGTTCAGCCCGGACAGCAGCCGCATGGCTTATCTGGCCCAGGCCGGCGGATATTGGATTGCTGTTGTGGACGGGAAAGAGGAAAAACCCTACGATGACGCACGCGGTCTTATCTTCAGCCCGGACAGCCTGCATGTGGCCTATGTAGCCAATATCGATGGGAAGGCCGTTGTCCTGATTGATGGCAAGAAGCACGGCTCCTACGATGACATCGGCAGCGATGCCATAAGCGACTGGAGAGTTATCTATAGCCCGGACGGCATGAGCATGGCCTATGGAGCGCAAATCAAGGATATGTGGACAGTGGTAGTCAACGGGAAGCACGGAAAATCCTACGATGCCGTTGGCGGTCTTGTGTACAGCGAGGATAGCGCTCAGGTGGCTTATGCAGCCAAGAGTGACAACAAATGGGCGGCGGTGGCGAATGGCAAAGAAGGCAAAGCCTACGATGGAATCAATCGGCTTCGCATCAGCCCGGATGGACGGCGGCTGGCTTATTCTGCTGACGCAGGGGAGAAACAGGTTCTCGTGGTAGACGAGGTTGAGGGGAAACCTTATGCTGCCATCGTTGAAGCGAGTTCAATGGAGCAGGTGCACAGTTGTAAAGAAGAGGTTTGCTGGGATGCATTTTACGTACCTAAACCATTCACGTTCAGCCCGGACAGCAAACGCGTTGCCTACGTGGCCAAAGTTGGAGAAAAAAGATTCAATGTGAGCGAGAAATGGTCTGCCGTGGTGGACGGCAAAGAGGAACAGGCTTACGACGGCATCGGCGGACTCATCTTCAGCCCGGACAGCCGGCACGCGGCTTATGTGGCCGGAGCAGCGGCCAAGCAGTTTGTGGTGGTGGACGGCAAAGAAGGCAAGCAATACGATGGCCTGGTGAAAGGGACGACCTGCACGTTCGATTCTTCAGGCAAACTGCATTACCTGGCCAAGAAGAATACATCCAGCGACGGCAAGAATTATGACATTGTTTTCGTCGAGGAGACGATTCAATGAGCCTGCGCGGTTGTAAATCACCGCCATTTGAAGCGATGCCTTGGTTCTCACAATTTGCCAAGCCGCAAAGTAAAAAACTGCCCATCATATGGGACGTGAAGTAAAATTCTCAATATGCGCTGCCTGCTATTGACCGCTTTTACCTTCGCCTCGCTCTCACCGTTTACCTTTGCACAGCAGAAGGAGACGCCGATGACTCACCATGCACATGGCACGTTCACAGTGAATGTTCAGCCGCTTACGCCTGCGCCGGCTGAGGGGCTGAGCCGATTCTCCATCGACAAGCAGCTCCACGGCGATCTGGAAGCAACGAGCAAAGGCGAGATGTTCTCGGGCGGCAATCCGAAGCAGGGAGAGGCCGGCTACGTGGCCATCGAAGTCGTTACTGGAACGCTGAACGGGAAGCACGGCAGCTTCGCGCTGCAGCACTCGGCCACCATGGATCGGAGCGGGTACAAGATGACAGTGATCGTTGTGCCAGGCTCCGGGACAGGCGAGTTGAAAGGCATATCTGGCACGTTCACCATTCACATTGAAAACGGTCAACATTCATACGACTTTGATTACACACTTCCTGAATAAGCATAAAAGCCGCATTGACAGGGTAGCCGGCTGAATCGAAAACTGATTTAGCAGGCCTCTCAACCCTGCCGGCGAAGTGTTACAGTGAAGTTTCACACTCTATGTTTGCCACTTCCCAACACGCGCACTTCATCGGCATCGGCGGCATCGGCATGAGCGGCATTGCCGAGATATTGCTCAACCTGGGCATGAAGGTTTCGGGCTCGGATCTGCGCCGCGGGCCGATGACAGACCGGCTTGCGCGGATGGGCGCAACGATTTACGAAGGACACGATGCCGTGAACGTGGCCGGGGCCACGGTGGTGGTGACCAGCTCGGCGGTGAGCGCAACGAATCCCGAGGTGCTGGAGGCGCGGGCACACATGATTCCCGTGATTCAGCGTGCGGAGATGCTGGCCGAATTAATGAGATTGAAGTACGGCATAGCCATTGCCGGCATGCACGGCAAGACGACGACGACTTCGATGGTGGCCTCGGTGCTGGCAGCGGGCGGACTGGACCCGACGATCGTGGTTGGCGGACGGGTGGACGCGCTGGGCTCGAACGCTAAGCTGGGCAAGTCGCAGTACATGGTGGTGGAGGCCGACGAGAGCGACCGCTCGTTTCTCAAGCTCTCGCCGATTCTGGCTGTGGTGACGAATCTGGACCGCGAGCACATGGACTGCTACCACGACATGGCCGACGTGGAGCAGGCCTTCCTTACTTTTATTAACAAGCTGCCTTTTTACGGCGCGGTGACTGCGTGCGTGGACAATCCGCTGCTGGCCGCGATTTTGCCTCGCGCACAGAGGCGCGTCTTCACCTATGGAGTTGCGGCGGAGGCCGACTACCGGCTGGAGTTTTTGGATGCAGTGGTGGGAACCTTTGCTCACTTCCAGGTAACGACCGCGCAGGGGGCGCTGGGGCCTTTTGAGCTGCACGTGCCGGGACGGCACAACGTGCTGAACGCCACGGCCGCGGTGGCCATCGCCCACCAGCTGGGGATTGACGCGGAGATGATTGCCGAAGGGCTTCGTTACTTTCGCGGCGTGGACCGGAGATTCCAGTTGCGCGGAGAGGAGCGCGGCGTCACCGTGGTGGACGACTACGGCCACCATCCCACGGAGATTCGCGCCACTCTGGCCGCAGCGCGGGAGTGCGGCTACCAGAAGATCCATGTCATCTTTCAGCCACACCGGTTTACACGAACCCTTGATTTGATGGACCAATTCGCCGGCGCATTTCGGGATGCGGACACGGTGATTGTGCTGCCTATCTATGCCGCCAGCGAGGAGCCGATTCCCGGCGTGACGGCGGAGAAGCTAGCCGAGCGCATCGAGGGGCCGCGGGTGCAGTATGCCGCGGATTTTGCTGCTGCTGTAGCCGCCGTATCCGCGCTGGCACAGAAGGGCGACCTGATTTTGACCCTGGGCGCAGGCAGCGTGAGCCAACTGGGGCCGCAGATTCTGACGGCGCTGGAAGAGGCTTGAGGGAGTCCAGCGGTTTTCCAGTTCTGATGTTGAATCACTTGTGTGAATGAAGAAATATTGACTTTCGTCGCCATCGTCTGAGGTAGTGTTAACAAGCCCTAAAACCAGCGCCGCCTGCGCCGCGAGATTATCCACATCACCGCGACGGCCAGCAACGCCCCGATCAGCAGCCATTCAAGGTCACGGTTGCTAAAATCCCGCAAGAACCGAAAATCGAGCCAGCACATCAGCGCCAGCGCATTGCTTATTGCGATCCCCATCTCTTCCCTCCACGCACAGGTTCCTTTGCCCGCCTCGTGCACCTGACAGCGGTTTCCGGCCCGCGGCCAGTCTCCCGGCAGCGGGCCGGCCTTGCGGCACAGCACTCTATCTGAAAACTCCGAGCAGATAGCAAATTAGTAGAATCACCAGCACTGTGCCAAGGCTTATGCCTGCTCCTCCGCCAGTGCCCCACCGGCCGTAGCCGTAGTATCCTCCGCCTCCGGCGAATACGAGCACCAGAAGAATGATGAGAATGATGAGCATCGTTGATCTCCCTCAGTTCGGGTTGTGAATCGCTGGGTTGTGCCGCCGATTGAATGACGACGCGTGTGTTAAATCCGGTCGAAATCTCCATTATCGATAGCGCATACTCTGGCAGCGGGGGTCTTCCATCTGCATCGCCGCATTACTGAGCATGCTTTTGCAGCGAGGATCATCCATCTCAATCGCGGCGCTATAGCGCAGGCTCTTGTAGCGAGGATCTTCCACCTCAATCTCGACGCCCTGAAGCAGGCACTTGCACCGAGGGTCTTCCGACTCAACCGCCGCTACCTTACACCGAGAGTCTTCCATCTCAATCACCAAGTCTTTGGGTGGGCTCTGGCACCCGATCCAGACTGAATCAGATTGACGCAACCTGCTGAGGATGGTCTGCTCAATATTGCGCACTATGGCCTGGCTTTCATTCAGAAACACAACCCCGAACTCGTCGTTGTAGGATGGGCACATAGACTTTTGTATTGAGGAGGATGGGGAACGTGGCTGGAAGCTGGAGAAGGATTCTTTGTGCGGTGGTGTTGGCGGGGTTAGGCTGGCAGGGGGCTTGGGGGCAATTGACGTTTCCGGACTCGGCGGCGCAGACAGCGCCCAATCCGTTGACCGACTCGACGATGAATGCCGGCAAGATGCTGCTCTATGACCTGGAGGCGCGCTTTGCCAAGGATGTGATGGCACGGGGCGGAGCGGGATTTGCCGATTGGTTTGCCGCAGATGGCGTGGCGCTGGGCAACGCGGCTGCGCCGCTGATTGGCAAGGTGGCGATTGCCAAGTCGGCGAACTGGGATCCCAAGGTCTATCAACTGACATGGACGCCGACTGACGCGATGATGGGACCGTCGGGCGATATGGGATACACCTGGGGCCACTTTGAGGGACACAGCAAGGATGCCGCAGGCAATCCGGTTACGGTGACGGGACGGTACATTACTGTTTGGAAAAAGCAGGCGGACGGTCAGTGGAAGGTGGCGCTGGATGCGGGAGCGAATGAGCCGCCCGAGGCCGGGGATTGCTGCAAGTTGCCGCCGGGGGAGAAATAGGAGCAGGGACTAGGGACTAAGGGACTAGGGACTAGCCGGTTGAGATTCGTGGTTTCCCACTCTTTTCGCAAAGTACGCGAAAAGGATGGTGCGCCCGGCGTTGGAACGAATACAAAAGATGCCGAACAGACGCAACTCGGAGTATATTGGTAGGTTGCCGAGATAGCAAAATGGAAATCTCGGATTGTTGAAAGTGGGAGGAGAGAGAAAAATGAAGCCCCGATTGTTATTCGCTTTTGCCTTAGTTCTCGCGATCTTTGCGGGCACACTTCCGATAATTCTTGCCCACGGGCAAGACATGCCGAAGGTGGTTCTAGAAGAACACTTCAAGCTGACACTGTTCCAGAAACCTTCTATGCTCATGTCGGGGGAAGTCGCTTGTCCTTATTTCTTTTGGACAAAAGCTTTCACTCCCGAGCAGCGGATAAGCTTTAATTATGTTGACCAGGCCGGGATGACGATAAGCAATACCCCGGTACTGGCGAACGTAACGATCATCATCGATTCAAAGGACAGCGTTCCAGTCGCGACGACGGATAGCCCCCTGAATTCGAATGAAAAAGTATGGAAGATCAATATGTCCCAAGGCACGTATGATGCCAACGCGAAATGCCTGGAAGGCATTTCGGTTACAAGCGCGCACTGATCGCGCCTGTGGGCGTAGTAATACGGCCGCAGGGGGAGCACTCAACTGCAGGGAACAGGGAACAGGGATCAGGGAACAGTGCGGTTGAAGTTCGTGGTTTCCCACATCTGCCGCACAAGACGCGCAGATATGGAGCACCCGGCACCCGGCCAATCGCTTGCTATCCTTTCGCTTAAGTTTCGTGGTACCCCCCCACCCATACTTTGGACGCAAAATCCTTGTTTTCTTAAAGTTACAGATAGGGTTGCGCTGCAAAATCTTCATAACAAAGGAGTTCCCTGCAAAATCGTCCAGGATAAGGAGTTACGGGCCGTTTCGGCCTCTGTTGGCTGATTTCTCGTTGTATCCCAGGTGCCCAAATGCGAGACACCAGTGGGCATTCAGCGAAATAATCTGCAACGATTTCAGGGAAAATTATCCCCTTGCAAGGGGGGGAGGGGGGTGGGGGTGGGGTGCCTTTCTGGTACTGAGAAACGCAGCGTATTGTTGGCATTTGAGTACACACGGCTTTTTACCTTCCGGTTGAACATTCTCCACTCCCAAGATCATTGTGCACGAAGTGGGGAAATAATCTGCATTAAAAACAGTGGTCAGTGATCAGTGGTCAGTGATCAGTGATTGTCTCCCACATCACAAAATCGAGAGGTGGACCACCCCGCCAGGATCACCCGGCCATCCGCAGGACCGTAAACCGGTGCGCTATAAGTTATCGGTTTTTGTAAAACGTGAAGCTATAGGTTACCGGTTATCGCGAAATATGCAGAAGTAGATTAACGGTTTTAGCGAAAGTGGATATCCCGCCGAAGACGGGGCACACCTGATTGGGTAGGATCGGCCACGCGTTTTGGGAAGTGAGCTTCCATCCCCGGTCCCCGACTGCGAGGGACCGGGGGCACCCTCAGCGTGATAAACGATGTATAAGACCAGGGCCACCCGCCTTCCATCCCCGGTCCCCGACTGCGAGGGACCGGGGGCACCCTCAGCGTGATAAACGATGTATAAGACCAGGGCCACCCGCCTCGAACCGGCCTCGGTTGGAGTATCCTCGCAGTGTATGAAAGGTGAACGCATCGGTTATCAGCCCACGCTATATTTTATTCGCCGCTTAGCTTTGACCGAGCCTAAAGGCGCCATAAACTCGCTTTGATTCAGGAGGCTGAAGCCCCCTGCTCCCTCCGAATACTTCCTTCAGGGGCTGAAGCCCAACGCGAGTTTGTTGTTCTTGCGGCACGACTGAAGTCGTGCCCTGATACAAAGCTCTCTATCGATTTGCCAATTAATACGCCTTCAAATCAATGATGGCTTTGAGGATGGTGTCGGGTTGGGGGAGGATTGCGTCTTCCAGGATGGGCTGGTAGGCGACGAATGTGTCGAGAGCGCCGACACGGCGGACGGGGGCGTCGAGGGAGTCGAAGAGTTCGTCGGCGATGCGAGCGGCGATCTCTGCGCCGTAACCCCAACTGAGCATGTCCTCATGAGCGACGAGGACGCGGCTGGTCTTCGTGACCGATTTGGCGATGGATTCCCAGTCGTAGGGATTGAGGGTACGCAGGTCGAGGATTTCTACGTCGATGTTGTGCTCACGCCTAGCGCGCTCGGCGGCTTGCAGGGAGCGCGGGACTAATGCGCCGTAGGTGATGAGCGTGAGGTCTGCACCGGGGCGGACGATGCGAGCCTTGCCGAAGGGGATGGCGAAATCGGGGCCGGGATAGGGGGCGCGGTCGTGGGTTTCGCGATAGAGGCGCTTGTGTTCGAGGAAGAGGACGGGGTCGTCGCAGCGAATGGCGGTGCGCAGGAGGCCGTTGGCGTCGAGGGCGTTGGAGGGCATGACGACGCGCAGGCCAGGGATGTGAGTGAAGAGGCTCTCGCCGGATTGCGAGTGGTTGATGGCGCCGCCGGTTAGATAGCCGCCGATGGGCGCGCGAATCACCAGCGGGCAAGCCCACTGGCCGTTGGAGCGCCAGCGGAGGACGGAGAGCTCGTTGTGGATCTGGTGATAGGCGGGCCAGATGTAATCGAAGAATTGGATTTCGACGACGGGCTTCATTCCGCGCAACGCATAGCCGATGGCGCGGCCGACGATGTTGGCTTCGGCGAGCGGGGAGTTGAAGACGCGCTCGGAGCCGAACTCGGTTTGCAGGCCGGCGGTGAGCTTGAAGACGCCTCCCTTCCCTTTCACTTCGGCGAGAGCGGCTTCGCGGCTGGCGTCGGCCACGTCCTGGTCGGCCACGTCCTGACCGTAGACGATGATGCGCGGGTCGCGACGCATCTCGTCGTGGAGGCAGGCGTTGATGAGGTCGGCCATGGTGCGAGGTTCGGCGCTGGCGGCGCGACCTGCCTTGCCGCCGCTGATTGAACCGGGCGCGGCGACTTGCTCGGTGGCGAAGGCGGAACTGGTGGGGTCTAAATTTTCGCTGTAGACGTGGCGGGTGATGTCTTCGACCTTGGGCAACGGAGCCTGGAGAGCGCGATCGGCGGCGTCGGAGACCTCTTGCTCGACAGAGTGCTCGATGGCGGTGAGACCGGCTTCGGTGAGGATGCCGTCGCGGAGCAGACGAGCGCGCATTTTGACAAGGGGGTCGCGGAGCTGGTCGGCATCGCGCTCGGCCTGGGTGCGATAGAGGCGGTCGTCATCAGAGAGCGAATGGGAGTAGGCCCTCATGCAGTGGCCGTGAACAAAAGCGGGGCCGAGACCCGCGCGGCAGTGGGCAACAGCGGCTTGAAAGGCGCGGAAACTGGCTTCCGGATCTGTGCCGTCTACTTCGACAAAAAAGAAGTTGGGGAAGTTGGCGACGAGGCGGGAGATGTTGCCGCCGGGCGTGCTCACTTCGACCGGAGTGCTGATGGCGTAGCCGTTGTCTTCAACACAGAAGATGACGGGTAGCTTTTTGTTGGAGGCGGTGTTGAGCGCCTCCCAGAACTCGCCCTGGGAGGTGGAACCTTCGCCGATGGAGGCGTAGACCACCTCGTCACCATGAAAGGTCACGTCGCGGTAGGCGCGGTAATCAGACCACCCCAGCGACGAAGACCTGTCGCCGGGGGCCCCGGATTTCAACCCTGACTTCTCGGCCGTTTCAGGATGGAGGCTGAAGTAGCGGCCGGCTTCAGCGCAGCCGACGGCGTGGAGCAACTGGGTGCTGGTGGAGGAGGAGAGGCTGACGATGTTGAGCGGACGGCTGCCCCAGTGGGTGGGCATTTGGCGGCCGCCGCTGGCTGGATCGGTGGCGGCACCGACGGCCTGCAACATCATGTCTGCCGGGGTGTAGCCCAGCGCCAGAGCCAGCGCGCGATCGCGATAGTAGGGGAAGAACCAGTCGTAGCCGGGGCGCATGGCCAGGGCCGCGCCCACGCCCAGCGCCTCGTGGCCCGCGCCGGAGATCTGGAAGTAGATTTTCTGCTGGCGCTTGAGCAGGATTTCGCGGTCGTCTACGCGGCGGGAGAGGAGCATCAGCCGGTAGATTTCGATAAGTTGATTAGGATTCAGGCTGCCGGATACCGCCGACAGGGACTCCCGAGCGCTGGAAACTGCTATTTCCATTCCCTTCACTCCAAAACGCCTGGTTATCTTACATTGCGGGGAAGCATGACTTACTAACCTGATTGTAGCAACCCCTGATTCAGTCCTGATCGTAACGGGAAATTCTCTCCGGGGCTAAAGCCCGCATTCATTTTTATCCCATTTGCGGCACGACTAAAGTCGTGCCCTGACGCTTCTTGCTCCAACCTTTGCATTTTTCCGCAAGCTGTAAAGGCATACCCTGACGCTTCTTGCTCCAACCTTTGCATTATTCCGCAAGCTGTAAAGGCATACCCTGACGCTTCTTGCTCCAACCTTTGCATTTTTCCGCAAGCTGTAAAGGCATACCCTGACGCTTCTTGCTCCAACCTTTGCATTTTTCCGCAAGCTGTAAAGTCATACCCTGACGCTTCTTGCTCCAACCTTTGCATTTTTCCGCAAGCTGTAAAGGCATACCCTGACGCTTCTTGCTCCAACCTTTGCATTTTTCCGCAAGCTGTAAAGGCATACCCTTTCAAGACATCGACTTCTGCAGAACA
Organism: Occallatibacter sp.; assembly: GCA_050013195.1. GTDB lineage: Bacteria > Acidobacteriota > Terriglobia > Terriglobales > Acidobacteriaceae > Telmatobacter. The sequence continues at coordinate 25,898 of JBEKFS010000096.1, forward strand.
ACCCTAACCTTGCCAACAGATTAGATTAGAGATAGGAGTTTTGGGATGCACTCATTTGTTTTGTTGTTGGCGGCAGGAACGGGGTTGTTTGCTGAAGGGCGCTTTCTGGGCAAGGTGGTGGACGAATGGGTTATCGATGCCCAGGAGTTCATCCGCCTCAAGCTGCCGCACCTGATTATGGTGGTGTTGATCGGCTTTGTGCTCAGCCGCCTGCTGCACCTGATTACCACGCGGATGATCCACATTGCCGAGCAGCACGCGCCCGGGCCGGCCCGCGTCTCCCAGGTGAAGACGATGGCTGGCGTGATTCGCACCACGGGACTGGCCATTATCGGCGCCATTGTCAGCTTGCAGTTTCTGGCTGCCGTGGGAGTCAATCTTGCTCCGCTGCTGGCTTCGGCCGGAATTGCGGGAGTGGCCATCGGCCTGGCGGCGCAGAATATCGTTCGCGACATGCTCAACGGCATGTTGATTTTGATTGAGGACCAGTTCAACGTGGGGGACACGGTGCGGCTGGCCGGGGTGGCCGGGACCGTGGAGGCAATGAGCCTGCGCAAGACCACTGTCCGCGACGCCGACGGAAGCCTGTACATCATTCCCAACTCGCAGATCACCACCGTGGCCAACCTGAGCGTGGGCTACTCGGTGGCCACCGTGAACGTGAGCGTAGACTTCAGCGCCAACCCCGACAAGGTGCTGGAGTTGCTGAAGGGGATTGCCATGGAGATACGCGCGAGCGAGGAGTTCAGGGATGTTTTTGTGGCCGACCCGCAGATTCTGGGCGTGGATGCGATCAAAGGCTCGGAGCTGATTTTCCCGGTGGTCTTCAAGACGCTTGCCACGAAACAATACGCGCCGGTGCGGGAGTTCCGGCGGCGGGTGCGGCTGGCGCTGGAGAAGCAGGCCCTGCTGCCCGGCGATCCCAACCGCGTGTTCAACACGTTCATGGACAAGGCGGCGAGCAGCCGGCCAAAGCCAGAGGCCGCACCGAAACATGACCCAACCACGCTCAAGCCAAAGGGAGGCAATCCCTTAAGCAGTGAGTGAGAGGCGCCAATAAAATCCCGACACATGTATCATTTAAGATCGCGGTCTCCCAAGTCTCAGAAGCGAGACCTTGGCCACCCATCCTTTGTGGTTAGACCTTGGCCATCTGACGTACAACTACTCTGATTCCGCTATAGCCGGCTTGCGGGAATTACTGCGTTTTCTGCTCCCTGCCTCCTGAATAGATTAGCTGGGGTTGATGTGGGACGCGATTTCCTCCCGTCGTGAACCCACTTCTGCTGGTGTGTAAAATACGATGCAATTGCGGCCGTTGGCCTTGGCGGCATACAAGGCGCGGTCGGCGATGGCGAGCAGGGATTCGACGTTTCCGGCTTGGTCGGTTGGGTCGTAGACGGTAGCGCCCATGCTGCAGTTGAGCGTGAACTGGCCATCGTTCAACTTGACCTGCAAATTGGAGATGGCGGCATGCAGGCCGGACAATCTCTGTTCGATGATCTCGCGGGGAATCTCAGGGAGGATGAGCAGGAACTCCTCTCCGCCGTAGCGGCCGGCATGATCATAGGGCCGAATGGCGGCCCCGACCGCAGCGGCAAACAAACGCAGGGCTTCATCGCCAGCCAAGTGCCCGTAGGTATCGTTGACGAGCTTGAAGAAGTCCAGATCAATCAGCACAACGACCACGGTGCGGGTCTCGCGGCAGGCGCGATCCAGCTCCGCCACGAAGGCTTTCAGGACAGCCGTGCGGTTGAGCATGCCAGTGAGCCCGTCATGAGTGGCCTGGATGCGCAACTGCTCGCGGCTGGCTTCGAGTTCGCTGGTGCGCTGCGACACCAGATTCTCCAGCTGCCGGCTTCTTTCGCGCAAACCTCGAACGTAAAGTCGAACTACAGCACTAAAAAGAAGCAGAATGGCCAAGCCGCATAAGCCGTAAAACCAATAGGTTCTCCACCAGGGCGGTAAAACCAGGACGTCAATTTGTATCGTCTCTGAACAGGCATCCAAGTCCGGATTACAGGCCTTGGCCATAAACGTAAACTTCCCCGGAGGCAGGCGGGAGAAAGTAGCATTGCCGGTCTGGGTCTGCATCCACTCCGATTGGTACCCTTCCATCCGAATCATCAAGACCAAATCACTCAGGTTGCGCACCGTGGGAGAAGAGACCCGGAAGAGCAGCGGCGGACCGTTCCAGGGTATAGTGATCTTCCGTGCTCCAAGGTAATTCTTATCTCCACGTCGAAAGTCCGTCAGAGTAATCCGCAGTGGAATCGATGTGAAGACCTGCTCGGGATGCAACAAGTGACTCAATCCGCCACTGGTTCCGATCCACAGCGAGCCATCGGGGGCCTCCCGCATTATTCCTTGATTGACATCGTTCCAGATCAGCCCGCTCTCCTGGGTGAGATGGCGCCAGTTCTGGCCGTTCCACACCGCCAGGCCCACATCAGTTCCCAGCCACACCCAACCACGATGGTCCACCAAGATGGCCAGAGGGGCCAGAATACGTAACTCGGGAGGAAGATCCAGTTCCCAAGCGTGCATACGCTGTCCGCTTGGCGTCAGGCGCCAAGTACCGGTTTGATCGCCGGTAACCCAGATTGCCTCGTTCTGGGAGCAGGAAAGTGCAAGAAACGATCCGCGTATTTTGGTGGGCAGCCCATCAATGGGCGGTTCAGTCCACGCCCCGTCTTTGAGGCGCACCAGCCGACTATTGTTGCCCAGAAACCAAAGATCTCCGTTGGGTGTCCGACAGCCATCCTGGATTCGGTTGGAAGCTCCCAGCAACGCATCGACGGCTTTGACCTTGTTCAACGCGGTCTCTCCTGATTTACGGAGAAACAGGCCATTAAATGTTTCAAGAAATACATCCCCGGAAGGATTCTCGAGAACATTGAGCATGCGCGCAGGCAGTTTCCCTGTCTGTTCCATCTGGCCGGTTCTGGGATCGATGCGCAGGATGGCGCCCGAAGCAGTCCCGGCCAATAAGGAGCCGTCACGATCGACAACCAAGCCGGCCATTTGGCCATAGACCCAACGTCGACTGCCTGACAGCGAACCTACAGAACCATCAAGAGGGTTTACCCATCCAAGCCCGCGATCTGATCCTACGAAGACACGATCCGAACTGGCTGCAACGATGGCCCAGACTGTTGCGGAAGTGAGACCCTGCTGTTCGTTCCAGCCTTCCCAACCCCCGTAGCCCGTCCACTCGAAGAGCCCATCTCCATTACCGGCGAACCACAAGTCATCGCTCTCGTCGAAGATCATGTCCACGATGCGGCTGGCGCGCCCCAATCCGTTAGCCCGACCTATGAGCTGCCATGCGGTTCCATTCCAGCGGGCAATCCCTTCTTTGGATGGCACCAGGACACGGCCTTCCGGGTCTTCGATCAACGGCGCATGGCCAAATCTGCTCTGCGGGTCGGAACCGGGGAAGGAACGGTCAAAAAAGTGCGCGGAGCCAGAAGGCAGGACGGCGACGTGAGCAATGCCACCTGCCCAGAGTGTGCCGGTGTGATCAAGGAGAACATCCTCCCAATGATCGGAAGCCAGGCCTTTGTCCATACCCCATTCAGTCACAATGCTCATGTGTGGCTGGACACCGTTGCTGCCATCGCTTTCCAGCCAGGAACAGAGGCTGCTGCCACAACCGGCCCAGATGCGATGGCCATTCCCCGGTTCACCTACAGCGTTCACGCTTACAACATGAGCAAGGTCCGGCATCGAGACCAGTTGATTGCCGGGAAACACGGGCAGGAAGGAGAGCATCTTCCCGTCGGCATCGTGTTCCAGGCGGTAGAGGTGCTCTTTTGTCACAACCAGCAAGTGACGCGCATCTTCAACGACGATGCGCTGCGTGCCTTCGATGGGGATTGGATCTCGCCCGGCGGGAAGAAACCGTTGACCGTCCCAGCGGTACAGATTCTGCTCGGTGGCCACCCAGATGGTGCCGTCAGGATCCGAAATTACGTCCCGGATCTCGAGCTCAGTAATTCCCTGATCCACACCGTAGCGTACAAAGTTGTAACCAAGAAAGCGGAATACTCCGTTTTCTGTGCCAACCCACAAAAGGCCGGAGCGGTCTTTCGCTAACGAGGTGATTGCAATGCTGTTAAGGCCTTCGGTCTGACTGAAGGAGCGAAAAACATACTGTTGCGCCGGCAGAACGGCTGAGAGCGCTATCCATAAGGCCAGAACTCGGATTAAATCAACCCGCTTCATGCATTCCTTTGCGCGCTCGAGCATTCTGCTGCAACAGCCTCAAGTATAGTCTTACCGGAAGCGGAGAATCGTGAACTACCGCGAGTCCTAAACTATAGTTTCAAGACTGGCAGCCTCGACAGTCTGACCCCTTTGATACGTCCCCTGAATCCACGTCATTCAATCGAGTTCTGGAGGGCGGCGTTAAGCTGCTCGGCATCGGTTATCGGCGGCAGACAGGTATGCCCCTTGCAAACGATGGCCCAGGCACCGGCGCCGACTTGCAGGGAAGCGTGGAACAGGGTTTCCGCCAGGGCCTCGGGAATGCCTCCCGGGACCAGCCGTTCAGGAGCGATGCGGATGACGGTTTTATTGACGGCGAAGCTGTCCAGGGCCTGTACTTCCAGGCTTTCGGCTTCAAGTCCGGAGCCGATCACAACAACCTGCACGGGATCGAGCAACAGCCGCTCCAATGCCAATCCGTAGCTGCCGGCGTACAGGCCGAAGTGCTCCACTATGCCGGCGAAGGAGGCCAGCGTCTGCTCAGCGATCTGGCGGTAGTCTGCGCGACCACTTAGAGTTTCCAGGCGCAGCAGAGCGGAGGCGGCGGTGGGGTTGCCGGCGGGGGTGGGCGAGTCCTGAAGCGGCTTGCGCCGGGCGGAGAGAGCACCCAGCGGCGTGACATTTAAATTGGCGGTGTCGAAGAACGCTCCGGCAGCGGGGTCGTGGAAGAGGGCGATCATCGTATCAGCCAGCTTGACGGCCGCGTGGTAGAAACTCATTTCGCCGCTGGCCAGCCAGGCGTCGATGCAGGCGTGGATGGTGAAGGCGTAATCGTCGAGCGTGCCGGGAACCTTGTCTGGTTGAGTGCCGCTCTGCGTGTCGCCATAGGCAATGACGTGGCTGAGGGATTGATGGCCGTCCCATGCTTCGCGGAGCAACCGGCTGAGGGTGAGCAAGGCAAAGTCGTGCACGGCATCGATTTTGAATACGCGCGCCATCTCCAGGCAGGCGGTTACCGCCATGGCGTTCCATCCGGTGTAAAGCGTGCGGTCGATGAAGGGCGTGGGGCGCTGGGCGCGCGCGGCGAGCAGGGTTTGGCGGGCATGGTCCAAGAGCGTACGCAGTTGGGCCACATCCTGGCCGGATTCTGCGGCCATTTCCTCTATGGATTGGTTGAGGTGGAGGACGTTACGGGCCGGATCGTGGTGCATATCGCCCAGTTCGCCGATGTCCCAGTAGCGCAGAGCGAGGCCGATATCGTCTGGAGAAAACTGGGCCGCGAGCAGCGCCAGGCGCGCTTCGGCAAGCGTCCAGGTGAAGTAGTCGCCGTCGTCGTCGAGGTTGATGTCGGCGTCCTGCGAGGCGTAGAAGCCGCCCAGTTCGCGGTCGCTCATGGTGGACAGCAGCCAGTGGGCGATTTCTTCGGCGATGCGGCGAAAATCTTTGCGGACAAAATTCTCGTATTCCAGGCTCTGGTAGCCGTGCAGGTAGTTGCGCAGCAGCTCGGTGTTGTCGTAGAGCATCTTTTCGAAGTGGGGAACGCGCCAGCGCTCGTCCACGCTGTAGCGATGAAAGCCGCCTGCGAGTTGGTCGTAGACGCCGCCGCGCGCCATGTGTTCCAGAGTGATGGCGAAAGCTACTCCGGCCGGCTTGTTGCCACGATTGACGGCCACGTGCAAGAGCAAGTCCAAAGCGCCGGAATGGGGAAACTTGGGCTGCCCGCCGAAGCCTCCGTTGCGCGGGTCGAACTGACGGAGGATAGAGCTGACGATTTTGTCCACAAGCTCCAGCGAGAGCTGCCCGCCACCGCCGGAAAAGGATTCATTGTGCTCGATGGCAGCCATGGTATTGGCAGCGTTTTCCAGCGCGTCATTGCGGCGCTCGCGCCAGACCTGGGCCAGGGTGGTGAGCACCCGCTCAAAACCTGGCCGGCCATAGTGGTCGTCGGGGGGAATATAGGTACAGCCAAAGTAAGGCCGCCCGTCGGGAGTGAGAAAGGCGGTCAGCGGCCAGCCGCCCTGGCCGGTGATGGCCGCGACCGCAGCCTGATAGCGCGTGTCCACGTCGGGCCGCTCGTCGCGATCGACCTTCACGGCTACAAAATGCTCATTGATGAGGGCGGCGATCCGCGGGTTCTCGTAGGACTCGCGGTCCATGACGTGGCACCAGTGGCACCAGACTGCGCCGATGTCGAGCAGGATGGGCTTGTCCTCGGATTTGGCCAGGGCAAAGGCCGCATCGCCCCAGGGATGCCAGTGGACCGGCTGATGGCGCGCCGAGCGCAGGTAGGATGAAGCCGAGTGTTCGAGCTGGTTTGTCACGCCGGGGGTGGGGGAAGTATCCTCGCGCATGGGCTAAGGATACATCCCTTTACCCGATCCATTTACCACTGAAGTCAAATGAGCGGTAGCCGCCCGAACTCCGTTTTGCCGTGCTAAGATGCACACGTGGTGCCCTAGGGTCCTGCATCTTAGCGGAGGATTCATGGCCTTGCATTTGAGGTTCTGGCATTTTGCGACTGCGCTTCTGCCGATCTGCTTTATCTCTGCGCAACAACCGAGTCCGCAAGCCCCGCAGCAAGCGAACCGAGAAGGCTTCCAGCAACCCAGCCCTGAAGCCATGCGACAGATCGCCGAGAAGTGGCAGCTCATGCGCGCGCACGCCGTCGCCATCAACGACCTTTCCGGCCACATCCAGTCGCTCGATGACGCGCGCAAACTTGTCGATCTGGTCGCCGCCGAATTCTCCAAAGAGCTTCCACCCAAGTGGGCAACCCGATCCATCCGCAACCGAATCGCCCGTGCAGAATATGAAGCCGCCTACGATCCCGGCTCGCTCATCCCCGAGCAGCATGTCGCCGACGCCTGGAACGATTACCTCCAGAAGATCGGCGCGCCGCCGGAGTCCTACGTTACCGCGGCTGAAATCCACACCCTTCGCGATAGCTACTACGTTACCTCGCAACTCTTCTGGGTACGCGGCAATCAGGACATCTGGACGCTTCCCAACATTTACGCCATTGGGACGGATGGCAAAGTCGCCAACGGCTGCCGCGCCCTCGAAGTGCTCAACATTCTGTGGCAACTCGCCAACCAGCCCGAGGTACTTCCAGGCACCCGCGAGCTAGTCAAAAAGGGCGAGCTTCTGTCAGACAGGATCAAGGACCCGTCGAAGCCGCCCGCGCCGGGATCGGAAAAGCCTCACGTCAGCGCTGTCAGCGTTCACATGATGCCGCCAAATCCAGTGCAACAAGCTGCCCTGCAATACATGCGCGCCCACGGCGTTCGCGCCCTGAACAGAGCCATCGAGGACTTGCTCAAGGAACTGTTCGAGAGCTGACAGCCGACGCTTTGACTCTGTCGCTGGGGTCAGAGGGCGATGGAGACCTTCCAAGATAAATAAGAAGGGGATGAGCCGAGGCTCATCCCCTTGATTCAACTACAGTTGCTGGCGGTATCAGAAGTGGTACGCCACACCGATTGTCGGCATGTAGATGTTGTACCACTTGTTGGTAGTGAATTGTGGCAGGTTGAAGGTGGGCACCTTGGTGACGATGCCACGGAACTCGGCGCGGATGTCGAAGCTCGGGCTGATCTCGCGAGCGACGCCGGCGCCGTAGAAGGCGGCCATTTGCATCTGCTGCTTGACGTCCAACGAAGTGGTGCCGGAGTTGCGGATGGGCAGGAAGACGAGCGCGCCCGGTCCGGCCTCAATAAAGGGATTGTACTTACGGAAATTGAAGCTGCGGACGTAGGCTGCCGACATCTCCTGGGTGCGTGTAAGCACTTGATACTTGTTGGTGTTGCCGACCAGGTAGTTGATCTTGTTCTGATAGGTAACGCTGTAGTTGGCCTCGACGGCACTGGAGGGCGTCAGCATGAAACGGTAGCTGACCAATGCGCCCAAAGCGTAGTTTGAGTGAACCTGAACGTCGGTTGACGAGGCGATGAACGGCTCAATGATCCCCGTTCCGCTAATGCTGATGTCCTGGCGGCTTTCCTGAGCGCGGCCTGCTGCCACGCACACGGCCAGCAGAAATGCAATAAAGGCGATCTTCTTCATACGGTCCGTATCCTCACGACTGCTCAACCGAACGGCTGGCAACGAGCTTTTCAATTTTCGGCGCCTCGGAACGCACCGGGCTCCACTCTCAGCATTGTAACTGGCCGGGGCGGTTCCTGGAGCGAGCCACGGGCCGGAACCATCTGAAGCTATAGACGCAGGGGTAGACAAAGGGGTGTTTTCATGTGGCGGACAGGCCTGGAACGCTGGTTTTCTACTCCGTGCCTCATTTACGGGGCTAATTGAGTTTGAGGTTTCCCACCATTTCGCCAGAAAAAAGCGAAAGGATGGGGCACGGGGCATTTTGGAGTTCGATAAATCCCCGGTCCCCAAGAGCGAGCGACTGTCTGTTCGTGTCAAGTGTTTTTTGGGGGCGGATGGTTTTTGTCGATGAGTTTTTAAGGCATGGCGATCTTTCCACCCGATGTCGGTTGGCTTGG
>JBEKFS010000097.1:0-12193 GCA_050013195.1 Occallatibacter sp.
CCGTAGCCATCGCCGAAACAATACGGGTGATTGTCCGGAACTATTCCGCGCGCCTGTTCCACGGTCATGAGCGGAATCTTCACGGTCTCAATGAACTGCCGAAGCAAATCGCCGGCATGAGACCAGAATGCAGCGGCGCCGGCGACGATCAGCGGCCGCTCCGCTTTGGATAGAAGCTCCAGTGCCTGCTCGATAAACGCCGGCGCTGCTTGCGCGACGGCGGTTGGCTGCGTGTTGGCTGGAGAGGAAACGGCGCCTTCATCCACCTCGACCAGTCCGGATAACGTATCCGCAGTGATGCTGATATGGACAGGTCCCGGCATTCCATTCATGGCGATCCGAAATGCCTTGTCGATGTACTCAGGAATCCGCGTGCCGTTGGAGAGCAGCGCCGACCATTTGGTGATCGGAGCGCACATCGCCACCTGCGGCAGTTCCTGGCGGCCGCCTCTGCCCAGGTTCGCAGGCACATCGATGCCGCTGAGCACGATGACCGGAGAACATTCGGCAAACGCGATGGAAATCCCCGGCACTGAGTTGGCGAGGCCCGGACCGGGAGAGACAAGCACGACAGATGGTTTACCGGTGGCGCGCGACCAGCCCTCGGCGATATGGATCAGCCCCGATTCATGGCGGGCCGTGAATACCTCGATGCCCTCGTTCAAACACGCTTCGTACACCGGAAACAATGGCGCGCCGGGAAGCGTGAAAAGGCGACGAATCCCGTGTGCCTTCAACGACCGAATCAACAACAGCCCGCCTGTTATCTTTTCCATCAAGGGCTCCGTTTCGTCACACTGTCTGCCTGGAATGGTCAGGTTTTTTTAGCCGGAACATGATTCTCGCGGGATTGCCAGCAACCACGCTGTAGGGAGGCACGTGACTCCGCACCACGGAACCGGCGGAAATGACGCTGCCTTCCCCGACCTTGACGCCGGGAAAGATCATACATTGCCGGCCGATCCACACACTGTCGCGAATGATCACCGGCCGGATATCTTCCGGAGCCGGCGGCTCAAGGGCCAACCGCGCCGCCGGATCGGTGCGATGCGCATTGGAATCCATGATTGTGATGTCGCCGGAGAGGTTGCAGTTGCTTCCGATAGAGATCAGCTTCCCAATCGTAAAACTGCAGCCATGGCCGATTCCGGTATTGTCCCCGATTTGCAGCGTGGGATGATCGGAGAAACGAGTCGCAAACGCAATGTTAGACTTGCCGTCTATCGTCACATTGTCGCCGATAATAATATCGCCTTTGCCGGAAATCCAGTGAAGATGGCAATCGGTATGCAGGTTCCGCCCATACTTTGTGCAATAAGCTTTGAATAGCGGTTCACATATAAACACACGAACGGCAAAATAATAGATGTTGCGCACCAGCAGAAAAACCCAAAGCAGCGGCCTCACGATTATTCCGGGGGCAGGCACGGCAAAACCATTGACGGACCGGCGAGCCCAACGCAGCAGACGCGCCAGTCTCCCATGGGAAGTCGCCAGGCGCCTGCGGAGCGATGGCCTGGCCGCCCCGTTGCTCACTGATTCAGTGTGCAATTGCTCTGCGTTCATTTGTACCTCTGTCCGTCCATTTCATTTGCAGGCTCAATGTGGATTGCTCTCGGCATTTCTGTCCGTTGCAGAAGGCCATTCAGCAATCCGCGCAAGTTAGATTTCTCTTCCGACGCATGGGCACTTGCATCCACCCGCAACTCCAGATCGTAATCCTCGGTTCCGTCCCCATGCTTGATAATATGCGTTTTTGCGCTGACTACATGGGGAAGTCCGGCCGCCAGCCGGCGCACCGCGGCCAGGCTGATCTTCTCCCCTTTCCGGCTGATGAAGTCGCTAAGCCGGCCCTTGTAAAAAAGGTAACCCTCCTGATCCTGATCGAACGAGTCGCCCGTGGCAATCGTCTGCGGCGCCACGAGATCGTTGTTCGTCCGGCCTTCGACGCGGCCAATGGAGCGCTTCATTACCGTTGCCGAATTCACATAGAGTTGTTTCCGTCCGCTTCCGTCTCCGACAGGATGAAGGGACACTGTTGTCCCATCATGAGGAAGTCCCACCGAGCTGTATCGGGAGGAGGGTTCGGCGTGCGCAGCCAGGGTAGAGACGCGTGGCCCAGCTTGTGTGAGTCCGTAGGTGAGATAAACGTCTTTCCCTTTCCGCAGTTCCACCAGTTGGGCGACCAGATCCGGCTCCAGCGCGTCACCGCCAACGGAAAATACTCTCAATCCGGCAATCACAGAGGCATCCGACTTCAGAACGGCGCGGACACCCACAGGCGTCAACGAGGAAACCGTAATACTGTAATCCTCCAGCGCTTTTCGATATCCTCCCACGCTGAACGGCGGGCCGCTGATGATCAGCCGGTTTCCGCACGCCAGTGAGGAAAGAGCCTGGGCGGACAGCGCAAAGGAAAAAAACATGGGAAGCGTGACTAAAACGGTGTCGGCAGCGCCTTGGCCGATAGCTTTTACATGGCGCTGTCCATTCAATAAGATTGCCTCGAAATCGAAGACGCAGCCGCTGGAAACCCCCGATGTTCCCGATGTCATCAGGACAACTTCACCCGGAGCCCCGGCCGGTTCCGGCGGAGGTTTGAGAATCGCGATGCGCAGCGGGCCGATGGAGTTGTAGGACTCCGCCCCCAGATCGCCGGCGGACAAGCGCAACCCGCCAATCGCGAATGCCCCCATCGCTGTTGCGATTTCACGCAGACGCGCCGCAGGCATGAGCGGAGGCAGGAGCGCGGGCACGCCGCCGGCCATCAGCACGCCGAAATACTGGTGCAGCAACTCCTTGCAATTGGGCAGGCACAGTAATACCAGATCGCCTGGGCGAAGACCGTGCTGCTTCCAGACTTTTCCCAGGGACTCACAGTCAGGCGAACTGGGAGGAATGCCGCTTGGAAGCGCCTCAACGGCTCTTTCAATAAAGGAATCCAACAGGCGCGGGGAGAGAAAGTTCTTCATGCGCTGGCCCCACTGGCCGGTTCAACGGCCGTCAGCCAGTTGATGACCGATTCCGTCAGCGGCGTGCCAGAGCCCGAAAATCCAGACGGCGCGAGGAGCAAGGCGCGACTCATCATCGTGCCGGAACTGCTGGTGCTACACGTCGCTATAATCATTAACTTTGCAATCTTCCGCTCCAACCAGCCAGCGCACAGGGTCAAGGCCACAGGAATGCCATCCTGTGGAATCATGGTCAAATTCATCGTCGGCCCGCGCAATCCGAAGGCAATGCACGGTACTCCTACCAGCGTTCCGGGGCTCGCTGCCGCATAATGCATGGGCTGCGAAAACCCCCTGGTTCCTTCAGCCAGAACCTCTGCTATTGTTCCGCCGGGGCCTTGATCGCTGATGGCGATCATGCCGATTTCATGTTGCCACTTTGCCAATAATTCCTCGGCTCCCGCAAGCGCGTTCGCCACTGCCGTGGCAGTAGTCCACGCGGCTGGGTCGGCATATCGCACGGTAGCACGAACCCGCGCATCAAATAGGTCGCGCCGGGATTCACCTGCTTCACCTGATCCCGCAACCGTCAATTTATCCAGTTCGTTCATGCTGCCGCCTCAAAGACCAGGCTTGTATCGAATCCACCGAACCCGAGTGTCAGGCTCAACGCCGCTCGGGGCGCACAGGACATTGGCTGGGAAATTGCCAAGGGCAAGGAAAACTCCGGTAGCGGCTGTTCCAAACCATAGATCGGTGGAACGCGGCCTTTGCGCATAGCCAGAATCAAGGCTATCGCTTCAATGGCGCCGGTTGCGCCCAGCGTATGCCCGAAGTTACCCTTCGTCGCGAAAACCAATGGTTGCAATGATCCCGAAAACAAAGCTGTGAACGCATTGCTTTCCGTAGTGTCGTTCATCACGGTTCCGGAACCGTGTGCATTGATCAGTCCCACAGCGGATAAGGGCAGATTTGCCTCCGCCAGCGATCGTTGCATCGCATACCGCGCGGACAACCCGGTGATATCGGCTACGGTCATCCCCGAGGCATCGTTTGCAGAACCAGCACCGCTCAGAATCGCATGGGGGGATTGGCCTGGGGCTTCCTGCTCGAGAACGATAAACCCCGCACCTTCGCCCAGAAGCGTACCATCGTGCCGCACATCGAAGGCGCGCAACTGTGTCGAGGACATGGTTCCCAGCGCCGAATGAGCGAGCCGCTTGTTCGGCGTCAGAACATCAGCGCCACCGCACACGCAACATTTCGCAACTCCCGTACGAATCAACTCCGCGCCTACCAGGATCGCATCTGCGCCCGATGAACATGCGGTCGAAATCACTATCGGCGCCGTAGCTGCTCCCAACTCCCGCGCCACATCTGCTGCCCAGCCCGAAAGTGGCGTCCGCGATGTTGCATCGTCCAGATAAGCGCCCAGGCTGGTGCTCAGAATAAACCTCACTTCGGGGTCGCCAGGTTCGCGGTTGGCTTGCGCCAGCGCTTTCCGGATGGTCGCGCACGTCATCTTCGCAAGCCGCTCTGAAGGTGGAATCTCCATGTCCATTGCCGGCGCAGCCAGCAAATTGCGCAGCCGCCCAGCATACGCGACGGACCTCATGCCGGTTTTGCCATCGAGCAACGCCTGCCACACTGACTCCAGGCCGTCACCCAAGGCAGTCAGCCATGCCATTCCCGTAACTGCTACTCGCGAACCAGAGGACATACGATCATGGTATCTCGAACGCGCAATCAAAAACAAAGACTAAATGTGGCAGTCTTGCTCACATTTAATATGGGGAACACGCACGCGTGTTTCCAGGTTCATGCCGGATCAGCAGTGTTACGGAATGAAGCGCCACAGGAGAATAATCGGCTGCCGAGCCGTTTAGGCTCGGCGTTGAAATCGTTCCCGCGCACAGCACTTCCGCATTCGATGCTGAATGGGCTGGTATTACCGAGCAGTATTTGCCGCTGCTTTTTTGGCCTGCAAGCGATCGATCAGTTCCGCCAGCACCCGAATCGAGGTGAAATTCTCGGGGGTGTAGTCGTCGTCGCTGATCTCGACGTTAAACCTTTGCTCGCAAAGTGCGCGCAAATCCACAAACCCGACCGAGTCCAGACCTACGACTGTCCGGAGTCCATCATCCAGGCCGATATCATTCTCAGCTACCTCTATGAACAAGTCGTTGACGATCATTTTCCGTAAACTTGCGATCAAGTCCTCGCGCATCTTCATCCTCCAAATGGACGTTTACAGCCTATTTCCCCGCATATGGGAGACATTTCTAATCTTTCTCTAATCTGACATTCTATATGACTACAGGAAGCTTGCAACCTTGAAAGCTCGTAAATAAATGCATTGGTTACCCGTCTTAGTAACCTGCGCACGTGCAATTCAGGTAATAACCAGAGGTCTATGAAGCTGCGTCTACAGCGTAATTTTCAATCAAACTTTTGTACCCACCTCGTGTCCTGTGGTACGTTGACATTGTGAAGAGCGATGGAGCATAGAGCCGCGCCTGATCAGTGTTCACGGCCACTCCGAGTAAGGCGATTTAGCAGAACATAAGGATTGCCCGCGCACGGAAGTAGCCCGTGGATCGTTAAACTGAATAGGGGCCGATGACTCACATTCCTCTTGGCCCGGACAAGGTTCAAATGCAACTCAGTTTCGAATTCTTTGCTCAACAAATCGCAACAATTGAACGGATCATCTGGACACTGACCTTTGCCGCGGAACTGGTTTTGCTGGTGGTCATGATAGGCCGTGACCGAGCACGACGCTATCCGTGGTTCACTGCCGGCATCGCGCTGTTCGCCCTGCGAATGATGGCAGAGGAACTTCTGAAAGGCCGGATGGCGAACCTTCCTTATGGCGTGATCACTCTCGCGCTGGCCGATCTCGGGGTGATACTTGCCCTGCTGGTGGTGGTGGAGATGGCGCGGTCAGCCTTCGCCGGGGCTCAGCGCTCCATTTGTATTGTGAATTCTGTGGGGCTGCTGTTGCTGGCCGGAGGGTTGCTGACCATTATGGGACCTTGGCCGGTGTGGAAGAATCTGGCCTTGGACTCGTTGCTCGGAAAGCTGCTGTTGATGCAACTTGTGGCGCAGAAGGGCGAGCTGCTGGTTGCTTTGCTGACAGTGGGGTTAGGGCTGCTGGTGGTGCTCTTTGGACGCCATTACAAGGCCGGCTGGCGGAGCCACCCGCAGAGCATTGTTATCGGGCTTTTTGCTTCAGCCGTCTCCCTGCTGGCGCTGGAAGTGGTGGTCATCCGGACGTTTCATTTCACCCCGGCCGAGCAAGCGAGCGTGATGCGCCTGCGGTTGAGTTTTGCCTTCGCCCACGAGTTGGTGTTCCTGGCCGCGCTGGTGTGGTGGATTGTGTGGCTGTGGCTGGACGAGCCGGGAGCGGTTGCCGCGACCGCGACAGAAGAGAAACGTTAGAACCGACCCTTGATCTCTATATATGGCAGCTTGCCTGGCCGCGCTTTTCCAGATAGCGCTGGTGGTACTCCTCGGCACGCCAGAAGGTTTGCGCCGGCTCGACCTTGGTGACGATGTGCTTGGGTTTGAAGCGACCTTCAGCGATGAGTTGCTCGATTTTGGCGCGAGCCTGCGCCTCCTGCTGCGGCGAATGGTAGAAAATGGCCGAGCGGTACTGCGTGCCCCAGTCGGGTCCCTGGCGGTTGAGGGTGGTAGGGTCGTGGAGGGCAAAAAAAGCATCAAGCAACTGCTCGAAACTGACCAAGGCGGGGTCGAAGTCCAGCTCAACTACCTCGGCGTGGCCTGTCTGGTCGGTGCAGACGTCCTTGTAGCTGGGCCGCTCCAGCGAGCCGCCTTCATAGCCGACTGCCGTTGCCGTCACGCCGGGGATAGCCGCAAAGGCCGCCTCGACTCCCCAGAAACATCCCGCTCCAAAGGTTGCTTTTTCCATGCTCATAACTGATGAGATGCGCGCGATCCCACCCTAGCCGCAAAAACAAATACGCGGCGAGGGTGGGGCACCCGCGACAGTTTATTCCATGTGACCCGCTCAGAGCATTTTTACAGATGGTATAGAGTGCGGCGTGGACCAGGAGGTCCACGCGACAGCCGGCCGGGAGGCCGGCGCTACAGATTCGCGACCCATCGGCACTGTACACGCAATCGGAAATCGACTCTACACCAACACGCAAAATGCTCTAGGCTCTCAACTTCTTTGCCTGCTCCTCCCCGTTCAACACGCGGAAAACCCCCTCGGCCAAGGCTTGCAATTCATCCTCGCCCGGATAAACACGGATAGGCGCAATCCAGTCCAGGTCGCTACGCAATTGCGTCACTACTTTACTCGAATACGCCATTCCGCCGGTCAGCAGCACTGCATCCACTTTGCCCTTGAGTGCCACGGCCATCGCACCGGCTTCTTTGCCGATCTGATAAACCATCGCTTCGAAGACTCGTGCGGCTTCCTGGTCTCCCGCGTCGATGCGCCGTTCCACTTCAACAAGGTCGCGTGTACCCAGGTAAGCTGACAGACCGCCGTCCCCGAAGACATGGCGATCAAGCTGATCCTGGGTATATTTGCCGCTGAAGCAGAGCTTGATCAGTGCCCGCACAGGCAGTCCTCCGCTTCGGTCGACGCCGAAGGGACCTTCCTCGATGGTATTGCTGTCTATCATTCGTCCGTCCTGGTGGGCTGAGACAGTGATTCCGCTGCCCAGATGCACCACGATCAGCCGAAGATCCTGGTAGGAGCGCCCTTGCTCGCGCGCATACCTCCGCGCCACGGCCTTGATGTTCAGCACGTGGCTAATTGACGTGCGCTCGACCAGCGGCGATCCTGTAAGGCGAGCTCGCTCCTGCCACTCATCTACTGTCACCGGGTCCACAATGTAGGCGTTCGCGCCGGCTGCCTGCGCGAATCGGAGCGCCAGCGGAGCGCCCAGGTTGGACGCGTGTTCACCGCGGCGCGCCTGCCGTAACTCTTCCACCATCGCGTCATCCACCAGATATGTGCCACATGCGGCTGGGGGCAGGAACCCGCCCCGGCCGGCTACAGCGGCAAACCCGCCCACTGTGTACCCGGCCGCCGCGAGCGCCTGCTCGACCAGCTGCGCGCGATAGTCCAATTGCGCCTGTATCGGCTGCCCGCTGAAGCCCGCCAGTTCTTCCTGCCCGTGCCGGATAGTGCGCACCAGCTCGGCGCCATCTCTGGCGTATACCCCGAACTTCGTGGAGGTCGATCCGGGGTTGAGGACCAGTACCCGAATGTTTTCGTTATTCAAGAGTCATTCCTCCAACACCAGAACGAGTGTACCCTGTACCACGTGCCCCTGTACCACGTGCCCCGAACACGCGCACCGGGGATATCAGATCTGATGCCCCCACAGGTCCTGCCGGAATAATCCCATCTGGTTGACCGATACATGCTATACTGTATGTAATCGTAGAATTCGATCTGAAGTTCTTGCCTGTTCCGGTTACCGCCTACTCGCAAACTTCCACATTGCGTTCGCGGTAAATCAGTATCAAGGAGCAACACACACAATGGAAACAGGCACAGTCAAGTGGTTTAATGACGCCAAGGGTTTTGGATTTTTGAGCCGCGAAAACGGCGAAGACGTCTTTGTTCATCACACCGCCATCCAGTCGAACGGTTTTCGTTCACTGCAAGAGGGCCAGCGCGTCCAGTTCAACGTGACCAAGGGTCCCAAGGGCTGGCAGGCTGAGAACGTCCAGGTTGTCTAAGGGTAACCACCCTTCCAACAGGTTCGGCATCAAACAAAAAGGGACGGCAGCAATGCCGTCCCTTTCTTGCGTTTATCGAAATTATTTCCTACTGCATTCAGCTGAGAATCCGCTCGAAGCTCCACGGCGATTCCCTGTCTTTTTACGCGGCTGGCTTGAGGCTCTTGACGCTGACCTGGGGAACGGCTGGGTGAAGATTTTCCATGACGGTGACATGGGTGCCTAAATATTGCAGCACATCGTTAATTGAATCTTCAAAGCGCCCGCCGGTCTTGTGGGTAGCCTTTACCCCTTTGGCGACTAATTGGCAGACTTCAAAGCGGTTCATTCCCTGCGCCAGGGCGCGGTGAATCTTGTCGGAACGCATGACTGGACTCCGGTCAACATGTGATTGTTGCGTGCGGTGCGGAGCTCGTCAGAAGCGGTAGGAAGGCAAGAGCCGAGCAGGCTTTTCTCAATCAAAAGGCGGGCTAGATGGATTCTGATCTATCTTCATTGTACGCCTGAAACCGCGTCAGCGCCGTCCTTCACGCGCCTACACTGCTTTCGCCGGCACACAAACCCTGTTATTCTAAGGATCACATCCGCCCAATTTGCGGGAAACGTGTGCAGATTAAAGCGAAAGAGGAACCAAGTGGCAGACACCACCAAGATTGAAGACAAGCAGGAACGGAAGAAACTGAAGCGCGCCTCCCGCAAGAAGGCCGCTCCCAAGGCCAAACGGACCGAACCGCGCGGCTCAAAGAAGAAGAAAGTGAAGAAGATGGCGCGCGGCGTCTCCAAGAGGTAAGCGCGAGTTCCGTAACAACAATGGGGTTCCGGGCCGGCATGCGTGGCGTGCCTGGTTCGGAGCCCCGCACTACCTATTCCCCCTCCCCATAGCTTTTTGCCCTTCCAGCCCTTTCAGGACCCGATTGGAAAGTTGAGCAGTTCCATCAGGAAACCCTCACCTTGTACACTGCGGCGAAGGCATCCTGAGCCGGGAAATCGTAACTAACCGGCAGGATCCTGCTAGTCTCATGTTTCCGCCGGCGGCGGGATGAGGAGAAACGTCCTGTTCAGACAACTTGTTGCCCGTAAGTCCATCGATAAGTTGATCCGGGACTCGCAAGAGCCTGGGCACTCGCTGAAAAAGTCCCTCGGCCCGTGGTCGCTCACGGCGCTGGGCATCGGGGCAGTCATCGGCTCAGGCATCTTCACCGTCATCGGCACAGCCATGGCCGGGCAGAAGTTCGACGTGCCTTCCATCAAAGACACGCCGCTGCTCCACTACCTCATCCACCACACCGCTCTTGCAGGCCGCCCCGGCGCAGGACCTGCGCTGGCGCTTTCGCTGGTGCTGGTGGCCATTGTCTGCGTCTTCACCGGCCTCTGTTACGCCGAACTGGCCTCCATGATTCCCATCGCCGGCTCGGCCTACACCTACACCTACGCCACGCTGGGCGAGCTGGTGGCCTGGATCATTGGCTGGGATCTGATTCTGGAATACGCCTTCAGTAACATGAGCGTCAGCGTGGGCCTCTCCGCTCACCTGGTCGACCTCTTCGACTGGTTCGGCGTTCATCTGCCCGTCAAGTGGATTTCCCCGGCCTACCTGCCCACCGGCTTACAAGATTTTGCGGGCAACGATCTCTATAAATCAGGCTGGCACTTCGGCTTCAACATTCCCGCCTTCCTGGTCGTCATGCTGCTGACAGTGCTCCTGGTGCGCGGCATTCGCGAGTCGGCCCGCACCAACAACGTGCTGGTGCTCATCAAGATGGCGGCCATTCTGGTCTTCGTATTTGCCGGCGCCAGCTTTATCAAGCCTCACTACTGGCATCCCTTCATGCCCAACGGCTGGACCGGCGTGCTCACTGGCGGCTCCATCATCTTCTTCACCTACATCGGCTTCGACTCCGTCTCCACGGCCGCCGAAGAGTGCAAGAATCCGCAACGCGATCTGCCCTTCGGCATTCTGACCACGCTGGTAGCCTGCACCGTGCTCTATGGCGCGGTGGCCATCGTGCTCAGCGGTATCGTGCCCTGGCAGTCGGTGATGGGCGACGCCGCCCCGGTGGTCAACGCTCTCAAGAAACTCTCGCTGCTGCCCAGCGCCGGCAACCTGCAATGGGTGCGGCTCTTCGTCCTCATCGGTGCCATGTTGGGCATGATCTCGTCGATTCTGGTCTTCCAGCTTGGCCAAGCGCGCGTCTGGTTCGCCATGTCCCGCGACCGGTTGCTGCCCACAATCTTCGGCCACATTCATCCGCGCTTCCGCACCCCCTCCGTAGCCACCTGGGTAGCCGGCTTCGTCGTCGGCATTCCCGCCGGATTGCTGGACATCGGCACCGTGTCGAATCTCTCGAATATCGGCACCCTTTTCGCCTTTGTCCTTGTCTCTATTGCGGTGCTCATCCTGCGCTTCCGCGAGCCGGAGCGGCGTCGTGACTTCCGTGTACCGCTTGGCCCGCTTTTCCCGGTGCTGAGCATCTTCTTCTGCGTCCTGCTGATGATGGGTTTGGAAGTGATGACCTGGATGGCCTTCTTCGCCTGGCTCTTCGCAGGTTTGCTCATCTACTTCCTCTATAGCCGCCACCGCTCCGAGTTCGCGGGGCTAAAGTAGATTTAAATGATGCCGGAGCCGGAGATCGAAGCATTCATCCGCCGCCTGCCTAAGGCCGAGTTGCACCTGCACCTCGAAGGCGCACTCCTGCCTGCGACGCTAGTGGAGTTGAGCGCCCGCCACGACGCCCGCCCGCTTACTCTCGCTGAGGCCGAAGCTCTTTACCAATTCAAAGATTTTACCGGCTTCCTGGAAGCCTTCAAGGCCGTCACCGCGCGCTTGATCGGCCCGGAAGACTACGAGTTGGCCGCCTGGCGCATGATGGAGCATCTCGCCTCTCAGGGCGTGGTTCACGCCGAGGTCTACATCTCCGTCGGCGTTATCTATCACTGGCGCGACCACGACTCCGCCACCTTCGAACCCATCTTTGCCGCCCTGGAGCGTGCCCGCGTGCGTGCTGAGCGCGAGCTGGGCCTGTCAATTTACTGGATATTTGACGCCGTGCGCCACTTCCCCGTCGAAGAGGCCGAGCGCGTCTTCCTGAAGGCCGCCGAACTCAAGCCCGCGCACCCTTCGATCATTGGAATTGGCCTGGGTGGCGACGAGCGCCGCACCGGCTCAGAGCCCTTTCGCGCTCTCTATGCCCAGGCACGCAAGGCGGACTTGCGCCTCACCAACCACGCCGGCGAAACTACCGGTCCCGAGGCTATTTGGGAGGCCCTCGCCATCGGCACAGAGCGCATCGGCCACGCCCATTCCGCCATTCAGGACTCTGCTCTAATACAAGAGTTGAAAACACGAGCAGTGTCGCTGGAGTTGTGCCCCACGTCGAACCTTCGCACCGGAGTCTGCCCCTCCTTTGCCGCCCACCCGCTGCGCCCCCTCTTCGACCTGGGTCTCATGGTCACGCTCAACTCCGACGACCCGGCCTTCTTCGGCTCCGATCTGGCCAACGAATACCTGCTGGCCCACA
>JBEKFS010000098.1:0-12158 GCA_050013195.1 Occallatibacter sp.
GGGATGATGCCGTCGTAGAAGCCGGGGATGAGGATGTGGCCGTTCTCGTCCTTGAGCTTGGCAATCATTTGGGCGATGGTGACGAAGGGATTGGGGGCCGCGCCGCCGTACATGCCGGAGTGCAGATCGGTTTTTGCGCCGCGGACTTCAAGCTCGGTATAGATCATGCCGCGCAGGCCGACACAGAGGGTGGGCAGGCCGGGGGCGAAGAGCTCGGTATCGGAGACCAGGGCAAAGTCGGCCTTGAGCTCGGGGGGCTTGGAGGCGACAAACGCGGCGATTCCCTCCCCTCCGACTTCTTCGTCGCCCTCGAAGATGATGCGCACGTTGACGGGCAGCTTGCCCGAGTTCGCGGCCATGAGCGATTCGAGGGCTTTAATTTGCGCCCATATCTGGCCTTTGTCGTCGGCCGTGCCGCGGCCGTAAAGGTTGCCGTCGCGCTCTGTTGGCTCGAAGGGCGGCGTGGTCCACTCGTCGATGGGGTCGACGGGCTGCACATCATAGTGGCCGTAAAAGAGGCCGGTGGGCTTGCCGGGGGCGTGCAGCCAGTCGGCGTAAACCAGCGGGTGGCCGGTGGTGTCGATGAGGCGGGCGTGCTCAAAGCCGATGCGGGTCAGCTCGGCTACCAGAGACTCGGCGGCGCGGCGGCAGTCACCCTTGTTCTCGGGCAGGGTGGAAATGGAAGGAATGCGCAGGAAATCCTTCAGTTCCTTCAGATAACGGGGTTGGTTCTGGCGTGCGTAGGTTACAGCGGGTGAAGACATAGGTGTGCTCCCTTTCGAAAAGAAATCCGACAGAGGAGAGTATAGACCGTTGAACCACCATCCTGCCTAGACCGGGAGCTGCCTATGAACAGGATTGACTGGGGAGAGTTTCCTTCTCTTCTTTCACTGAAACGCGGAAGGTCTGGGAAACCATTTAGCAAGTTAGCCACCGCTACGCGGTGATCGCAAGTTAGCTAGTTGGCGGATTCATGACTGGGAAAGCTCGACGCGGCGAGTGAGGCTGGTGCTAAGCAACAAGGTACTCTTAGAAGAGATGCCGCCCATTCTCAATGCGCAATTGGTGAGTAAACAGTTCGGCGCCAGGCCGCTGTTCGAGAAGATTTCGCTGACCGTTGAGGAGGGAGCTCGGATCGGGTTGATCGGGCCAAACGGGGCGGGCAAATCCACGCTGCTGGCGATTTTGGCGGGGCAGATGGAGCCTGACGCGGGCGAGCTGGCGGTGCGCAAGCGGGCCCGCGCGGCATACGTACCGCAGGATTCGCGATTCGATGCGGGGCTGACGATTCGCCAGGTGCTGGAGCGGGCGCTGGCCACCGCGCACGTAAACGAGAGCGAGCGGGAGGGCCGGGAGCGCGAGGGCCTGATTCGAGAGTTGGGTGGTCGCGCAGGGTTTGATGACCTGACGGCCGAGGCTGCGTCGCTGAGCGGCGGATGGCGCAAGCGGCTGGCGATTACCGAGGCTCTGGTGAGCGAGCCGGATGTGATGCTGCTGGACGAGCCAACCAACCATCTGGACCTGGCGGGGATTGAATGGCTAGAGGAGCTGCTCAACTCGTCTTCGTTTGCCGCGGTTACGGTGAGCCACGACCGCTATTTTCTGGAAGCGACGTCGAGCGAAATCATCGAGCTGAATCGCGTTTATGCCGATGGGCTGTTGCGGGTGAAAGGCAATTTCAGCCGGTTTCTGGAGGAGAAGCAGGGCTATCTGGAGTCACAGAATCGCCAGCAGGAGAGCCTGCGGAACCGGGTGAGGACGGAGATTGAGTGGCTGAGGCGCGGCCCCAAGGCGCGGACCACGAAATCCAAAGCACGGATTGATACGGCCAACGCGATGATTGGGCAATTGGCGGAGATGAATGCGCGGACGGCTGTGGCGACGGCGGGGATAGACTTTGACGCCACGCTGCGCAAGACCAAGAGACTGGTGGAGTTCAAGGGCGTGGCCTGCGACGTGCCTACCTCTAAGGATGGAGAAGAATTTCGTAATACGGGCATCGTGGTATCCCACCCTAGCCGCAAAAACAAGGACGCGGCGAGGGTGGGGCACCCAGGTTCTCATGCTGTCGATGAAAATACTCCCGTAGGAGAGAAGCGCGAGCTGCGGCTTTTCAGCGGGTTGAATTTCATTCTCACGGCGGGCATGAAGGTAGGGCTGGTGGGCCCGAACGGCAGCGGCAAGACGACGCTGCTGCGGCTGTTGCGGGGCGAGATTGAGCCGGCCGAGGGAAGTATCAGGAGAGCCGAGGCGCTGCGGATGGTGTACTTCAGCCAGATGCGCGAGCTGGACGAGAGCCAGACATTGCGCCGCGCACTGGCTCCAGAGGGCGACAGCGTCATGTACCAGGGACGGCTGGTGCATGTGGCCAGCTGGGCGGCGCGATTTTTGTTTACCAGCGAACAACTGAATCAGCCGGTAAGAAATTTGAGCGGCGGCGAGCGGGCGCGGGTGCTGATTGCCAAGCTGATGCTGGAGCCGGCGGATGTGCTGTTGCTGGATGAGCCGACTAACGATCTGGACATTCCGACGCTGGAGATACTGGAAGAAAATCTGCTTGATTTTCCCGGAGCGCTGGTGCTGGTGACGCACGACCGGTATCTTCTGAACCGCGTCTCCTCGACGGTGCTGGGCCTGGACGGCCGCGGCCACACAGGGCGATTTGCCGACTATGCGCAGTGGGAAGACTGGATTGTGGAACAGGATGAGCTGGCGCAGGGCAAGACAGGGCGCAAGGCCGACGGCTCAAGCGCTGCACAGCGGACAGGTACTCTGGCGCAAGGCAAGAAGAAGCTCTCTTATCTGGAAGCGCGGGAGTTCGCGGCCATTGAACAGCGAGTTGAGGAGTCTGATGCCCGGCTCGGCGCCGCTCACGAGCGCGTCGAGCATCCTGAGATAGCTACCGACGCTTCCGCTCTTCAGGAGGCGCTGCGGGAACTGGACGCGGCACAGCATGAAAACGATGCGCTTTATGCGCGATGGGCGGAGTTGACGGAGAAAGCGGAGTAATGATTCCTGTAAACGAAATGTCCTTAGCGCCGTCCCTACGGGACTCCGGAGTAAATTTGTGGAATCAGTTTTCCCCACGCTGAAGCGCGGGGCTAACAAACACTGCGCCTCCGGCGCGGTTATCAGGACGTTGGTTAAGCAGCCATTTATAAAATAACTCTACCCCGCAGGCGTTTACCGCTCGCCCCAGCTGAGCTTGCTGCGCAGCGCCTCAAAGAAGCCGCCACCGCTCATACGCACCAGGTTGACGGTGTGGGAGGACTTGCGGCAGCGAACCTCATCGCCGATGAGCAGCTCGATTCCCTTCTGGCCGTCCACGGTGAGCAGCGCCGGGTTGACTACTCCCTCGACGCGGACGGTGAGCGAGGCGTCGCCTCGCGACACGATGGGCCGGAGCGTGAGCAGGTGTGGGCAGATGGGCGTAACCACCAAGGCATCCACATCCGGGGTCAGGATAGGGCCATTTGCGGCCAGAGTGTAGGCCGTGGAGCCGGTGGGGGTGGAAACGATGACGCCGTCGGCTCGGAAGCGGGCCACGCTCTTGCCGTCCAGCTCGACGGCAAAGTCTCCCATGCGGGCTATGTCGCCCTTGGAGACGACGACCTCGTTCAGAGCTTCGTAACTGGAGCGCAGCGCGCCATTGCGCCACAGTTCAGCATGGAGCATGGCGCGCGTATCGAGCGCATGGCAGCCATCGCAGCCGCTGTGCCAGCTCTCCAGCGCAGGATAGAGGTCGGCGAGGCGGACTTCAGTTAAAAAGCCGAGAGAGCCCAGGTTCACGCCGAGGATGGGCGTGCCGGTGGAGGCAAAGATCCGCGCCACGGAGAGCAGGGTGCCATCACCGCCCAGGACGATCACCAGCCCGGGCGCCTGCTCGGGCATGCGCGCGCGGTTGATGGCCGGCGCAGCTGTAGTGTAATGTCCGCCCTCCTGGTCGAGCAGCGGCTCATAGCCGTGCTGACGCAGCCAGCCGATCAACTCGGGCAGAAGCTGAGCCAGCTCTGTTTTCTCGGGTTTGCAGACAATCGCTACGCGAACCATGCGGATTCAGTGTAACGGAACAGCTTAGGCGGAGCCAAACCCCTGCGGTAGGGCCGATACTTCCGGTACGCCTGAACGCCGAAAATTATATATAGCGACTTACTCGGGCTTGCCAGTGTATATTTGCTACGCCCGAGAAAATCAGGGTATTCATCCCCCCAATTGTGCGGCGAGCCTTGTTCTGGATGCAGCGCTCGAGGCGCGTGACTTTACTGACAACCAGCAAAGGAGAATGAAGATGAATTGGTATCTGATGGTATGGAATAAATACGCCCAGTTCAGCGGGCGGTCGCGCCGCAAAGAGTATTGGATGTTTACGCTCTTTAACTGCTTGATCTATTTGCCGCTGTATATCCTGGGTCTTGTGTTTCACGAGAACGTTGTCGGCACAATCTTTTTATGCTTGTGCATTATTTATTGTCTGGCCATCATCGTTCCGGCCCTGGCCGTCACGGTGCGACGGCTTCACGACACCGGTAAGAGCGGCTGGATGATCCTGCTTTGTCTGATCCCGATCATTGGCGGAATCATCGTGTTTGTATTTACGGTGCTGGACAGCGATCCTGGACCGAATGAATATGGTCCCAACCCCAAAGGGGCCTAGCCTTCCAAGGCGATCAGTTCACTGATGTGCGTTGTTTACCGCAACTCCGCCCTCGGGCGGAGTTGCTGTTAAGGGGGCTAAGCTCTTCGCGCATAGAGCAAAAACTCGCGGTTGCCCTCCGCGCCGGTGATGGGCGACGGAATCGTCTCGACCACTTCCCAACCCAGCGAGCGAACGCAGTCGGCCACCCTGTCGATGGCTAACTGATGCGCCTCGGGGTCGCGTACGATGCCGCCCTTGCCGATATGTTTGCGCCCGGCTTCAAACTGCGGCTTGACCAGGATGACAGCTTCGGTGAGCGACGGAGCGGCGGCAAAGACCGGCTCCAGGAGCAGCGTGGCAGAGATAAAGGAGACGTCCATCACCAGAAGAGTAATCTGAGGAGTTCCTTCAGGGGCTAAAGCCCGACTTTCCTTTTGCGGCATTTGCGGCACGACTGAAGTCGTGCCCTGACACTTTTTGCTACTCCGTTGACATTTGTCCGTATCCTCTGTAGTCGTGCCCTGACACTTTTTGCTACTCCGTTGACATTTGTCCGTATCCTCTGTAGTCGTGCCCTGACGCTTCTTGCTGCCCATAATAAGTATTTCCGGAGCCTGGATCGCCAAAGAATTTGGTTTAAGCAGGCGGGCATTGGTGCGCTCCACCAGGCGGACGCGCGAGTCGTTGCGCAGCTTCATGGCAATCTGGCCGAAACCGGTATCGACAGCGGTGACTTGCGCAGCGCCGGCTTGCAGGAGGCAATCGGTAAATCCGCCGGTCGATGCTCCCACGTCGAGGCAGGCGCGGCCCTGAACATTGATCTGCCAGTGAGCAAGCGCCGCGACCAGTTTGAGGCCACCGCGGCTTACATAAGGCTGGTCATCACCGAGCAGGCGAATGGGAGCGTCGGTAGGGACAGTGGCGCCGGCTTTGTCCACCTTCTGCTCGCGCACCAGAACCCGGCCAGCCAGAATAAGCGCGCGCGCCCGCTCGCGGCTGGGAACAAGACCTCGCTCTACCAGCAGAAGGTCCACGCGGATTTTTGCTTCACCGGGCATTCTCTCCATCGTTTCACATGGTGGCTAGAGCATATTCCAGATGGTGTAGAGTGTGGCGTGGACCAGGAGGTCCACGCAACAGCCGGCCGGGAGGCCAGCGCTACAGGTTCGCGACCCATCGATACTGTACAAGCAATCGGAAATCGACTCTACACCAACAGACAAACTGCTCTAAAAATAGCCTCCCAGCTCCTTTAGCAGACGCAAAAACAGCCAAAGGAGTCTTCCGTTGCGGGAAAAACTCTTTGGCTGTTTGACTATTTTGGTATCCCACCCATTCGCAGAAAACGCGAATGGATGGGGCACCCAGCATTTGTTGAACTATCAAACATTTTGATTTGTGGTATCCCACCCTAGCCACAAAAACAAGAACGTGGCGAGGGTGGGGCACCCAAATATTCACCGTTCACGGCAAATGCGCTAGGGCTGCTTCTGGCAAGCGGCAAGCGATACGAGGGACGCGGCGCCCGGCAGGTTGCAGGGCTGGCCGTAACCAGGAATACGGCTCACGTTGTTGCTGTTTACGCTGCTGCCGTTCTGCGTTGTCACGCGCACATCCACGATGTCGCCTTGCAACAGCACCGTCGTGTCCACAATGTCCTGATCGGTGCGGATAATGGTAAGGAAGTTGCTGTTGGGCGAGCCCACATAGACCTTGCCGTAGCTGGAATTCTGAGTAGAAACCACGACGCGCGGATAACCTGAAACTGCCAGCGTCTTTTCCACGGTGTAGCTGGTCAGGTCCGCGATGGTCACCGTCTGGTCAGTCTGGTTGGCCGTGTAAGCGCGGCTGCCATCGAATAAAACAGTCACGCTGGCGGGGTTTTGGCCCACCTTTATCGTGTAGGTGGTGCCGAAGGTCGCGCTGTCGTTGCCGTACTCGTCGAGGCTCACGTCAATGACGCTGATCGTGTTTCCTGTATAGTCGGCCACGACCAGCAGGTTTCTGGCGGCGTTGTATTCGGCATAGACCGGTCCGGCTACCGCGGGAACGTCGTTGTTGGCGTCTTGTGCAAGCCCCGCGGAGGTGGAAAGCGGCAGGGTGGGATGGCAGGTCACCGTCTGGCCGGCCTGGTTGAGAAACGGCGTGCATGCGTCCAGCGTTGCGAACTGTGAGTTAACGACCGTGATGGTGTCGCTGCCCCGGTTCAACACGAAGAGCCGCGCACCATCGGCGCTCTCCACGGCATAAACCGGGCACTTGCCCGTAGGAATCGGCGTGTCGGTTGTATAGCTGGCGACCTCGATTGGGGTCACCGCGCCGAAGGGCTGAGTATTGGGAGAGTTATTGCACTCCAAGCCAGTGGGACTGGCAATGTTCTGGCTCAGGGCGAAGTAGCGTGTACCGCGAAGGCCAGGCCCCATCACCATCACTGGCGTGGGCAACAGCGGAACGGCAAGCAGGAATGTCGCGGGACCCCCGGTGAAAACATCGGCGTAATTGCCATAAAGATCGGTAGCCCACAGCCCGGAGGATGGCGAGAACAGGTTCAAGGGCTCCGCCGTGCTGGAAAGCGTGGAGTAAGTGACGTTCTTGGTCTGCAGGGTGCTGGAAACAGGGATGTTGGTGATGGTGTGATCACTATTGATGGTGAAGCCGTTGTAGCCGGTTTCGTCGAGAGTGAAGGCGGTCGGGCCGGGGCCGATGGTAGCGGTAGCCAAAACCGAATCGCCGGCATAGTCGATGACTGTCGCGATTCCGGGGGTGGGGATGCCGGACGCAGTGGGTGGAGGAGCTGTAACTACCACCGCCAACGACTCCGGCTGCGCGGCGGGGCCACTGGGGTTGACGGGCGTAACCACAGGCCGGTAGTTGTTGCCGCAACCGGCAACCAGGACAGCAGCCGCAAAGACCGCGCCCACCTGAACCAACCGCACACGCGCCTGACTAAAATTCATGCGAAAAAGCCTCATTCCATACTTTTCTGCTTACCCTGCGATTGTAAATCAGGGGACCGGGGTTTTGACGCATCAGGGACAGAAAGGGCGCCGAAACTGACCCGATTCTGGCGTCAGCCCGCAATGCCCTCCGCAAGATACGATAGATGCGTGGCGCGAATCAAGCTGATCTGGCAATCGAAGCTGATACTTCTCATGGTGTTGCCCTTTGCGGGCGCCAGCGTGGTGCTGCAGGCCCACTGGTGGGCGGTGAATTACCAGCCGGTGGCTATCTGGACGCTGGGCCTGAGCCTGATGCTGGGTCTGGTGGTGAGCAAGTTGCGCGCGGCCACATTAGGCGGAGCCTTTGCCGGCGCAACGATCACCGCCAGTCTGATGTTTTCAACTGCAACCTTAACTCCCGGCGAGCGGCTTGCTTATGCCCCATGGCACAGCGCCCTGATGCCGGTGCTGGCGGTCTTTGTGCTCGCCTTCATCACTACACGGCTGGGCCGGGAGCAAAAACTTCGACTGGGCACGGCGGAGCGGCGGCAAGGAAGAAGCGCATCGCAGGTGGCGGCCAATCTAGGGGTAGCAGCGCTGGCTTGCGAGGGGGTGGCGCAGTCGTGGCTGGCCGGCAGCAGTTGGTTTTCGCAGACTGCTCCGGCTCTGCTGCTCGCGGTGGGGCTGGCTGCGCTGGCCGAGGCAGCAGCAGATACAGTCTCCTCAGAGATTGGCCAGATTCTGGGCGGCCAGCCGCGCATGCTTACCACGATGCGCCTGGTTGAAGCGGGAACGGACGGCGGAGTCAGCTTGATTGGCTCGGTGGCCGGAGTAGCCGCAGCGGGGATTGTGGCGGCAATTGGAACGTGGGCGCTGGGCGGCGGTGCTGCGATGTTCTGGATCTGTTGCGCGAGCGGCGTCTTCGGGTTGTTCTTCGACAGCCTGCTGGGCGCAACACTGGAACGGCGCGGATGGCTGAACAACGACGGGGTCAATTTTTTGTCTACGATCAGCGCGTCGGTGTTCGCGCTGGGATTGCTGGCGGTGTTGGCGCATCGCTGAATGGAATCAGAATAGCCGGTTATCGGCTTCAGGAAGAGTGAGCGCATTACACTCTTCTGAATCGAAGACGTACTTCTGAAACCGGTCCTTCTTCTCCCAAGGCAACTTTGCCACCGCTGCGACGAACTCAGCATGTTTGGCCCGGCAGATTTTTTCCATTTGCAGCGCATAGTCGCTGTGCGGGTCCTGAACTGAGGTAATGGAATAGGCTACGTATTCAGGAATCTTGCCCGGAACCATGAGGACGGCCCTGGCCAGATCGCGCGGCAAGCGCTCTTCCAGCGAAGCAAGCATTTTCATCTCGTGATAAGACTCCGTCTCGCAATGATGCTCTCCAAGGGTCATCAACAGATGTTGCTGTTCCTCGTCTTTGGGGATGAGATTCAGCAGCAGTACGGCCGCATCCTGCCGCTGGGGAGCCAGTTCGATCAGCTTTGCCGCGTAGACTAGCTGCGCACGGTAGCTCTCTCCCGCCTTTTCCCTATTAGCGGCCAACTCCGCTGTCGAGATGGCGCGCGCCATCCTGGCAATAGCATTGATCTCGCCGCAGTTCGGCTTCTGCGCAGATAACATCTTGCCGTGCGCAAGCAGGAATGTCAGGGCAGCCAGAGAGCTTGCGATTTTATGCGTCTTTATCATGACACTCCAGGGTGTTGCCCACATACGTTGGATAGGCCGTTGATGCGATTTTATCTCCTCAAGCTGGGCTTCGAATCAGTGCAGATGCATCCGCCAGGCGGTGTAGCTGAGGATTTCGTGGGCAATGCGCTGGAACTTAAGCCAGGTTATTCCTGATTCACCCGCGACAGCCACGTAAGGCCTTGGCGAGGTGAGCACGTCGAGGCCCTCGGCGGCGCAGATTTCATGGATGCGAAACATATGCGTTCCGTCACTGACGATGACCAGCCTGTGCAGCCCGTTGGCGTGGGCGATCACGCTGACGCGAAGGGCCGACTCCTCGGAATTCCGGCTCACGGTTTCTGCGATGATGTCTTGACGGGGAACGCCCATGCCCATCAGGTACTCGCGTCCAACCGCGCCTTCGTTGTACTGGTCGCCACCGTTTCCGCCCAGGGTAATGAGCAGCGGAGCGATGCCGTGATGGTAGAGCGAAAGGCCATGGTCCAGACGGGCGCGGTAGACCGGGGAGGGCCGGCCGTCGTACTCCGCCGCGCCGAAGACGACGATGGCGTCTGCGGGAACTGCCCCGGAAACCTGGGCAGCCTGATCGAGAGCAGCATAGCGTTGAATCTGCACATAGACGCAGCGGCACCATCCCAGAACTACTACGGCCAGCGCGAGCAGCAGCAAGAGCGCGGCGCGCAGTATCCATTTACGGCGTTTTGGCTCGGGCTGGCGTTTCATGGAAACCTTCGGTTCAGAGATCAGGGGTCAGAGATCAGAGATCAGTTTATCCGAGGTCATCGATGCTGGTGCCAATGAATTATGGGTTAGCACTTGATCTCTGTTCTCTGATCTCTGATCTCTGTCACCTCTGCAACACCTCGACAATCTCATGCGTAGGAATGGCTCCTTCGCGCAGAATCTCCCAGCGGCCGCCGCCGAGGGTGAGATCGACGATGGTGGTGGGCTGCGCCTGGCCGGTGGGACCACCGTCGACGATGAGCGGAATTTGGTCGCCGAGCTGGTCGCGAACACAGGCCGCATCGCTGCACTCCGAGGCTCCCCGCAGATTGGCTGAGGTGGCGGCGATGGGCAGGCCGAAGCGCTCCACTATGGCGCGAGGAATGGCGGCGTTGGGTACGCGCAATGCCATGTTGCCGGTATTCGCCGTAGAACGCAGTGGCAGCTTGCCGCCGGCCCTCACAATGATGGTGAGCGGACCGGGCCAGAAGCGTTCCGCCAGCTTGTCCAACAGGGGATCGGTGTCGCGTGCCAGTTCATAGGCCTGGGCCAGGGAGGCAATCAACAGCGACAAGGGCTTGTTCTTCTGGCGGGTCTTGATCTGGTAGATCTGCTCGACCGCATGGAGATTTACCGGATCGACGGCCAGGCCGTAGGAAGTGTCGGTCGGCAGTGCGACTACATCTCCCTTGCGCAGACAGGAGACGATATAGTCGATCCGGTCCGGCTGGGGTTCATCGGGATGAACTTGCAACATCTCCGCGAACAAGAGGTCTACCTCAGTTTCCGAGTATTGTGTTGCCATAAGACGGAAACGATCGCGACGCCGGCCATGGTGCAAGACAAGCTGCGATTTCCGCCCGGGCCTATCCGCGCAAACGAGTAGAATCACGCTAGAGAAAGAACGGTTTACCCCGGTATGCCTATTCGCATTGTACAGAGTAAGCAGAATTCGCGCCTGAAAGATTTGCGCCGCGCGCTGGCACAGCCGGGGCGGGACGGGAGCAGTCTGGCTGGCATCGAGGGGCCGAATATGCTGGAAGAGGCGCTGCGGGCTGGTTTGCGCATCGCGACTGTATTTGTGGCGCAGGGCAAGGAGCATCTGCTGGAGGGGCTTGCGCTGCCGGAGGAAACCGAGATTTTGCTGCTGTCGAAAGAGCTGCTGGACTCGGCTATGGCTACCGAGACACCTCAGCCGGTAGCCGCTCTGGTAGAGCCGCAGAATTGGACCTGGGCGCACTTGCTTGGTAGTCAATTGAACGCCACACCGCTCGTCTTGATCCTGGACGGGCTACAGGATCCCGGCAACCTGGGAACCATTCTGCGCTCGGCGGAGGCCTTTGGGGCCAGCGGCGTCGTCAGCCTTCCGGGAACTGTGAGCGAGTGGAATCCCAAGGCAGTGCGCGCATCAGCGGGAAGCGTCTTCCGGCTGCCGCTGCTTTCTGTGAGTGCTCAGGAGTGCTTTGCGAGGCTTTTGGAAAGAGGCGTCAGGATCTGGACCACCACCGTGCAAGGAGCTCAACCTGTTGATCTGGTCGATTTGGCCGGGCCGGTAGGGCTGCTCATCGGCAATGAAGGCAACGGCGTCTCCGATCACCTGGCCGCGAAGGCCAGCGGATGCTTGACGATTCCCTGCCCCGGCCCGGTGGAGAGCCTGAACGCCGCCGTCGCGGCGAGTGTGCTGCTCTATGAGGCTAGCCGGCAGCGAGCTGAGATGAGTCACTCCCACCCTAGCCGCAAAAACAAAGACGCGGCGAAGGTGGGGCACCCGGATTCATTGACCAGGAGTTCGCGATGAGTCTCTTTGATGGCGAGCAGGAAGGCCCCAGCGGTCCACTGCGCACTGCGCCGCTGGCTGAGCGGATGCGGCCGCACTCTCTGGATGAGTTGAGCGGACAAGAACACCTGGTCGGCCCCGGCAAGCCGCTGCGCGTACAGATCGAGCGCGATGATTCCGGGTCGATGATATTGTGGGGTCCGCCGGGAGTGGGTAAAACCACACTGGCAAAAATTATCGCCGAGACTACCAAGGCTACCTTCATCGAGTTCTCCGCCGTGATGAGCGGCATCAAGGAGATCAAGCAGGTGATGGTGGCGGCGGCGCAGGCCTCGCGGATGCACTCGCGGACGATTCTCTTCATCGATGAGATTCACCG
>JBEKFS010000099.1:0-19291 GCA_050013195.1 Occallatibacter sp.
GCTACGGGGGCAGCTACTAGCAGCGCCAAGGCAACGATAACCAGGGTAATGAGCGATGAGTTGCGCAAGGTCTTCATGAATTATCCTCTTCCGGGCCAGACAGCTTAAGTCTGTATGGCTCCAATTCGTGAAGGTTCCGTCTGGATGGGGGTACCAAACGTGAACCGAGGTTCATGGAATCAGCGTCGCGCGCCCAGTTCCTCTGGACACACGGGCCTAATTAGTTCTTTCAAGCTTATAACTTTAATCGATGGACCATGTCAAGAGTTTTTTTTGATTCTTCGAATGAATTTTGTAAGTGGTTGATAAATAAACAGGTTGCAATCTGTATGGGCCCTCGTTTTGCAGTCGAGGAAGGAGCGGCCAGAGTGAATTAATGTGCAAAAATTTGCACAGATCGGGAGGAAATTACCTAAACAGTGAACAGTGGTCAGTAAGCAGTGGTCAGTGAGCAGCGTGTTCATCGATTGCCGAGCGTTTTCGATATCCCTGACCTCCCTGAAAACATACCGCGGTTAGCGGGAGGCGGACCACATTCGGGAGGGCCGGCAAATAAAAAATTCGATTCACGCCAAAGTTCTCTTGACGAGCCATGGGCTGAGGGGTAGATTAAGCGCACACGGGAAAGGAGGATGATCCAACTGATGCAAAAAGAATCTTCGAGATGTTTGTTACGTGAGGTGACTGAGGCCTAGGGCATCGCGCCGTAGGTCCCATGGCCGCCCCGGCGGAGAAAGTGAGGCCGCAGGGGACGCAACCGCATCTTCACCGTGGAAGTTTTTCTCGACCCGATGCGCGGGCGTGGCAATTCTTCAATACAGCGACGATAATCGCCGCCGAAGGAGTCCGGCTTGCCGGGCGTCGCCACCAAACGATTACGGTCGTGGGAGAGCAGTGAAGAAGCTCGGGCACTCGCATGAGCGCGATGGCCTTAGTCCAATACCAACAGATCACCGCGACGGCCTGGGCAATGCGCCCAGGCCGCCGTTCTGTATGGGGAGATTCGGGAACTTGAATTGCTCCGCCGGGGCTAAAGCCCAACATTTTTTTGTTGAGTTTACGGCACGACTGAAGTCGTGCCCTGACGCTTCGTGCAACTCCGTATGAATTTTTCCGGAATCTGTAAAGTCGTGCCCTGATACTTCGTGCGACCCCGTATGTATTTTCCGGAATCTGTAAAGTCGTGCCCTGATACTTCGTGCGACCCCGTATGTATTTTCCGGAATCTGTAAAGTCGTGCCCTGATATTTCCAGCAGTCAGGAATGAGATTATCCGCAGCATGAAATCACCACCCTTCCAAGGAGGTCACTGCGGTACACTCAGGCCCATGCGGGTTTTTGGCATCGATTGCGGGACGGAGATCACCGGGTATGGCGTGGTGGAGCCGGACGACACGGGGCGTCAGCCTCGGCTGGTGATGAAGGCTATGGGTGCGATCCGGCTGGTCAAGAGTAAAACAACGGCTGAGCGGCTGGAGCAGGTCTTCCGCGAACTGAGCGCGGAGATGGAGCGCTGGAAGCCGGATGCGGTGGCCATCGAAGAGGTCTTCTACTCGGTGAACGCCAAGTCGGCGCTGAAGCTGGGCCAGGTGCGGGGCGTGGCATTGCTTGCCGCGGCGATGCAGGGATTGCCGGTGGCCGAATATGCGCCGTTGACGATCAAATCGAGCGTAGTGGGCTATGGGCTGGCAAAGAAGGAACAAGTCCAGTTCATGGTGGCGCGGCTGCTGGAGCTGGCCGAGGCGCCTGAGCCGCCTGACGCCGCCGATGCTCTGGCCATCGCCATCTGCCATATTCATACCGCGCAGACACGGGCGCTGCAAGGTGCGGCCCGTCGCTAGTGTTATGTTTCATCCATGGCATAGCGGATGCAGATTGTGATCCATCCGGGGCTAAAGCCCGCACTGCTTTATCTGGCTGAATGCGGGGGTTGAAACCCCCGCCTCCCTCCGCCTTACGGCACGACTGAAGTCGTGCCCTGATACAAAGCAGACTTAAGCAGATGTATCTGAGCTCTGCATGCCCTGCTTTGATGGTTGCCGGGGATTTGTGGAGTTCTGGCGAGTTTCTGGGGTTTGCAGGGTGTACTGATCGTGCAGAATGACATTGATGAGCGATTTGTGGACGCGGATGCGGCCGTTGTATTCGATAAGGCCCAGCTTGCGAAAGCGATTCATGAAGAAGCTGACGCGGGAGCGAGTGGTGCCGACCATCTCCGCCAGAGTTTCCTGGGTGATGGGAGGAATGAAGGGTTCCGGCTCGCCCGGCTCGCCAAATTCGGCCATCAAGAGAAGGATACGCGCCAGGCGTTTCTCGCTGGAGTTGAAAAGCTGATCAACCAGATCGGCCTGGGTGCGCATGCTCCGGGCCAGCAGGAATTTCAGGTACATGTCGGAGAGGGCACGCTCCTCGTGCATCACGCGGATCATCTCTTCCCGCGCGATTTCTAGCGCCGTGCAGGCAACCATGGCCGTGGCGGTGGCCAAATGCAGTGCGCCCACGCTGGCCAGCGACTCCTCTCCGATGAATTCGCCGGAGGGGAGAATCGCGACCGTGCCCTCTTTGCCTTCGGACGAAACGACGGTGAGTTTTGCGCGGCCCGTACGGAGATAGAAAATGGAAACAGCCGGATCTCCCTGCGAAAAGAAGACCTGTTTGGGCTGCAGATGGACGACTTTTCGCCCCACGCCCGCTTCTTCAAGAAAGACGGCGAGGTTAAAGGTCATGGTAATTACCTCCGCCATGGCGATGGCTTGTCCCTGGTCTGATTTTTGCTGGAGAAGTATAGGCGTCTACGCATTCGCCTCAGCTTTGAGCAAGCCAGGGGTTTTCGTGCCACTTTCCCGAACGTGCCCATCATACACCTGATTGCAAATTGTGGAATAAATATTTTGTACGTATACCGCAGATATAACAGGGTTCGCTGTGACGCGAACCCCGTCTCGCTTGCACCAGCTCAGATGCTCTAGCTGCGTGAGGGAAAGATTCCTTCGACGCAGATGGAGTATTGCAGTCCCCGCGGCGCAAATGGGCGCAGATCTGGAAGCCCGAAGGTCGTGCTGCCGTCTCCGCCAAAGTTTGTGCCCAACACGGAAAAGGCTGGCACATAGGATTCGATTGCCAACAGTCGTCCATCCGCGGGCATCGCTCCCGTTCCGTAGCCGTTCACGGAAAGGACAATGTCGCCGATCTGGCAGAGGCTGGTGTCATATTCAAAGGGCGTCGCTCCGCCATAAGCGGCGCCATTTCCGTTTGTGTAGGGAGAGGTGCTGAGCACGCTTGATAGTTTGGTAATATTGGCCGGGACTGTGGCATCCGTTCCAGGCGTGCCAGGCGGTCCCTGTGGGCCGGGATTGCCCATCAAGCCCTGTGCACCAGTGGCTCCGGTTGAGCCGGCAGGACCTTGCGCGCCGGCAGGGCCAGTCGCGCCGGTCAGGCCAGTTGCTCCGGTTGGGCCGGCAGGACCTTGTGCGCCGGCAGGGCCAGTCGCACCAACTGGGCCGGTCAAGCCAGTCGCGCCAGTTGTTCCAGTTGGGCCGGCGGGACCTTGCGCACCGGCAGGGCCAGTCGCACCAGCTGGGCCGGTCAAGCCAGTCGCGCCAGTTGCTCCGGTCGGGCCGGCGGGACCTTGGGCACCGGCAGGGCCTTGCGGGCCGGCTGGGCCAACCGCCCCCGTCACCGCCCAGCTCATCCCGACTTCTCCCGACACACAAAGGGAGGTTGAAGCGACGATGCGAACCGCGCCGGTCGTTGTATTAACGCAGGCGGAGACGTTCGTCGACACGGGCCCGGCCACGGCCGATGCTGCCACTGAAAGCAAGCAGGAGAAAACTCCCAGACGCTTGAGAGAATACATGGATACCTCCAGACAGGTTGTGTACTCCAGTTAGGGGAAGGCGGCGTAGGCATCCTGAGATGAAAACAGGCCAATCAGCGCCCGATTCCTACACAAAATACATACTCCGCAAGAGTTTTGCATTACAGTTTTTCCACGCGCAAAAATAGATTCCAGCGTCTGACCCAGGGACCGCGATTCACCGGATGAGCAGAACGGCTGAGTGAATCGTTGCAACAATCAAAGGGATAAGATCGAAAGCCAACAGCTGCGCGCCGGACTCTGGTAGATCGGGGAAAAAGTCCATGCGCGTAACGCTGAAGAATTCCGCTCCTGGGCTGAAGCATACTACACTCCCTTCCGGATCGAATACCTCCAATTTGCGTATTTCATTTCTCTCATTCAATTAGCCCGGCACTTTGCTGTAAATTGACGCCTTCGCGGCGGCTTTGAGAGACTTGCCCGCATGGGATACAAAGGGAAGGTTGAGTATGCGCAGGAGCGGAAACTGCGGACGCGGAATACGCGCCTCTACCGCCTGGCGCATTGGCCGATCTGGATTTTTGTCTTTTTTATTGCGCCGGGGCCGCTGACGTTTCGGCTGTTTGCGCACGAGTTCAACTGGTGGAACTGGGCGTGGCTGGGTTTGGTGCTGGCGTGTACGGGCACGGCTGCTCTGCGTGGGCGGTTGCCGGGCGCCGAACCGGGGCCTTATATTCTGCGCTTTGACGAGGACAAGCCGAATCCGCTCTACAGGCGGGTTTGCTACAGCTTCGCTTGGAATGCCGCGGTGAGCTATGCGCTGCTGAACCTGTGCGGCTTGCTGATTGCGGTTGTGACCGGCAAGTGGTACATGGGTCAGATTTACTATTACGCCTACCTGCCGCTGGCGGTGGTCATTCTGCTGCTGGGCGCGGCGGGCAAGCTGCCGCGCGTGGAGCCCTCAACCAGAAAAGAAGGCACACATAGGCGGTACTTCTACGGCACGGTTTGGGCGGTGACAGCAGCGCAGACGGTGTTGCTGGTGCTGTGGAAGACGCTGCCCATCAACGGCGTAACCAATCTGGTCAAGCTGGCAGGGTTTGTGGGCACTCTGGCATTGATGGGATGGTTTGCCTATCGTGGAATGCTGCCGCGAACGCGGCCGATTTTGCCGGGAGAACAGATGATCGCGGATTAGTTTGTAGTCCGTTCGCTGTGCCCCACATCTGCCGCAAAATACGCGGCAGATGTGGGGCATGCGGGGTTGGCGCCCGGCAGACTACTCGGAAGTCGACAGGGAGACGTCCAACAGGATCGGCCCTGGATCGTCAAACGTCTGCCCTGGGAAGAGATTGACGGTGGTGGAAACGACCCAGAACGCCCCGTCACCGGGCTGAAAGGTCTCGGAGAACGGGGCAGTAGAACAAACATTGGAATAGCCTTGGCTGATGTCCTGATACGTGGCTCTGTAGGGGCTGGCGGCGTTACTGGTTGGATAGAACTGACATACCGAGCCCGCGACCGGCGCGAAAGTCCCGCCGCCGCCAACAATTGAATAGTGATAAAGCTGTGCCTGGAAGGTCACGGTGTAGGCGTCGAAAAATGCGAAGGAATCGAAGGAGAGCGCCCCGTACGCCTTAGTCAGGGTTACCTGCCCGGGGAAGATCTGCACCAGACCCGAGTAGTAATAGATGTTGGAACCCTGCCCAAGGTAGAGTTGCCCGCCGGTGTCGGGGCCCACAGTAGTGACAAAGGGGGCGGTGGAGTTGCCGGAAATGGGCATGGCAAGCACGGTGTAGGGCTGGCCCGATGGAGCGAGAGTGAGCGAGGCGGCATGGCCCGTGGTTCCATCACCGACGCTGGAGAAGAACATGCGATTGCCAGGACCGGCGGGGCCCGTTGCGCCGGCCGGACCGGAATTGCCCAACAATCCCTGCGGTCCCTGTGCGCCTGTGGCTCCGGTTGCTCCAGCGGGACCTTGCGGTCCGGCAGGTCCTGATGGGCCTGCCAGCGCCCAGCTCATGCCAGTCTCTCCGGCAACGCAGAGAGAGGTTGAAGCGACGATACGGACCGCACCGGTCGTTGAATTGACGCAGGCAGAGACGTTTGTCGACACAGGCGCGGCCAGCGCAGCCGATCCCACGAGAAACGAGGACATGAATACTGCAAGTGATTTGCGAGCGGACATCGAAGCCTCCAGGAAGTTTCTGGAAAAACTTCCAGCTTTATTCAGTGTGTAAGGTGGAAAGGCGTCAGATAACAAGAACAATCCAAAGCCTGCCCCATGGCAAATAGCGTGAGAGGAATTGATACCCAGCTACTAGCTGAGTTTGGGCTCGTGGAATCCCAGGCTCCAAAATCAGAATCTGGAGTACCCGGACATTGCCCAGGCTTACAACTTACGGTTACTCCAGCTTCCGAAGTCGTATCTCAAAATCCCAGTTCGCCTGTCCCTGTTGCGGTCCGCTGAACGCCTTACTGGCAGTGGAGGGAGGTTGCAAGGGTCGCCGAACCATTGGTAACACCGAAGCCGCTAGCCAGAAGAGAGATCGTATCTCCGGGGTTAACCGATACGCTGGCGCCGGTCTGATTTGCCGAGGAAGCTCCGCTGGTATTGTCGACGTTCACAGAGAGCGCGGTGGCAGCGTTGTTTACCCAAAGCGTAATCGTGATTGGACCGCCGCCGCCGAGGCCATAGGGAACCGCACTGGCATAGACGTAGAGCGAATCGAATGTGCATGCCACAGGCATCGGAATGAGGGCTTGGTTATAGAGAATTAAATTCCCGCTCTGTGTCGCGTCTCCGCTGGCGTTTGGAGAGAAAAAGAACCCCGACGGCGAAAATACAGTCGGATAGAGAATGGATGCCGCGAAAGCCAAGCCAAGACCGGACGAACCCGCGGGGCCTGCCGGTCCTTGCGGACCAGTAGCGCCTGTTGGGCCATTCGGTCCGGTTGCTCCGGCGGGGCCGGCAGGTCCAGTGGGGCCGACGAGCGCCCAGCTCATGCCGGTTTCCCCGGCGACGCACAAAGAGGTTGAAGCGACGATGCGAACAGCGCCGGTGGTTGAATTGACGCAAGCATATACGTTAGTCGATGCGGGCGCGGCCATCGCCGCTGTTCCCACGAGAAGAGAAAACACACAGATTGCAAGTGTTTTAAGCGCAGACATTGAAACCTCCTGTGAATGGTTGAGAGCGGGGAAGCTCACAGACCTTAGAGTATGGCAAGCCAGAGAAGTTTCGGCAAAAGTTACAGTTATTCTGGACGGCCCTGCATCCGTCGGCTTGCACTGTGCAGATGCGCAACGCTCACCGCGGCGGCTGGTAAGGTTCGACACGCAGCAAATCGGTGAGGATGACTCGCTCTTCGGGGGTGAAGACGCCCTGGTAGTGTGCGGAGTTGAGCACCGTGGGACGCTGCTCCAGCGGAACCGCGCGCAGATCGCGGAAGGCATCCTTCATCAGTGCTTGCCGGTCTACTGGCAGGGCTGCCCAGCGGCGCGCGGAGTTGTTGATGCGCGCCAGCTCCTGGGGCGGCAGATGCTCGATCATTTCGGCGCGGGCCAGACGGCGCTGCCGCTGCTCCTCAGACAACTGGTTTACCTGACGCAACTGCTGAACAACCCTCTGCTGCTCGGCAGGGGGAAGGCGGCGGA
Organism: Occallatibacter sp.; assembly: GCA_050013195.1. Classification (GTDB taxonomy): domain Bacteria; phylum Acidobacteriota; class Terriglobia; order Terriglobales; family Acidobacteriaceae; genus Telmatobacter. Next base: position 7,475 of record JBEKFS010000099.1, read on the forward strand.
AGTTGGGATCGCCGCGCAGCATACGTTCCTGATCCTGGACGGGCAGATTGCGGTGCTGATTGAGCCAGTCGCCCAGGTGGCCCGGCGGGCCTTGAACAGGTGGGGCATAGCCCGGATAAACGGGACGGGAATAGCCCGGACCGATGTAGGGTGGACCAGGATACCCGGGATGTGGGGCGTAGGCCGGAGGCCTGCCCGGCCGAGCGGAAGGCGCGGAATGAGGCGCGGACGCGCCGGAGTGCTGACCGTGGGGCCAGGCAGCAGGCACACAAAGTAGGATGGCTGCCGCTGCAATGGCTGCGCGGCCGATCCATCTCGCATTGTGTGCCCCAGTCAACATTTTCTTCCGTTCTTAATTGAGGGTTAGTCTCCGCTTTCGTTGTTGCTGGAGAGCGCCTCCAACTGGTCCAGCAGTTGGGCGTTGTTCTCCATGGTTTGCAGGTCATGCACCACGGCGGTCTGTCCGGGAGCGGCCTTGGGCTGGTTCCAGTCGGTGATGCCCAGATAGGCTCCTCCACCCACCAGCAGCAGGACGGTCAGAGCCATGGCAGCAAGCGGACGAACATGGGCTACTGGCTGGAATGTGAAGCGGTCGCGCAGAGCTGCCAACCATCCGGCCGACTGGGCCTCGCGCTCTTCCCGGAGGCGAGCCTCCAGCCGGGTGAGGAAGTACGGGTTCGGCTCCGGCGTCTTCCAGGCATCCAGCACGTTCATGGTCGCTCGCAACTCATCCAGCTCCAGGCGGCAGCGTTCACACTCGGCCAGATGGTTCTGCAACTTGTCAGACACCGCGGCTGGATCGAGCAGCAGGTTTGCCAGCTTCGCGTCCATCCCGGTGCAATTCGACTTCTTTCGCATTTTAGGCATCCATACCATTGGCGCCACCCCATTTTCCCGCCGGTCGAACCGGCTTATTCCCGTTAAACAAAATCCTTCAACTTGCCTCTCAGCGTCTGGTATGCGCGAAAGAGCAGCGACTTGGTCGCCGACTCGCTCAGATTGAGCACCTCGCCGATTTCGCGATAGTCCATTCCCTGATACTTGTGCATCAAGACGGCCATCCGCTGCCGTTCGGGCAGCGCCATGACGTGGGTGCGAATGGCCTTCATGCGCTCATCGCGAAGCATGCTCTGCTCCACAGAAGGCTCGTCGTCGGCCACGTCCGGCGTGGCGCCGGTCAACTCGTCCGGGGCATCCAGATACACATTACGCGCAGCCCGTTCGTACTTTGTGTCGCGTGCGTGATTCACCGCCAGGTTGGTGGCGATCCGGTAGAGCCAGGTGGTAAATCTGGCCTCCGCCCGGTAGCTCTGCCTGGAGCGGTAGACGCGCAGGAACACCTCCTGCGACAATTCCTCGGCAATTGCCTGGTTGTGGACCATCCGAAAAAGAAAGTGGAAGATGGGCCGATGATATTTCTCCGCCAGGTAGTTGAACCCCTCTTCATCGCCGGCGGCGGCACGCAACATGATGGCGGCGTCACTGGAAGGGTCGAGACCGGCCGGGTCCTGGTGGGCGGCCAAACTCTGCCGCCCTTCCGGCTGCGTAGCCGGGCCCGTTCCCAGGGACGAGTTGTCCAGGACCAGGGTTGCCATATCAACAGGAACCCCATCCGGACTGGAATGTTGCGCAGAAAGAGCAGATTGCGGACTGAAATTTTTGTTTGTGAGCGGACCTGGACGTGCGCCGGAGCGATTGCTGCCCGTTCTAGCCATTCGGAGTGCGAAACCGGCTTCGGAAAGGCTTGAACCGGTCAGGCCCGGAGTAGCCGGCTCTAAGACGTCAGGGGCTAAAACCGGGCAAAACAAGTCCTCCCCATCGGGGAGGAAACCGACTGCACGGCGAATTGATCTGACGTTCCAGCGCATGGACAGTTGGTTGCAGGTTCCGGCTGGCCTGATTGGACCACCAGGGTTGGCCGTAAAGCCCCGCTGGTGTTACTCTAACCTACGGGATGCCCCGCTGGCTTGTACGTTGCCAGCCTTCGCCGGCTTTTGCAAGGGGCGCTTAACTCAGCGGTAGAGTGCCACCTTCACACGGTGGAAGTCGCAAGTTCGAATCTTGCAGCGCCCACCATAATTTCCCCACTATTCGCAGACACTGTTCAATGGCAGCCTGACTCTATGCCTAGCTGCCGATGCCCGCTTGGGCAAACAAAAACGGTCTCGAAGCAGAGGCCGTTCGCAGGATTGTCATGCCATGCAGGCGATTACTTTTTGGACTGCCGCTCGGCCCATGCGCCGATAAGCGGGAGCTGGAATCGCTTGCCATTCAACGCATTGATCGCACACCAGACCGAAACAAGGGTCCAGACAAGCCCTACCAGCAAGTAGAGGCCCAAAAAGGCAATGGACTCAAGGTATGAGTTCAGCGCAGGGAAAAAGCTCATGACCAGGCAGAGGACGAACGTCACAAAGGAGAGCACGGTGGACTGCCAGGCGTGGAAGCGCACATAGGAACTCTTGTTGTAGGGCGGAATTGCGAGGAAGAAGATCGCAGGGACGACGGTAATGTAGGCGATTGCGCCGAGTGAGTTGTCAGAGAAGCCAGACTTTTTCGGTTCGGGCATGATCCCTCCTATTCGGGATGTGATAGAGCTAGAGTTTTCCCACGCTTCTGGCGTGCAGATAAAACGAGCATAAATCAGCTAGTATTACCTTTAGCTAATTTTGGCTAGAACAAATATACTCCCGGTTACCGCCGGGTGGCTGGCCTCTTTCGACCGTTTTTATCCCCAAGTGCATGCAGACCACCAGCAAAGCCCATCCCTTGCCCCCCTCTCGGGTCAGCCAGCCTCTTCTCCCGCACGTCTAACCAATCAAGACGCGCTCGCGTGCGGGCGTTATCATGCTTGCAGAGAAGGAAGCGAAATGAAAACTGCTTTGCGTGTTGCAATCGCCGGGATGAGCGTTTTGGCGGCGACAGGTGGGCTGGCTCAGCCGGCCATGCAGGCGCCAACGGTGGGGGATTTCCAGGTCAAGGAAATCAACGTGGCGGAGATCGACACGACTCATGTGAAGTTGGTCGTGGACCTGTCTCTGTTTGCGACACAGTCGGCGACCCTGGAGAACCTGCGCCTATTCTCGTTCCATCTGAATGGCCAGTCGGTCTTCGCATCGCCTCTGAACCAGGAGATGGTGATCAACAAGGGCACGACGGTGGCACTGCCTCCGGTTTACATCACAATGCTGTTTCGCGATTTGCATACGACGGAGCCGCTGCGGCGGATGATCGAAAACCAGAGTGTCCGGATCGAGGGCGAACTGGTGGCGGACGTGCGGCTCACATTGATGGAGAAGCTGGCGCTGCACACCCAGCATCCGAGCGTGGAGATCGCGCTCAACCAGGAAGTGCCGGTGACCCTGGGCGGCACGCCTCTGGAGCGGAATGTGGCGCTGTCCATCCTGAAGGTGATTGATAACGGGTTCAAGGTCAAAACAGTGGCGGACAAGTACATTCCCGGAATGCAGCCCCAGTGGATTCGCGATCTTCAGGCCAATGCCCGGGCGAACTTGTTTGCGGTGGAATCGACTTATACGCTGACCAAGGCAGGTGCGAGGTACCCGGTGACATCGGTTCATTTGGGCTTTCGCATTGCGCCGGCACAAGTGGTGACTGTGGCAGAAGCGCAGGCGCCATGGAAGTACGACGCGGAGTTTCTGGGAGCGGTGCAATCGGGTGCGGCCAAGCTGGAGAAGCACAGCCTGGAGATCCTGCTTCGACCCGTCGCGCAGGGCGATCCATTACGGCTCAGCGCCAGGGATTTTACCGTGAATATGCGCGGTGCTTCCGAGGAAGGCACACTGATTCCGGCAAACGGCAAACGCGGCAAGATGAAGGTATTACACCGCGTATCGCCAACTTCGCTGGCCGTTCTGACGCTTCATGAGCCTCCCACACCGCCTGCGCTGGCAGCTGCTTCGGCCTGGGTGGCAGCGCAGGAGAGTTGGGAGCAAGTTGCCGTTTTTCGCGTGCGCGAGGATACGGCGACCAGGAAGCCTTCGGTAGAGGTGATACAACTGAGAGCGCGCCGTGAAGGGCTGGGTATCCGGTTGAGTGAACCGGTGGATGCAGCCGTATTCGGCTCGCCGATTGTGACGCCGGAAGGGGTGATTGGGCTGGTTCAGGACGAGCAAACAGGGGCGTTTCTGCCTGCGGACCTGCTGGCGCCGGCGACTACGACCGGGGCCGCGCAGTAGAGCGATCTGATCTTTGTGAAGGCATAAAGGGGACGGGCTTTAGCCCGTCCCCTTTATTCAAAATCGAGTGATTTGGCAGGTTCTTACGCTAGAGTGCTTACTGCGGATCGTTGTCGCGCTTGCGCAGGATGGCGATGACTCCGGCGATCAGCAAAAGCAGCATGGCAGCCAGCACGGCCACTGAGTCGCTGAAGCGATGGCGGTTGCTGACGGCATGAGCGATAGGGCCGTAATGGGGATACTGCTCGTCGGCCGATGCGCGACAGGTGTGGTGGGTTCCGAAGGGGTCGGTAAAGGTGATGAGGTAAGCGATGGGTTGATGTCGTCGGGATTGATGGAGCCGGGCGGCGGCATGGACGAGCCAGATGGCATGGACGAGCCAGATGGCACTGACGCCATGGGTGACATAGGCTGGCTGCCGGCGGGAGTCTGTGGCGGCTGAATAGTGCAAGTGTAGTCTGGCATCGGCTTGTTGGAGCCCCACTCGCTGGCCTCAGCCTCATGAAGAATATTGGCTTCAAAAGACCAGCGGGAAGGAATGATGGTGCTGAGGACTTGACCTGCCTGGGGCATAAGGTAGACAGGCCTCATGCCGCCTCCCAGGGCGATGATCGGCAGCAGCACCACAGGCAATAGGGCGATGGCGCTCTCGGTGGTTTTGGAGAGAGCCGAGATGGATAGGCCGAGCCCTGCGCCGATCAGCGAAGAGAGCAGCAGGACGAGGAAGTCTGAGAGGAAGTTGCTGTGCAACCCGCATATCAGGTAGACGATGGCCAGCATGGAGCCGCACTGGAAGATGCACAGCGTCATGAGCACGGCAAGCTTGGAGAAGATGTAAGGGAGGAGCTTGAGGGTGACCATGCGCTCGCGCTTGTAGATGGTCCACTCGCCGACAATGTCGCGTGCGGCGTTGTTGCAGCCGAACCAGATGGCGGCCACCACCATGAGGAAATGGACAACTGGCAGCTTCTGGGTGATTTCGTCGAAATGGTCGGCTCTCAAGGGGTAATTGACCAGCGCCACCAGCATGGCGAATAACGGCGCCTGCGCCAGCAAAATAGCGGTCTGGGCGCGGTCCTGAAGCCGGACGATGACATTGCGCTTGACCAGGGCGATCCATTGGCCCAGGCCAAACTGGCGGCGTGGCTTTTCTTCTCCTGTCTTATCAGTAGCGGCCGGCTGCTTGCCGCTGCGGTTGTCAACGTATTCCTGGCGGTAATGGGAGGCGAGGTATCGCTGACGCCAGGTTTCGGTACGGTTGGCATCGGGGACTGTGTTCATACCAGAGAAGAGCATCTCCGGATTCAACTCAGTACTCGGAATGGCTGCCGTGCCTGTGGGGCCAGTGATGGGAGGGTTGAAGAACTGGATTGAATCTGGAAAAGCCGGCCCGAAATAGACCAGCGCTCCGGGTTTAGTTCCCTTGTCGCGGGAGACCATGAGCAGGTCGTCGAATTGCTTGTAGACCTTCAGGCTGGGCTGATGGATGGTGGTGAGGATGGTCTTGCCGGTTTTGGACAGCTCTTTCAAAAGATCGATGACCGACTCGGCATCGTATGAAGAAAGGCCGGAGGTTGGCTCGTCCAAAAACAAAACAGGTGTATCGGTGATGAGTTCCAGGCCGATGTTGACCCTCTTGCGCTGGCCGCCGCTGAGGGTCTTGCGCTCCGGCGAACCGATGACGGTGTCGATCTTGTCGGGAATGCCGAGGTCGTAAAGCACCTTTTCAGTGCGCGTGTTGATCTCCGCGTCGGTCAGGTCAGTGCGAAGGCGGGCGGAGAAATAAAGCGCCTGGCGGACGGTCAACTGGGGATGAACAATGTCGTCCTGGGGCACATAGCCCATCATGTGACGGTAGAGGTCGTAGTAGTCGTAGAGGCTCTGGCCGCGGAAGAGCACCGTACCACGGACTGGACGCGTGTAGCCGTTGAGAGCCTTGAGCAGTGTAGTTTTTCCGGCGCCGGCCGGGCCCATCAGGGCCACCAACTCATACGGAAAGACAGTAAGGGAAACTGAGTCAAGCAGGCGCTTGCCGTTGGGCGCGTTGACTATGATCTCTTTGGCCTCGATGGTGACCTTACCGTTGTAGTCCCGCTGCGCCAACTGGCCGTTTTCCATCAGTTGGAAACGAACACTGCCCAGGCCAATCTCCTGACCGGGCCGTGCCAGCACCTTGCCGGTAACGCGGACGCCGTCGAGGTATGTGCCGTTGCGGGAGCCCAGGTCCTCAACCAGAATGCCTTCCGGGGTGCGGGTGAGGCGCGCGTGACGCCAGGAAACCATGGGAAAATCGAGGGGAATATCGCATCCTGGGTCGCGCCCGGCCTCCATTGAATTGCCGCGGAAGGAGACGGTCTGGAAGGCGGCCTCGCCGATCTCTACCTTTTCCTCCAAATTGAGCAACTTGGCGGCAGAAATCTTGTAGGAGCCCAGGAATACCTGGTCGGAAGGCTCCAGAACGGCTCTCTGGATGCGGTTGCTCATCTCTCCGATAGCCGTTCCATTGCGCGAGTTGTTGTCTACAAGGAAGTACTGGCCATTTTCTTCGGTAATGACTGCATGATTCCAGCCGATGATGGGCAGGTCGATCTGGACATCGGAGTCCGGAGAGCGGCCGATGGTGATCTGGCGTGGGCCGCCGGGGGTTACGGTCGTACGCGAAGAGCCGGCCTCGGCCGGCCCGGCAGAGGCCACGGGCCAGGGCATAGGCACCTGACCGCCCATGGTTACACGCGCGCCATGAGGCACTGGAACCGGCTCGTGAGGGGCGATCCTGACCCCGTTTACATAGGTGCCGTTGGTCGAGCCCAGGTCTTCCAGCGTAAATCCATCCGCTTTGTGGGTCAGCCGGCAATGGTGAGAGGAGACGGGGGCCTCAGGCACCACTAAATCGCAGTCCTGCGCGCGCCCAATTATCCATGCAGCCTTCGGTTTCAGCTCATCTTCGGACATAAGAATCAGTGATTCCTTGAATGCTCACACTTTAGCACGCAATCTTTGTCCGGCGAAAGCAAATGCGTAATTGATCTTTCACGTAAGGTCTAATTTGGTTTTCAGGCAGCGCCAGAGAGCCGCAAAGGCCTCGATTTGCAACGCCTCCGCGCGCGCCATAGGGTCGACTGCGGCCTGAGCCATAGCGGCGGCAACGGCTGGGGGCGTAACTCCAGCGGCGCGCAGGTTGTTGGCCAGCGTTTTGCGTTTCTGCGCAAAGCAGTGGCGTACGAAGCGCAAAAAGGAGGCTTCTTCGACGCCTAATTCGTCGAAGCGTGGGGCAAATCGCCAGCGGAAGACGGTCGAATGCACCTCGGGCGGTGGCGAGAAGGCCGCCGGCGGCAGCGTAAAGAGCCGCTGAGCCGGTCCGTAGATCTGCACGGTGACCGAGAGCAGGCCATAGTCGCGAGAGCCGGGCTGGGCGACGACGCGATCGGCCACTTCGCGTTGCACCATGAGTACGGCGCGGTCCAAAGCGGCATGGCTTGCAGCCAGCCTGAGCAGGATGGGAGAGGTGATGCCGTAAGGCAGGTTGCCGACCACCAGAAGGCGCTCGCCCGCAGCTGCCGAGGTTGCCGCGAAATCAAATTGAAGTGCGTCCTGCTCGACGACCGTGACACGATCCGAAGCAAAATGCACGCGAAGATGAAGGGCCAGTTCATGGTCCAGTTCTACGGCCAGCACACGGGCAGCACGTGCGGCCAGGGCTGCGGTTATGGCGCCGCGGCCGGGGCCGATCTCAACCACGGTACGGCCGGTGAGATCACCGATGGAGTCAGCTATGCGCTGGATGGCCTCGGTGTCAACAAGGAAGTTCTGGCCGAGCTTGGGCTTGGAGAGCATGGGCTGATTTGATGGTAGATGAACAAAGACGGATAAGCCGGCCTCGCGCCGTATGCAGAACCTAGTAAACTGGCCTTTTACCCGCGAATGTGGGCAAATCCACCGATTTTTCGCCGTCCTGGGAGTAGTTTTCATGCATGTTGCCTTCGCCGCTTCGGAGTGCGTGCCGTTTGCCAAGACCGGCGGGTTGGCGGACGTGATCGGGGCGCTGGCGCCTGAGTTGGCGAAGCGGGGCCACGAGGTGACGGTCTACTTGCCGCTTTACCCGAGCGTGCGTCGGCAGCTTGAGAGCGAATTGACCTACGCGGTGCTTTCAATCACGATTCCGTTTCAGCATTCCAAGCACAAGGTGGGCATTGTGGACGGTGGCAAGCGCTCCGGAGTCCAGTACTACTTTGTGGATTGCCCGGAGCTCTTCGATCGGGAGGGGCTATATGGGACAGCCGCGGGCGATTATCCGGACAACGCCGAGCGCTTTGCGCTTTTCTGCCGGGCGGTGCTGGAGGCGAGCAAGCTGCTGGGCGTGCCGCAAATCTTTCATGTGCACGACTGGCAGGCAGCGCTGATTCCTGTTTACCTGCGCACAATATATGCGTCGGACCCGCTATTGGGCCGTGCCGGTGTGGTGCTGACGATTCACAATGCCGCCTACCAGGGCGCGTTTCCGCCGGAGACCACTGAACAACTGCTCTTTCCGTGGGAGATTTTCACGGTGGACAAGGTGGAGCAGTTCAACAAATTCAACTTCCTCAAGGGCGGAATGGTGTATGCGAACATTCTGACCACTGTGAGCCGTAAATATGCCGAGGAGATTCAGACGCCGGAGTTCGGCGAAGGGCTTGACGGCGTGCTGCGAGGGCGAACGGCGGATCTGCGCGGGATTATGAACGGCGTGGATTATGCGGAGTGGAACCCGGCCACGGATGGCAAGCTGGCGGCGAATTATTCACCGGAGAATCTGGCAGGGAAAGCTGTGTGCCGCGCCGATCTGTTGGATGCCTTTGGACTGGAGCAGGTGGAGGACTCGACGCCTGTCATCGGCATCGTCTCGCGCTTTGTCGTGCAGAAGGGCTTTGACCTGGTGGAGCAGGTTGCCGGCCGCTTGGCGGAGTTGAACGTGGCGGTAGTGGCGCTGGGCACGGGTGAGCCGCCCTACGAGAAGTTTTTCCGCGATTGGGCCTTCTGGAACAAGATCAACGTGGCTGTGCGGATCGGCTACGACAACACGCTGGCCCATAAGATCGAGGCCGGGGCCGATATCTTCCTTATGCCGTCGCTCTATGAACCGTGCGGACTGAACCAGATCTATTCGCTCAAGTACGGAACGGTGCCGGTGGTGCGTGCTACTGGTGGTCTGGACGACACCATCGAAGAATGGAATCCGGAGAAGGGAACCGGGACTGGCTTCAAATTCAAGGGCATGCGAGCCGAGGCTCTGTGGGCGGCCGTCGGTCGGGCGCTTTCTGCGTTTGAGGACAAGGCAGGCTGGAAGCGGCTGATGCTAAACGGCATGGTGCGGGACTATAGCTGGACGCAACCAGCGCGGGAATATGCGGCGGTGTACGAGAAGGTAGCGCGGCGGAATGTATAAATGTGATATTATTATTAAGAAATATCATAAATAAATGTTTATAAAGTTTAGAAACTATGCTATAGTACTTTAGCTGATGGAGCAAATCCTTCGGCTGGAGGGTTGGTATGGCTACAATTTCGGCAGTTGCACCTGGAATTTCCTGCGCGGCAGAAGTTTTCATTGCCACGGCGCTTTTGCATAAGGAACACCCAGAGAGAAAAGACTTTACGATTCAGGAAATTGTGAACCGGGCAGCTCGTGAAAACCTAAGGGGAGAATTACGTCAGGGCGTGAGTGTTCATGCTTCGCAACATTGCTGCGCAAATAGGGCGCCAAATTCTGCTGATCATCGAATGTTGTTTGCAACAGGGCGAAGCACAAGACGGCTTTTATTGCCGGCAGATGAAATGCATCCTGAACGCCGGGGCAATATCTTTCCAGAGACTGACGAGATCCCCGAGCAGTACCTGCCTTTGCTGGAGTGGGCTAAGGCGCGATTTGAACAAGCGCAATCCGCTGTGGGCGCATGTATTGGCGAGCCGCTGGAGTTGGCACGTCCGTTGCATGAATCTTCACATACATCTGTGGATATTGTCGTGGCGGCAGGCTCCCGCCCACGGCATTTGGATGGACTGCTTCTGGCACGTGGGATCGGAGCGGAGATGGCGGCAGGGACCGACCCCGACGACTACATCCGGGAATTGCGCGAGGGATGGGAATGAGCAAGGTTTTTCTCGATTCCAATCTCTTCATTTACCAACTCGAGGACCTAGGGCCGCGAGGAAATCGCGCTAACTTCATCTTTGAGCGTCTCTCCGGTCGTAAGGACACAGTTTTCACCTCCGCTCTTACATTAGGAGAGGTGCTGGTAAAGCCTATTCGAACGGGTAGTCACGCATTGGAAGCCAAGTACAGAGACCTATTGCGGGAGCCGGAAATTCGGGTTCTTGCATTCGACAGGGCGGCAGGTGAAATATTCGCGCGGATTCGTCAGGACCGCGCTATTAAGGCTCCCGATGCTATTCAATTGGCAACGGCGGCGAGCGCAGGCTGCGATCTGTTTATCACAAACGATGACCGGCTATCCCAGGCGTATGTTCCTGGAATACAGTTCATAGTCTCTATGGAGCTGGCACCTGTTTGATTGTCCCTAGAAAAACTTTCTACTGATGGGCGCTTGTGCTTGAGCGCCCATTTCTATTCATATTGGCTTTCTTCAACGGGAACAGAGGGTCCGTACTGACGCCGCACCAGCCACAGCACCGGCAATCCGAGCAGAATAAGGACTGCACCGATCAGAGACCCGGTCACGTTGCCCATGAAGCAATAAACCAGCACGGGAATCCCACATACGCAAAAGGTAAGCGGCAGCAGCGGGTAACCCCAGACCTTATAGGGACGCTTGAGGTCAGGCCGCTTGCGTCGGTAGACAAAGACCGTAGTAGCGATGAGCAGGTAAAAGATCCACTCGGCAAAGATGGCCAGATCGAACTGTTTCTCAAACTGGCTGAAGATCAGCAAGAGCAGAGTGGCCAGCGCACCCTGAATTCCCAGCGAGGTGGAAGGGGACTGGAAACGCGGGCTGACGCGTGCAAACTGGCGAATAAAGAGCCGATCGCGGGCAGCGGCAAAAGGAACGCGAGCGCCGCTCATGACGGTTCCGTTGAGGGTTACGAAGATGGAGAGGGCCATGGCGGCTGCCACAAATCCCGCTCCAACATGGCCAGCGACGACGGCCAGCGCATCCACGGCCGGACGCTGGCTGGCGGCCACCTGCGCAGCGGAGAGGATGTACTGAATGGCAGCGTTGGTGGCCATGTAGAGAAAGCCGATGATGCATAGGCCGCCGATCAGCGCGATAGGCAGACTCCGCCCAGGCCGCTTGATTTCGCCGGCCAGGATGGTGAGGTCAGGCCAGCCGTCATAAGCCCACAAGGTGGCGATCAGAGCCAGCATGAAGCCGCGGAAGCCGCCTACGGCATGAGGCAGCGTGGTGGAGTAGTTGCTGATGGAACCGGAGGCCGATGCGAAGCAAAGCGCGACCACGATGAGGATGAGAATGCCTTTCAGGACAGTGAAGACAAGCTGGAAGTCGCCGGCTTTTTTAATACCCAGGTAATTCAGGCCGGTCATAAACCAGACCACGGAGATGGCGAAGATCTGCGACCACAGCAAATGGATATGCCCGCCGATGGCCTCATTGCCGAGCCC
>JBEKFS010000100.1:0-14923 GCA_050013195.1 Occallatibacter sp.
CTCAACTTCACCGAGCGCGGCTTCGGCGTGCGCGCGGCCGTCGGCTGCTCCGATCGCGGCTACACCGCCATCAGCCAGGTCAAGACAGGCAACTTCGATTGGCCCTCGATCTTCGGCCCTGAGAACGGCTCGAAGTGGCTGCACACCGGCGGCATCTTCGCCGCCCTCTCTGCCTCCACAGCCGAGGTCGCCGTCGAAGCCATGGACGCGGCCCGCAGCCACGGCACCCCCGTCTCCTACGACCTCAACTACCGCGACTCGCTATGGAAATCCATTGGCGGCAAAGCCCGCGCTCAGGAGGTCAACCGCGAACTGGTTCGCAAGGTTGATCTGCTGCTGGGCAACGAAGAAGATTTCTCCGCCATGCTCGGCGTCAAAATCAAAGGCGTCAGCGAAGACTTCGCTGAACTGCCCATCGCCGGCTATGAAGAGATGCTCCGCGAGGTTGCCGCGGCATATATCGCCTCAACCCTGCGCACCGCCCACAGCGCCAGCCGCAATGGTTGGGGAGCCATCGCCATTTATCAAGACCAGATTGTCCACATCCCCCAGCGCGACATCGAAATCTGCGACCGCGTCGGCGGCGGCGACAGCTTTGCCTCAGGCCTCATCTACGGCCTGCTCACCAATAAACCAATAGAATGGGCCGTCCAGTGTGGCGTGGCCCACGGCGCGCTTGCCATGACCACCCCCGGCGACACCAGCATGGCCACGCTGGCCGAAGTCGAACGCATCGTCAAAGGCGGCTCTGCGCGCATTGCCCGCTAGCATTTTGCCCATTTCGTATTTTTTAAGAGGTACGGGCTCGTAGGTCAGAACTCATGTGATGCGAAAATGGACTTGGGTTCGCACGAAGTGTCAGGGCACGACTTTAGTCGTGCCGTAAATGCACAAATTAACGCGGGCTTTAGCCCCTGAGTCAATGTTGGCCAAGCCAACTGCATCATTGAGGAGATTATGTCCGAATCCACAGCGCAAATCATCGAACGTGTTGGCCTGATTCCCGTCCTGCGCGCCCGCAACGCCGCCCAGGCGCACGCCGTCGTCAAAGCCATGCTCGCCGGCGGCGTCACCGTCGTTGAAGTCACCATGACCGTCCCCGGCGCAATTGATCTTCTCCGGGAACTCAAAAAGGAATACGGATCCACCCTATTGCTCGGCGCGGGCACCGTCACTACCGCCGCTGAGGCCGAAGCCACCATCGACGCCGGCGCGGAGTTTATCGTCAGCCCCAGCTTTCATCCAGAAGTCGTAGCCGTCACCAAGGCCAATAAAAAGCTCTCCATCCCGGGCGCGCTCACGCCCACAGAGGCCATCACTGCCTCCCGTGCCGGCGCGGACTACGTCAAAATCTTTCCCTGCTCAGCCGTTGGCGGAGCAAGTTATTTGAAGGCGCTTCTCGCGCCCTTCCCGCATCTCAAGCTCATCCCCACCGGCGGCGTCACGCTGGCAACTGCAGAGTCATTTCTCCGCGCCGGCGCGCGCGCCCTGGGCGTGGGCAGCGACCTGGTCAACCTGGCCGCCATCGATGCCGGCAATCCCGAGACGATTACCGAAACCGCCCGCGCTTATCTGCAGGTACTCGCCAAATTCCGTGCGGAAGGTGCTCAAAAAAAGTAGGCCGCGCAAGCCGCAATTCTCATAACTCAAGCTGCCGAATCAACACGGTCAGTTGCGGAGATGCTCATGGGGGTCTGCTGATCACTGACCACTGACCACTGACCACTGACCACTGACCACTGTATTTCAGATCAGCTCCACGCCCCACAGATCGTGCAGGTGTAGCACACCTTCCACGATCCCCGCAGCATCCACCACCACCAGTGAAGTGATCTTCCGCTCCTCCAGAATCGCCAGCGCTGTAGCCGCTAGCTCGTCCCCGGCAATCGTCCGCGGATGCTCGTTCATCGCCTCGCCGGCCGTCTTGCTCAGTGCTGCTCCGCCTTCGCGCTCCAGCAATCTCCGCAGATCGCCGTCGCTGATCACGCCGCGCAGCCGTCCCCGCTCCTGCACCGTCGTAATTCCCAGCTTCTTCGATGACATTTCGTAAATCACATCGGTCATCGCCGTCGAGGGTGCCACCACGGGCACAGCATCGCCCGCGTGCATCAGCTCGCGTACCTTGGCCAGCCTCTTGCCCAGCTTGCCGCCGGGATGCAGCTCTGCAAAATCCTCCGCCTTGAAGCCCTTGCGCAGGCTCACCGCAACAGCCAGCGCATCGCCCAGCGCCAGCATGGTCGTGGTCGAGGCCGTCGGCGCAAGATTCAGCCCGCAGGCCTCGCGATCCACGCCGCAATCCAGAGCCACATCGCTTGCCCTGGACAGGGTCGAGTTCATCTGGCAGCAGAAGCTGATCAGAAAGTCGCCTTTACGCTTGAGCGTTGCCAGCAGCCGCAAAATCTCCTCCGTCTCGCCCGAGGCCGATAGCGCCACCACTACGTCGCCCGCCATCAGCACGCCCAGATCGCCATGCACCGCCTCGGCGGGATGCAGAAACAGGGCAGGGCTACCGGTGGAGCTGAGCGTGGCGGCGATCTTCTGCGCGATTATCCCGCTCTTGCCCATCCCCGTAACCACCACCCGGCCGCGCTCTTCGCCGCAACGCAAAATCAGCTCGACGGCCCGGTCAAAAGCCGCAGCCATTGGCCCCTCCAGCCGCGCAGCCAGCGCTTCCAGCGCAGCCGCTTCGGTGCGCACCAGAACCGCGGGCGTGGGCGCCCGGCCAGAATCACTATTCGTTAAACGAGGCTGTTTCCCTTGCTCACTCATCGGTTATTGATGGTATCAGTTTTTGCCTACATATGAGGAGCAGCTAAATCGCTAACTTGCTAATTCCACGAAACGGAAGCTAACCCGCATTATTCAAAGCTTCGGCAATGTGTCCGCGCTCCTTTGTACAATAAGCTTGTGAGGCCAATCCCCGTGAAGCGCAACACCCTCGTCATTAATGCCGTTCTCTTCATCCTGGCCGCCTTTGCCTGGGCAGGCTGGGTTAACTGGGAATACCGCCATCAGGCCGCTGAGCGGCTGCATGCCTCGGCTGCGCAGGGCGAACTGGTTGTCGATGCCGCAGGCACGTCGCAATACCTCACCCCGCTGCGTGGCAAGCCCGCGCCCCCCTTTACCCTCGAAGACCTCAGCGGCAATAAAGTCTCGCTGGCCAGCTTCAAGGGCCATGCACTCGCCATCAATTTCTGGGCCACCTGGTGTGCTCCCTGCAAAATCGAGACCCCCTGGCTCATCGATCTGCGTAACCAATATGCGGCACAAGGCTTTGAAGTGCTGGCCATCTCCGCCGACGACATCGACCGCAATGACCCCAAAAAGTTCAGCAACGAAAAGCAGGAGATCGCGCGCTTTGTTCAGAAGATGCACATGCCTTACCCAGTGCTCATCGACGGCGGCTCCATTGCCGATCCCTACGGCGGCCTAGACGCCCTGCCCACCACGTTCTTTGTGGACCACAACGGCGTCGTAGTAGCCGCGCAAATGGGTATTACCTCAAAGGATGAAATTGAAAGAAATATCAAAAAAGCGCTGGGGCTTGTGAAGTAGCGCAACGATCCGCATTCAAGAGGAAAGAATCATGATTGCCCGAAAAATAAAAATCGCCATTGCCGCGGCTTTCGCCTTGGCTTCTGCGCTCGTTCCTGCACAGCGGCCGCTTTTTGATGACGCCCCGCGCTCGGCTTCAAAGCCCGCCGTCGTATTTCTCTATCCCGAGCAGGTCACCGTTCCCGCCGCCAAGCCAACCAAAATCAACCTGCACTTCCGCATCGCGCCCGGACTCCACATCAACTCCCACACGCCCAGGCAAGACGAACTTATCCCCACCGCTTTCTCGATTCCCTCAGACTCAGGTGTGCGCCTCGATGGAGTAGTCTATCCGCCCGGCACGGACTTCACGCTCCCACTCGACCCCAATACTAAGCTCAGCGTCTACACCGGCGAGTTCATCCTGCAGTCGCGCATCGTGGCCGCCCCGGGCGATCACCTCGTCGAGGCTCGTCTCCGCTATCAGGCTTGCGATAACAACGCCTGCATGCCGCCCAAAACGATTACTGCAACCTTCGATGTCATCGGCAAGTGAGAGCCCTGCCTTCCTGCTATGGTGTTGTGCGGAGATTTATTTCAATGCAATTAGGAACGAAAGCAGCGTCAGTGCTGGCAATAGCGGTTCTTGCGCTGGGCGTGTCCGCGACAGCCCATACCGCCCCCCTGATGGTAAAGACCGCGCAAGGCAAGGTCCGCGGCAAGACCATCAACAACGGCAAGGTCAGGGCATTTCTCGGCCTGTCCTACGCTGCGCCACCGGTAGGCGATCTGCGCTGGCATGTACCAAAGCCACCGGTAACGTGGAAGGGCGAGCGCGACGCCACCAGCTTCGGCGCGCACTGCGCTCAGAATCAAGTCTTCGTCGACACTACCTTTCTCGATAGCGGCCCCAGCGAGGACTGCCTCTTCCTCAACGTCTACACGCCCGCCGTCAGCAATGCCAGCAGCAAGCTGCCCGTCATGTTCTGGATTCATGGCGGCGGATACGAGGCTGGCGCCGGCTCGGAGCCGCGCCACAACGGCGATTTTCTGCCTCTCAAGAACGTGGTGCTGGTCACTATCAACTACCGCCTCGGCGTCTTTGGTTTTCTCGCCACACCTGATCTGGCCAAAGAGGGCAACGGCGCGGCCGGCAACTATGGCGTCTCCGACATGGTGGCCGCCCTCCAGTGGGTCAAGGCCAACATCCGGCAGTTCGGCGGCGATCCTGACAATGTAACCATCTTCGGCGAGAGTTCCGGCTCCTATGCGGTCAGCTCACTGATGGCGTCGCCCCTGGCCCAGGGCCTCTTTCACAAAGCCATCGGAGAAAGTGGCGCGGCATTTGAGAACCTGCTCCCGGAAGACTCTCTGGAAGCGCAAGAGTTGAAAGATGAAAAGTGGGTAGCTTCGCTAGGCGTCGCATCGCTCTCAGAACTTCGCGCCGTTCCCACAGCCAGGCTTCTCGATGCGGCCAAGGGTATACACTACGCATCCGTCATCGATGGCCGTCTTCTCACCGAGCCGGTTCCCGCAACCTTCGCCGCGGGCAGGCAGGCGCACGTGCCGCTGTTGGCTGGTTGGAATCGCGACGAGGGAAGCTATGCAGCACCGACGACAGTCGAGAAATGGAAAGCCCTTGCGGTACAGAATTTCAAATCGCGCTCCGAGGAATTTCTCCGTCTCTATCCCGGCTCGACCGATGAGCAAGCCACCCGCTCGGCCATCGACTACGCCGGGGACGGCTTCATCGCCTTCGACACGTGGAAGTGGATCGAGGCGCACAGAAATACAGGCGGCTCGCCCGTCTATCGCTATCACTTCGAGCTGGCCGCCCTGCCCAGCAAATACCACCCCGCCGCATTTGCCTTCCACTCCGATGAGATCGAGTACGTCTTCGGCACGCTCGACACCCGCCCCGGCGAAACGGTCCGCCCCGAGGACCGCCGACTAAGCGAACAGATGATGAGCTACTGGACCAACTTCGCTCGCACCGGCGACCCCAACGGTTCCGGCCTGCCCCTGTGGCCGAAGTACGACAGCGCCGACAGGCTCATCCACCTCGACAGCACTATCACCTCCGGCCCGGACACCCTGCGCCCGCGCTATGAGTTTCTGCTGAAGGGAATGCCGGATTTCTGATTCTGAGGAGCGTTGAGGGGGGCACGCCGCTCGGCATGTACCGAATCCTTGCCTAAAAACTCAGTGCATGAAAACGTTGTACTCCAGGTAACAAATCAGCGAGGCGAGCAACCCGGCTGACGCTGTCGAAAGCAGATCGACAGCATCGCGGTTGAGCCAGTTGTGCCGTTGAAAGTATCTACCTATGAGGCGATTCAGGAGCATCCCGAGCACCCCGCCGATAAACACAGCCATCGCATCCAGATAACTCAAGGATGAATAATATGGACGCAAATACATCATTGCGGGTAGTGTGGCCGCCCACGTACCAGCCAAAACTTCTAGCGGCCATGTGGTGCGTTGTTGCTGGCTTCTCGTTCCCCACCGCCGCACCGACGATCCAGCAAGAATTGCTAATGCTGCGCCCAGGGCTGCGGGACCAATGTAATAAAAATTGACAGAAATACCGAAGAGCTTTTGTATGGCTTCATACAATGAATTAATAAACCAGGGGATTGTAAAGAGCAGTGCGATTGTGAGGTTTGCGGCAACCCGGGTTACGCTTCGCGGCAGCGGCCTCACCGCCGCCGGTAAAAGTCGATTCTGAAGCGCCCAGGGTAGTGAGAATAAAACCGGAATCATAATTATTAGAATGAGATTAGAGATTCCACCGGGGAATATTGGTGGAAAATAATGGCTAAAATGCAGTACTAAGCATACCTGACTACATCCGGTTAGCAATGCTGCTGCTGGTGTCATTGAGCTAAGCTTCCAAAGTCCGAAACAGGATAATGAAGCGCCCAGAATAAGGGATAAGAAAAAGGCATTTAGGTTTGCCTGAAAATGAATATTGTAGAGATTACAAGCAACCGCTAGAACCCCTGCCCACAGAATGAGCTTTGATTGCCAGGCGAGCACTGGCTGACGAAGCTCTTCCCTGCCGGGCACAAGATGTTCCGCGCCGGAGACAGGCAAAGATTGTTCAGAAATGTATGCAGGCTGATCAACGCTCCCGTTGCGCCGCCTGTCCCGCCGGATAATGAACAGGACAAACAGTGTAGGAATTAACGGTAACCATATGCACAGTGTAACTTCCAGAGAAAACTCACCCAGCTCACTGCGTGTTGGCAAGCCGTTGTAGGCAATGTTCGTAGCAATGATAATAAAACCTACTATGGCGAGAAATGCGCCGAACCACATCCCTGCGCGAGGCTTCCATAATGCCAGAGAACAGACAAGCACAGTGGTGATTCCCAGGATTAAGACAGAGAATATGACGAATAGAAGGAGCCAATGTTGTAGAGTGAGCCAATGTTGTTCAAAGAGTATATAGCGGTAGTTCCACAGAATTGCGTCGGCCTGGAGAGCAAAAGCAGCCAATGCAATAGTAATTCCGAGTATCTTTTTGTATCGCGATGAGAGAGACGACCCCAGGAACCGTTTCACTCTGCCGGGCGCGGGCTGACTACGCTTTTCACCGCTCTGCACAGGGCGCTCAAAGCTGGAAATTGGCGTAGTTTGTTGATGTGCCAATTCGGCCAAGGGACTTTCATGCACCGGTGCTACAGGTGGAGTGGCCGGGGCGTACTGCGCTGCCGCCGTATCGATCACCGTCTCTCTTCGCACGGTTGCAGCTTGCTCTGGCGATGATGCCTGTGCCTTCAAAATTCTGTCGAGGTTGTCAATGACCTCCCTGGCCGTCGGTCGCCAGCTCGCATCTTTTTCCAGCATCGACTCAACCAGCCGCACCAGTGGCGGAGGCAATCCAGGAACGCTGCGCAGCGAGGCGGGCTGCTCCTCGCGGTGGGCGCGTATAAGCGCCTCTTGCTCTCTGAAATGCGCAAACGGAGTTTTGCCGGCCAAAAGCTCGTAGAGAATAATGCCCAGCGAGTAGATGTCAGAAGCTTCCGTTACGCGATCGCGAGAGATGGTCTGCTCGGGAGACATGTAATCAATCGAGCCTGCCACCGTCGAGCCATCCCACGTCGACCCGCGAACCTGTGTCAGACGGCTGCGCAGGGCATCGGTGGCCTTGGCCAGCCCGAAGTCGGTCACCTTAAGCGGCGTCGGTTGGTCGCGGCTGGTCGAAAGAATGTTTTCCGGCTTGATGTCGCAATGTACGAGGCCTTCGTGGTGAGCAGCGGCCAGGGCCAGAGCGATCTCGCGGGCAATCGTGGCAGCCTGGCGCCATTCGAAGCTGCCTTGGTGCTTGATCCAGGTGCGCAGCGGCAAACCCTCCACCAACTCCATCACCAGGAAGGGTACCCCGCTCTCCGTCTTGTCCACATTCTCGATGCGCACAATATTGGGATGATCCAGGGCGCGTGCCTTGGCCGCCTCGTCGATGAACCGCTCCAGGTAGCTGGGATTCGAGGCCAGCTCTGCCGAGGGCACCTTCATCGCCCCCAGGTTGCGGCCGTATTTAAAGTACAGATCCTTAACCTTGTAGACGCGCCCCATGCCGCCTTCGCCCAGAACCTCAAGAATCTTGTACTTGTCCCGCACCACCATGCCTACGTCAAACTCCGTGCGGGTCTCCAGACGTGCGCCATCCTCGGGACAGAACTGCGTTTGGGATGAAAAAGTCTTATGGCAGTGCGAGCAATACTGCATAGAGTACCCGTCCGGACGAAATTATTGGGACAGGTAGATTATGCCGCATCACAGCGGGAATTGTGTACTGATTGATAGAAAAATGATTGAACGTCAGCGGGGGCCTCGGTTCGTGGACGACTTGTACTTCTTCTGGTTGGCCTATTTTTTTACGCCCGCGGCCTCAGCAAAACCATCCGATATTGCCGGGGGAATTGTGCTGGCTGGCGGCGGTTCTGCGAAGGTAGCGTTCTTGGCATTGATCGCATTGGAGTAATCCGGGCCGAGGCCGAGCTTCTTGATTGCCCGCGCGTCAGGCATAAGTTTCGTCTGCCAGCCCTGGTCGGCCTGATACTTCTGCATCGCCGCCTTGGTTCTCTCGTCCCACTGGCCGTTGGCCTCGCCGGAAAGATAATGCTCGCGGATCAGGGCCTGCTGAATCTCTGTGATCCGGCTCGGCTCCATGGCCTGTTGGCCGCGAGGACGGCGCGCTTTGGACTTTCCCTTGTGGGTTCCGTGCGCCGGGGTTTTGTGCGTCTGTACATTGTGCGCCTGTGTAGAGTGTGTCTGTACAGAATGTGCCTGTGCAGTATGCGTTGCGGGTTTGCCGCTGGAAGCAGGCTGAGCCGTGGTTCCGAATGCCGGTGGCGCGGCCAGGGCCGTAAACAATGCTAACGCCAGACTTGCTCGAAGAGTCAGCACGCGGGTTCACCTCTGGGTCTACAATTTCTCGCTCGGCAATATATATAAAGTTTATCGAGTTTTCCCGCCTTACAGCAAGAGGAAACTCGATTTGACTCCGAGAATTCGAAAGGTTGCGGAAAAAGGGCGCCGGAAGCGCGAATCCGCCTCAGGCGCCCTTTCAATCTCTACTGAAGCGTTCCGCCAATCAGGTTGACGCCGTCGTCAGGATGGTTCGGGTCCACAATTTCAAAGACCACGTCATCGCCCGTCTTGATTTTGCTCGCCACGGCATTGAACTGCTCCTTGGTGCTCGTGGGTTGCTTGTTGAGCCGGATGATCACCAGGCCCGGCTCCAACCCTTGCAGGTCGGCGAACGAGCCGGTGCGCACAGCCTGAATCATTACACCGGGGCTGTGCAGTTTAGCCGCAGTGGACGGCGGAATCTCGCGGACCACCACGCCCAGCTTGGTTTCGCCAGCGTCGCCTTTTTCGTCGGAGTTGGTTTCAGCCTGCTGGTCACCCAGTTCGGCAAAGACCTTGTCGCGGTCGCCGATGGTAACCGTCGCGTCACCCTGCTTGTCGTCTCGCAGGTAGCCCAGGCGGATGCTCGAGCCCGGCCTGCGACTGGCGATCTCGTTGACCAGGTCGTCGCCGTCCTTGATCGAGCGTCCATCAATGGTCAGCAGAATGTCGCCCGACTTGAGGCCGGCCTTAAACGCTGGCCCGCCCGGCTGGATCTTCTGCACCACCACGCCGTTTTTGAAGCCATACATGCGATTGACGGAGCTCGATAGCCCTTGATTGAAGATGATCCCGATCGAGCCGCGCGTCACCTTGTGGCTGCTCCCGATCAAGTCGTTGTAAATATCCACCACGGTGTTGGATGGCATTGCAAATCCAAGCCCCTGGTAGCCGCCAGACTGCGTGAAGATGGCCGTGTTCACCCCGATCACTTCGCCGTTCATATTCAGCAGCGGTCCGCCGGAGTTGCCCGGATTAATCGCCGCGTCCGTCTGGATGAAGTGCTGAAACTGGCCGCTCGCGCCCGGCTGAATGGTCCGGTTCTTGGCAGAGATGATGCCCGCCGTTACGGTTTGCGCCAGCGCAAAGGGGCTGCCGATAGCCTCCACCCAGTCGCCCACCTGTGCCGTGTCGGAGTTGCCCAGCTTCACGGTCGGCAGTGGCGTGCTGGTCTCGATCTTAATCACCGCCAGATCCGTAGCCTTATCAAATCCGATCACCCGCGCCGGACGACCCTCATCTGCGTTGTCCGGGTCGGTCGAGAGCTTGACGTAAATCTTGTCGGCCTTTTCCACCACGTGATAGTTGGTGATGATGTAGCCCTTCGGATCGACAATGAAGCCCGAGCCCAGTGATTCGCGAACCTGGCTGTTCTCCCCGCCATCCATTTCAGGTATCTGACCGCCAAAAAATCGGTTGAAGAAATCCTGAAAGTTTCCGGGGCCCTGGCCTTGCTGCTGATCCTGCTCTTGATCCTGATCGTCGTCACCCGGTTGCTGCGGCGGCGGCTGGATGCGGCCGTGAAAATTGCGCCGGCTCTTGTTGTTAGCCTGCTTGGGTATCGTCTGCGTGTTGATGTTCACCACCGCCGGCCCAACCCTCTTGGCAATCTCCACAAATTGGTTGGGAGCTACCGTGGAATTGACCACTTTCAGCGGTGTGGCGTCGGCGCTGTCGTTCTGTTTCTCTTGTCCGCGGACTCCGTGTGCGGCAAAGGAGCCTGCCACAATTGCCACCGACAGCGTGGCAAGCAAAATAAACATGGATGCAAGGCGGCGCGTGCGCAGCCGTTCAAAGAGCGATTTCATCGATTTCTTGACCTCATCAAGATAACCAGCCAGCGGCTGGCTTTTTTTGGTTTGTTCAGTTTTGCTCAATTGTTATGGTCGTTTCAATCGTTCCATCTGCCAACATTCAGTTTAGCCAGTGGCTTACAAACTTGTCTGGCCGCCGTTCCTGCTCTTCCGGGCCATTAACCAGCCCCATTAACCAGCCCCATTAACCAGACTGGGACCCGTCTCATTCCTATAGACGCAGCAGTCCCAAAATCGTCGCAAATCCCCAGCCACTCCAGCATGAGAAACTTAAAGAGCAGCAGTTCTCCGGGGCCGGCGTCCGTATGCCCCTTAAACCTTGATTCAACCCCAGCCTTACCACGCCGGGTGCCCCTCGTACCTCGCCTTTGGGCGCCAGGGTTAGCACCTATTATTGCGGCTAGGGTTGGATTCACCCAATTAGGAACCCTCAAGAATGATCAGTGTCAGCAATGTGACCATGCGCTACGGCTCGAAGGTGCTCTTCGAAGATGTCAGCGTCAATTTCGTTCCCGGCCGTCGCTACGGCCTCACCGGCCCCAACGGCTCCGGCAAAACTACCTTCATGCGCATCCTCACCGGCGAGCTCGACCCCCAGAAGGGAACCGTCGTTCGCCCGCGCAAACTCGGCGTCCTCCGCCAGGACCAGTTCGCCTTCGACGCCTATCGCGTCATCGACACCGTCATCATGGGCAACCGCCCCCTCTGGGCCGCCCTCGAAGAGCGCGACCGCATCTACAGCAAGCCCGAGCTTTCTGACGCCGACGGCATGCGCCTCGGCGAGCTCGAAGGCGTCATCGGAGACGAGGACGGCTACACCGCCGAATCCGACGCCGCTGTTTTGTTAGATGGATTGGATATCGCCGAGCCCCTCCACGAGCGCCTCATGGGCGAGCTCCAGGGCGGCCAAAAAGTTCGCGTCCTCCTCGCCCAGGCCCTCTTCGGCAAGCCCCAGGCCTTGCTCCTCGACGAGCCCACCAACTACCTCGATCTCGAATCCATCCACTGGCTCCAGGATTTTCTCAACAACTACGACGGCACCCTCATCGCCATCTCCCACGATCGTCACTTCCTCAACTCCGTCACCACCCACACCGCCGACATCGACTACGAAACCATCATCACCTACACCGGCGGCTACGACGACATGGTGATGGCCAAAACCCAAATCCGTTCCACTCTTGAAGCGCAGAACGCTCAGCGCGAAAAAAAGATCGCCCAACTTAACGACTTCATCGCCCGCTTCTCCGCCGGAACCCGCTCCTCGCAGGTGACCAGTAGGCGCAAAGAGGTCGAGCGCCTGCAAACCAACGACCTCGCCCGCTCCAACATCGCCCGCCCCTACATCCGCTTCGACCAGCTCCGCCCCAGCGGCAAGCACGTCCTCGAGTTCAAGCACCTCACCAAAATCCTCCGCGGCGAAAAAATCTGTCTCATGGGTCGCAACGGAGCAGGGAAGACCACGCTCCTCAAAAGCCTCCTGCATAATTATCCCGGCCTCGCCGACAAGGACTTTGTTCTCGATTCAGGCTCTGTCTTCTGGGGACACGAAGCCCAAATCGGCTACTTCCCCCAGGACGTCGGCTCCACTATTGAGCACGGCCTCACGGTAGCCGAGTGGCTCCATCGCTGGAATCCCGCCGCCCACGTCGAAGACATCCGCGGCATCCTCGGCCAAATGTTATTCAGCGGAGAAGAAGGCGACAAGCAAACCAAAGCTCTAAGTGGCGGCGAACAAGCCCGCCTGGCATTTTGTAAGTTAATCCTCACCAAGCCCAACATACTTATCTTCGACGAGCCGACCAATCACTTAGACCTCGAAGCCATCAACGCCCTCAACATTGCCCTCCAGCGCTATGAAGGCACGGTGTTGTTAGTCACTCACGACCACGACTTGATCGACGAAGTAGCCACCCGCCTCTGGGTCTTCCACGAAGACACCATAACTAGAATTGACGGCAGCGGATCGGATTTAAGTTCGCTAGTATCAGGCGCGTACTCCGAAGAATTATAATGGCTTGATGGAACCCGCCATTGTTGTAGGAGTGATTGCCGCGGTGGTATCAGTGTTCAGCGTTGTCGCGAATGTTAATATTGCCAGAAAAACGCGACAATCTGCAGTTGATGCTTTACGCTTCAAGGCCCGGCTGGACCGCGAAGAGGAGATAGACAAGGTCATAAAAGAAATTGAAATCGAAGGAGAACGCTTGCGAATACGTTCTTGGGAGCTTATTCATTATTGCGATTCGAGGGAGATTTTGAAAGGAAGTAAATCACGGTTTCCAGCTTTGACTGAAGAATTCTCCGTACAAGCAAGACACTTCATTGACAGTTGGGCTTCAGTCAAAAGTGAATTACCGTCCACCGAGCTTAATATACTTCGCAGACTTCGGCATGAGTGTTGGCATTATTTACAAAATATCAGTGTAATGAGTCAAACGTTGATTTCTGATAAGCAGATCGACCAAGCACATATCAAAAACTATGTAGGGAGCCTTAACACCCTCTTGGAATTGATCGATAATTTCACGCGTATAGTTTGCAAAGTGCGACGTAGAATGCTAGAAGGAGATTTCTCTACCGACGATTTAGTTTGGATGTCGGAGAATGATCCTGAAAATCACTCATGATCGTATATCGTTGATTATGATTTAGCCTGAGAATCGGGAGATAAATGGAGTGGCGGATTCAGGAGTAAGTACTGCAACCTATTGGCTGCCGCTGGTGACCGCATTATTGGGGTTTGCTTCCGGCGCATTTTCCGAATGGGTTCGGGATCGACGCGCCTATGGAAGAGAGAAGGAGGCTAGAGATTCACTCCAACGCGCCCAGCGCCTAGAGCAACGCGACAGCTTCCAGCGTCAAACTTTGCTTGATCTGCAAGCGAGTTTGATGAAACTCATGCAGAGCACGCACGCCATATATCGCATTGATATGTCCAACCTAAATAACTTCGGGAAGCGGGATGTTGGTTTATATCCACCTGGCGCTTCCAACGAATGTATGCAAGATAACGCACGAACCTGGTTACTAAATGTGCGAGTGCGAGACGAAGCTGTAAGGAATCTAACCCAGCGATTTAAAGGTAAGCTGACTGAGGCAACAGAGTCTTCTTGCAGTCAAGAAGCGGCCCAGAAAGCAATGTGCACGGCGGAATTGTGTTTCATTGCACTAAACGAAAGAATCGGTGAAGTTCTTCGTTCATTGGATGATGCGGAGTACTAGCTACCAGGCGGGTGGCCGAACCTTAAACCGAAGCCGGTAGCGCACCTTCAAACCAGCCTCAGACCTCCGGGTGCCCCATCCTTCGCTTTTTTCTAGCGAAGGGTGGGAGACCACGAACCTCCATCCACCAATTCTCCCGTAGGGAGAATATGAAAATAGCCCAGGGCAAACGAAGTGCAGCCCTGGGTCAGCGTCTCCCCATCGCGTCAGCGTCCCGTAGGGCCGCTGCGAATCCCAACTTCATCCCTGAGATTTGTTTCTCGTTCTTATCCCCGTCAAGCCGCAGAAGGAATTTTTGCAGTGAGCTCGACACCCAGAGCCTTCATCACCGCCAGTGTTGTCTTCAGCGTCGGATTCCCCTTTTCGCTAAAGGAGCGATAGAGCTGCTCGCGGGATAATCCAGTCTTACCGGCAATCTGAGCCATGCCCTTGGCGCGCGCGACCACACCCAGCGCGTGCGCGATGTAGGCGGCGTCGTTGGTTTGAAATGCTTCCGCCATAAAGATCGCAATCGCTTCGTCCGATCCGAGATCCTCGGCGGGATTGTAGTTAGTTAATATCTCCAAATTGGTTTTCTTAGGCATTTTTATTCTTTTAGCTCCGCGTCAACCCACTCGCCATTGCAACGGGCAAAACTCGGCAAGCCGTGCGAAGTCCCGTGCATTGGCCGTAATCACTTCAATCCCACACCGCGCCGCGCTCACGGCGATCAGCGCATCATTGGTCAGCCGCCCCTGCCCGATCCGCTCAAACCCATACTTCGCGCCAACCTTTGCCAGAATCCGCCCGGTCTGCGTCCAGTCGCTCAAATTTGGGACCAGAACTCGCCGAGCCCTCTCAAAATCCCTCTCCAGTTTCTCGATGAGTCTGGTGCCCGCCGCATCCGCCCCCGCATAGAGCTCCTCCAGCACCACCGAACTCACCCAGATGGG
>JBEKFS010000101.1:0-11798 GCA_050013195.1 Occallatibacter sp.
GTCAACTCGCCCTCCGGCAAGGGTAGCGCGGGATGCACCAGCACCAGCCCGCCCTGCGAAGAATCAGCTTTCACGGGAAGATCGACCGGTCCGTCTTTCGTGTCGATGCGCAGAGCAAGCCCGTAAGCGAGCTGCGCGGCAAAAACCAGCGGCGCTCCCTCGGCGGCCAGCACCAAACCGGGTTTCTGGGCGCAAAAGTTCTCCGCCGGGTTCACCGGATGCAGTGGAGGCATCCTGGCCGGGCCCACCGGCGGCAACGCCACCACCACCACTGACTTGGGATCGCGAAACGATGGCGGCACATTCAAGCGCAGATCGAGCGCGTCTTTTGTCGGCAACGCCAGGGCGGGAATGTACTGAAAATGCGCCGTGTGCAATTGACCCAGAATCCTGGCCGTGTCCACAATGGCGCCGATGTAGGGACTATATGCGCCGCCTCTGGCGAGACTGGAGGAACTGAGCTGGTTCATCAGGTCAGCCGACGAACCGCTGGTCAACTGCGCCACCCGCGATTGCGCGTTGGTGTCGTCCAACACCAATCCATCGCTGTGCTGCACCAGGCAAGGAGCCTGCTGATCGCTGGGTTTATCAAAGCATTGCTGATCGAGCCTGATTCCCAGGCTACGGGCGGCAAGCTCAGAGCGCACCTTGAGCGATTTGGGATCGGTCTGCGAGGTTTCCTTGACCTCGGCCAGGAAAGCATTCAGGCGCATGCGGTCCCAACTGGCAGCCTGCAGATCCTGAACGGCGCGCACAAAGGAGCCGGGCCGGTTGGTGACGGCCTTTCGCAGGGTGCTGAAGTCGCCGCCTGTCTCCGGCGCAAGAAAGATAAGCGCCTGCTGCGCTTCCACGGGCACGGTAACAAACACACCCTCTTCACGCACCTCTCGCGACCAGGTCTCCACGCGGGTAAACCACTCCGCAGGCGGCGGGTTAGTGGACCCACGCAGGAAAGCGACGATCAACACATAGTGCGTGGCCTGACTTTCGGGAAAGTCGGGGTGAATCCACAGGCGGTCTCCGGCCAGCAGGTTGGGAGTCTCGCCAATGGGCAGCGTGACCTCGTTACGCTTGACACGCACATCCACCTTCGGCCCGGAAAGGTCAAAGGGCGGGGCAGTGTCAGCGGCATACATCCCAGCCGGAACCAGGCAACAGAATAAAAGGAGTTGCAAACTATGACGCATGTCTCTATTGTACGAAGTAGGCTGCCCGCGTTCTATAGCGGCGGCAGAGATGGATTATCCCGTCAACGGGGTTAACAAAAGCGGATGAGCGCGCAGCATTTTTCATCCCGTCCCACGAGAGCCTCTTTATCGGGTACACTGAAGACTGAATAGCTTCAAACAGAGGGATTAGCTAGAGTATTTCTCAAATCCAAGCGCCACAGAAGAAATAAAGGCAGGCAAATCCTCTGTAAACAAACGTGAAGTTTAGAGCTAACGCTGCTCCCTTTTTCTCCCTCACGGCCAGCCCCGGAATCAGGCCATATAGCCTGCCGGAAACGCGGCGCGCCGGCGGATGCGGGGAGCGGCATACGGAGAAGAAAAAATGAAATCGACAAAAGCTGACCCAAACAGCGTAGATGTGAACAACCTGAGCATACCCGACGCGGAAGAAATGATTGAAGAAGCCCTGAACGAGATGGCGTTTAGCACGGACCCGGGCCTGTCGCGAGCCCTGCATTTTCTGGCGCCGGCAGGCTATCAGGCGATTGTGGAGTTGTGCGGGGAAAACGGCCGCAGCAAGCGCCGCAACGCCATGGCAAACACGTGGACGCCGGAAGAAGACGAAGTTCGCATCTACTTTGAGCGCATCGACGGCGATGAAGTTGCTCCACGCCCTGCGCGTGCCTCGCGAGCCTCTGCCGAATATGGCCTTGATGAGGACGAAGACGGGCAGGAGGCGGTGATTCCAGCCGACATCGACGCCCGCGTAAAAGAACTGTGCGCGGCGCTGGCCGAAGCGGAACGTGGCGGCCACGCCTTCATCGCCCTGAAGTGGTTCCGCGACTCGTTCCTGCCGCGCAAGGCCTACCGCTGGAATCAGCACCCGGAGTCGCGTCAGGCCGTATTGGCCGAGGCCATTCAGCGCGGTGTCGTGATCACCAGCAAGATCGCCAACCCCAAGACGCCGGCCTATCCCACCACCACGATTCGCCTCAACCGCGCCGAGGCGGGCATGCCCGAAGAGGCGCAGCGCTTCCATCCGGTTACGGCACATGGCGACTCCATCGCCGACGCAATAGAGGAAGAACGGGGGAACCTGTGAGCTGCTACTTTCTTGAGTCCACCGCCTTCGCCAAGCTGTTTGTGCAGGAGCAGGGCACCGAGTCCCTGATCAGCCTGATGGAAGCCGTCGAGGATAACCGCAAGCTGATCTCTGCCTCGACGCCGCTGGAGGTCTACGGGGCCATTCGCCGGCGCGAGCGGGCAGGCGCCATTACCCCGGAGGACGCCACGGCCGCGCTGGACAGCCTGCGCATGGAGGCCGCGCGCATGGTGCAGGAGCCGCTGAACCCGGCGGTGCTGGAAGCGGCGCGCCAGCTTCTCGACCGCACCACCCTGCGCTGGCCCGACACCCTGCAATTGGCAGCCGCCATTGTCGCCCGCGATATGTTCCAGGCCACGGAGATCATCTTTGTGTCCGCCTCGCCGCAGTTGCTGGAAGCCGCCAAGAGCGAAGGCTTTCACACCATCGACCCGGCGAAGGAAGCGGCAGCTGCAACAAGAGAAACAGAAGAATAGGAGAACTGGCTCCCCACATGTCAGAAGCGGGATGCAGGTCGCCCGGCGCTGGCCCTGGCAAGCCCTCTGCCCATGGTCCGGCCCACCTCCCGGTCAGAATTGATCAGACAAGGCAAAAAAATCAAAATATTTTATATGACAAGAAGACGAATATAGCTGCTGCTGGGCTACAATTTTTGTTAGATTTCTGTTTTTCTTCGCGCTTAATCTGCATTAACAAATGGAGGTGTACCATGATCAACGCACGCTTTTTGTTTGCTCCGATTATCTCACGCGTTCTCTGTGGGACGGCATTCGCGCTGCTGATGCTGGGTGCTGCAGGTTCTGCTTGCGCTCAATCACCAACCTGTGCCGGCATGTCGCTGGGCAACAATGCAAGCCTGAACGGATTTGTTCCTTTTCCCGCCTCCAATGTCTGGAACACCAACATTGCATCAGCTCCTGTTGACCCCAATTCGGCGGCCATCACCGGTGCGGCCGACTTTGCAGGGCAGTACCTGCATCCGGATTTCGGCACCGAAAGCGGATATGGCATTCCTTACGTAGTCGTCGACTCCTCGATCACTCCCGCCGTGCCCATCAATGTAATTGACTACGCGAGCGAGAGCGATGTGGTGGTCGCGCCCTATCCCGCCACCGCCCCCATCGAAGGCTATCCCGCCGACTGCTCAGGCTGGCCGGACACCAACGTCGGCGATGCTCATGTGCTGGTGCTGGACCGCGCCAAGTGCTTTCTCTATGAGACATACAACACGCATCGCTGCAATGGGCTTTACAATGCGTCGAGCGAAACCATCTGGGACATGAACAACTATGAGACGCGCCCCTGGGGATGGACCTCAGCCGATGCCGCCGGATTGCCCATCTTCCCGGGCCTCGTGCGCTACGACGAAATTGCCTCCGGAGCGATCCATCACGCCATCCGTTTTACCTTGCCGCATACAAAGGACGATGCCAATAACGGGTATTTCGTCTATCCTGCTTCTCACGCCGCGGGCACTCTTTGGGAAACGAATAACGTGATGGGGATGCGCATCCGATTGAAGGCCAGCTTTGATATCTCAGGATTCTCAACGGTCAATCAGATCATCCTGACGGCGATGCAGCAGTATGGAATGATCCTGGCGGACAATGGCAGCTACTTCTTTTTCCAGGGCGTCTCCGATTCACGCTTTGACGACAATGATCTGGATAATTTGCATAGCATCTCATCGTCGAACTTCGAGGTTGTGCAGGCGACACCGGAGTTTCCCGGCTACGATTCGGCGACCGCGCCTACCGGCCCCTTGCCCGTCATCAACAGCTTCACGGCATCGGGAACCAGCATCGTTTCCGGCACTCCTGTTACTTTCACGTACAACGTAAGCGGCGACTCGTACGATTTCATCGACGTGATCGGTCCGGTCACGGCGGGCAGCGGAAGCGTGACGATCACTCCCACGGCAACCCAGACTTATACTTTGAACTCCACCAACGCGTACGGGCGGACAACCAGCACACCGATTACAGTTACGTTGAATTCGGTCGCACCGCCCATCACCTGGCCATATCCGGCAGCAATTTCCTACAACGCGGCGCTGAGCTCAGCGCAACTTAACGCTACCGCAACAGTAGCCGGAACCTTTGCTTATACGCCTGCTGCTGGAACAGTTCTCAGCCCCGGATTGCATACGCTTTCAGTCACATTTACTCCCACGGATCTGACGGACTACTCCACACAAACGACAACAGTGCCACTCATGGTCAATCCGGCAACGCTGACCGTGACGGCGAATAATGTGAACATGGCCGTGGGAGGAGCGGTTCCGACGCTTACCGCCAGCTACAGCGGGTTTGTGAATGGAGACACCACAACAGTGCTGAGCGGATCGCCGGTGCTTTCTACTACGGCGACGTCCTCCAGCCCAGCCGGCACGTATCCCATTACAGTCGCGGCGGGCACCCTGACGGCGGCCAACTATTCGATTGCCTATGTCAACGGAACGCTCTCGGTGGTCCAGGCGCCTTCAGTTTCGGTTTCGGCCACGTCTACTGTGACGGGGTCGGCCAGCACCGGCTACACTTTGACCATCTCGATCAAAAACACCGGCACGGGGACTGTATCCAACGTGGTCCTGACCGCGGCCACGCTGGGCACAACCTCGGGATCACCGTTACCGCAGTCTCTGGCATCCATAGCACAGGGTGCGACGGGCATTTTCACGGTTAATTTCCCTGGGAGCACGGGCGCCAACGGCGCGGGAGTGGCTGAAAAGTACTCTGGAACTATCGCCGGAGGTTCATTTTCGTCTAGTCTTCGCTCGGTAACTTTGCCGTAGACAAAGTGAACACAATGTTGTAGCATAAAAAACCTGTGGAAAGCGCGATGAAGGGGTTGAGGTTATCGCTGGCTGTATCCCTGTCGATAGTGGGCTTCCTGCTGGCTGGCACGGCGGCAAAGGCAGACCCGCTATCGATAACCCTTGACTTGCCTTATCAGTCTGGCTATGAGGGACAGACGCTCACCTTTGACGCGGTCATCACCAACAATTCAAGTGACACGGTATACCTGAACGGCGATTCCTCTTATGTAGATCCACCGTTGACGTTGGATGACACTGATTTCTGGAACAATTCCCCACTTTCACTAGATCCGGGGGATTCCTCCCTCGATATTGAGCTGTTCACAGTGACCATCCCTATCGGAACGCCGGTCGCTTTCTATACGGGATACTTCCAGATCTACGGTGGTGGCCCTTCGGACGACAATCTGATGGGTACCGCGGACTTCGACATCAATGTACTACCGGAGCCGTCCAGCTACTTGCTGTTTGGCACAGGCCTGGCCGTGCTCGCAGGGATTTTCCGTCGCCGGTTGATTCAGTCGCCGGCTCAGCACTGAGGCGCTTGTCTTTGTGACTGGCTTCCCAGGGAAGTTCAAGCCTTCTATCGTATTGATTTTAAAATAGATAATCTTCTCGAACTACTCCCGACGAAACCTATTCGCCTGCTCAAACTCGTCGCGCAACTCCGACGTGCGCAGGTTTTCGCGCAGATGGGCGAGGCGCTGTTCCAGGGCGAGCAACACGGCCTGGACGGCTTCGGTGTTGGTGAGGGCGATGTCGCGCCACATGGACCAGGGGCTGGCGCCGAGCCGTGTCATCTCGCTGAGGGCGCGCCCGCCTACGTCTTTCAGCTCCGGCGCGTCGCCCACCTCTTCTTCCAGCAGCGCACTCAGGGCCGTGGCCACAAACTGCGGCAGGTGGCTGACCCATGCGACCAGCTCATCGTGACGCGCGGGGTCGAGATCGAGGGTCTTGGAGCCCATGGCGGCTACCCACTCCCGCCAGCCCTTGATCAATTCCAGCGAATGCGGTGAGCGCTGCCAGGCCGGGTCGTCGGTGAAGAGCCAGACCGCGCCGCGAAATAGGTTGGCGTCGCCCTGAGCCGCGCCGCCGCGCTCCTTGCCCGCCATGGGATGCCCCGGAAGAAACGCCGCGCGCTCCGGTGTGTTAAAGAGGCGGCCGGCGGCAGCGGTGATCTGCGCCTTGGTGCTGCCCACGTCGGTGACCAAGTGCTCGGAGCCTAAAACGCCGGAGAGCTTATCCATGTAATCGAGCGTGGCGTAGATGGGAACGGCCAGCAGCAGCACCTGGCTCTCCCGTGCCATTTGCAAGGGGTCGGCGGCGATGGAATCCAGCGCGCCCATGGATAGTGCGGCCTGCGCGCCTTCGGGGCTTCGGTTCCAGCCGGTGATGGAGCCGTGAAAGCCAGCCGCGCGCAACGCTAGTCCCACCGACGTGCCCAGCAATCCAGTGCCCAGAATGGAGATGCGCTCGATCATGGTTTCTCTTCTCGCGAGTCGCCAGAAGATAGCACAATGACAAAGCGTTCCGGCAAATCTACGTTGAAGTCCTTCTTGAGATGAAGATGAAATCCATCATCATAATCGCCGTGAGCCATCTTGATTAAAATCCGCGCGAGCATGAGCATGTCTGATCGATTCAGATGAAGGAATGGCGTTCCTTCAAGCATTAATAAATCCATCTTCTCATCCTCTTCAAGGCTGAATTCATAGGAGATGGAATTGTGAGAATTCTGCTCAAATTCGTATTGGAAGACTCTTCTCGCCATAACAAATCCCCTCAGGTACACCCAATCGAATAGCTCGTCTGAATTAAACCTTACAAGCTCCTTCCCACCGCCGTGGCAATTACTCGCAACTGCCCCATCAGCTCGTCGAATTGCTCCAGGTACAAAGTCTGCGCGGCGTCCGATGCGGCCTTGTCGGCGTTGGGATGCACCTCGACGAGAATCGCGTCCGCGCCCGCGGCCACGGCGGCCCGCGCCATGGGAGCCACCATGTCGCGGCGGCCCGTACCATGCGAGGGGTCAGCGACTATGGGCAAATGCGAGAGCTTGTGAATCACCGGAATCGCGGAGATGTCCATGGTGTTGCGCGTGGCGGTTTCGTAGGTGCGGATGCCGCGCTCGCAGAGAATCACGTCGTAGTTGCCGCCGGCCATGATGTACTCGGTGGAGAGCAGCAGCTCCTCGATGGTGGCGGCGATGCCTCGCTTGAGCAGCACCGGCTTGCGCGCCTGGCCCAGCTCGCGCAGCAGGTTGAAGTTCTGCATGTTGCGCGCGCCCACCTGAAAGAGGTCCACGTAAGGCAGCATCTCCTCGATTTGCGAAATCTCCATTACCTCGCTGACCGTGAGCAGGCCGTGGGCCCTTGCGGCTTCGTGCATCATTTGCAGCCCAGGAATGCCCATACCCTGAAAGGAGTACGGCGAGCTGCGCGGCTTGAAGGCGCCGCCCCGCAGGAAGCTGGCGCCGATGGCTTTGACGCGCGCGGCGGTCTGGAACATCTGTTCTCGGTTTTCGATAGAACATGGTCCAGCCATCACGGCCACCTTTGCGCCGCCGACTTTGACGCCGTTGGCAAACTCAATGACCGAGCCCTCCGGACGAAAAGCGCGGCCAGCCAGCTTGTATGGCGAGCTGATGCGCAGCACGTTGAGCACGCCCGGAAGGACTTCAAATTTGCTCAAGTCGACATTGGCGGTAGGCCCAACGCCGGCCAGGATGGACTGAATTGCGCCGGTGGTTCGATGCACGCTGAGTCCCACTTCCACCATGGCGTCGATGACGGCATCGATCTGTTCTTCGGTTGCTCTTTCCTGCATGGATACGATCATGGCTTGTTTCCTGTCTCGGTTGCGTCTGTGTCAGCGCCGGCGCTGTGGCCCGCGGCTGCAGCACGGGCATTTCTCTCCGACGCCAATTCGTTCTTTTGCAAGGCACGCATCACGTCGATGATGCGCTCGTAGATATGCGTCAGCTCGATGTCCGGCAGAGGCCCCTTGTTGGCCGCGCGCACGTTGGCGTAGACCACCTTTTCGCGCGCCGGTTCGTAGACCGGCAGCGAGGTGGCAGCCTTCAAGTGGCCCACCATCTGCGCAGCGCGGGCTCGCTCGCTCAGTAGCTCCACAAGCTGGCGGTCCAAAACATCAATTTGGTCTCGCAGTTCTTCCAGCGTCATTTCATCCTCGTGTTGAAAGGCTAGCTTTTAGCTGTTAGCTATTAGCTTCTAGCTTCGCTGTATCACTGTGAGCTTGCCAAGTCACTCCGGCAGCGAATGAGCTATTAGCTAGTAACTAAAAGCTAATAGCTAATAGCTAAAAGCCGAGGGCTGCGTTTATCGGGCCATCGCCGCCTGTGGCAGGCGAAGGCCCTTGATAAATCGAGCCACAGCGGCGGGCGCGGCTTCCGGAGTTGACTGCTCGATCAACCCCACAATCGCGCTGCCGACTACTGCCGCGTCGGCGAACTTGGCTACTTGTGCAACGTGTTCCGCGTTGCTGATACCGAAGCCCACGGCCACCGGCAGCCCCTTCCCGGCGGGTCCAGTCCATCGCCGGATTCGCGCGACCAGCGAGGCAGCGTCTGAGGTCAGGCTCTGCTGCGTGCCGGTGATGCCCACGCGGGAGATTGCGTATACGAAACCCTTTGAATGAGACGCGATGGCTTCCAGCCGTTCGTCGGGGCTGGTGGGAGCTGCAAGAAAAATCGGCGCAAGCCCCACACGAGCCATCTCACCGAGGTACTCGCCCGCCTCTTCGACAATCAGGTCGGTCACCAACACGCCGTCCACGCCGGCTGTCGCCGCGGCATCAGTGAACTGGTGAAGGCCGTAGCGCAAAATCGGATTGAGATAGCTGAAGATCACCAGGCCAGCAGCGGGCCGCGCCGCGCGAATCTCCCCGGCAAGCTTAAGCACGTCCCTGAGTCGCGTACCTCTAGCGACCGCGCGCTCACTGGCGCGCTGAATCACCGGCCCATCAGCCAGCGGATCGCTGAAGGGCACGCCCAACTCAATCACATCGGCGCCCGCGTCGATAGCTGCAAGCGCGATCTCACGCGTGGCATTGAGCGTTGGGTCTCCCGCCGTCAGATAGATGACAAGTCCGGGTTTGTGATCGAAGCGTATGGTCATTGAAATTTACTGTCAGGCTCCCTGAATTTTCAACTCGCGCGCCAGAATTCCCATATCTTTGTCGCCGCGTCCAGAGAGGTTCACCACCAGTATGTCATGAGTTTGCATTGTGGGAGCAATGCGCAGAGCCTCTGCGACGGCGTGCGCGCTTTCCAGGGCCGGCAGAATTCCCTCGGTCTGCGCCAGCCGGACTACCGCATTTAATGTGGCCGCGTCATCCTGCGAGACGTACTCAGCGCGACCCGTGTCGTGCAGCATCGCGTGCTCCGGGCCGATGGAGGCGTAGTCGAGGCCTGCGGAAACCGAATGGGTCAACGCGATTTGGCCGTTCTCATCCTGCAAGACATAGGAATACGTCCCTTGCAAGACGCCCGGCGCTCCTCCGCCGAAGCGCACCGCATGATCGCCGAGCGCAGGGCCGCGCCCGCCCGCCTCCACGCCGATGAGCCGGACTTGAGCGTCGGGCAAAAATTCGTAGAATGCGCCGATGGCGTTCGATCCGCCGCCCACACAGGCAATGATGGCGGTGGGCAGACGGCCCTCAGCAGCAAGAATCTGCTCCTTCATCTCGCGGCTGATGCAGCGATGGAAGTCGCGCACCATGGTGGGATAGGGATGCGCGCCCAACGCGCTGCCCAGCAGATAATAAGTCGTCCGCACGTTGGTGACCCAATCGCGCATGGCCTCACTGATGGCGTCTTTCAGCGTTTTGGAGCCGGAGGAAACCCCGCGGACTTCGGCGCCCAGCAGGCGCATGCGGAGTACATTGAGTTCCTGCCGCTCCATGTCCACATCGCCCATGTAGATCACACATTCAAGGCCCAGCAGCGCGCAGACCGTCGCGGTAGCCACGCCGTGCTGCCCCGCTCCGGTTTCGGCGATGACGCGCTTCTTGCCCATGCGGCGAGCCAGTAATCCCTGGCCGAGAGCGTTGTTGATTTTGTGCGCGCCGGTGTGCAGCAGGTCTTCGCGCTTGAGATAAATCTTTGCCCCGCCCAACTGCTCCGTGAGCCGCTTGCAGAAGTAGAGCGGCGTGGGACGGCCGGCGTAGTTCTTCAGCAGATCGGCCAGCTCCGCCTGAAAGGCCGCGTCGTTTTTGGCCAGATTGTATTCGCGCTCCAACTCATCCAGCGCAGCCACCAGCGTCTCCGGCACATAGCGCCCGCCATAGACGCCGAAGCGACCGGGGCGCGACTCAGATGGAACTGCCGGAATTGTAATCGATGCCATGGGGACCTCCTGCACGCTTGTCTAAAGATTGGGGAACATTTCAGTGTACTCGGATTCTCCAGAAACGTCTTAATACTGACCGGTCCGTATCTGAGCAAAATAAGGTTAGGTTGAATATTTTGACGTTCGATGAATAATTAAGGAAAGATCGCACGAACCACTCTCCGAATTTCATCCCTGTACAGCACTTCAACCTGCATAATGCGGCCGGTTACAACATCGAGAATTAGCATCCCATTATCAGGTTCAAGAACAACATTACGGTGGCCGGACCCATAACTCCCATTTGGCTTGGGCTGAGTATAGAACGATGCACAAAAATCGTCTTCGCAGCTACAGCGTTCGATCATTCTCAGTTTTGCAACCTGAGCCGCAAGTTTCGGTTCATTCGCTTTGGCCAATAATTCTTCGATCTCCCTCGCCAGCAATGGGAGGGCATCGACAAGCCGAGGCTGTTCTGACAAAAGATTCCTTGTGCTGTTCACGCCGCCTTCTTCACCTGCAACTTCACCCTCAGTCCGGCGGCGGCAAGCATGTTGACCAGCATATCCAGGCCGAAGAGTTCGATTTTTCCGTGCATGAGGTTGGAGATGCGCGGTTGGGTCACGCCGAAGACCTTTGCCGCCTCGGTCTGGCTCAATCCTTCGCGCACGATGTGCCGCTTAAGGGCCAGCATCAGCGACGACCGCAACTTCAGATTCTCGGCCTGCGCCGAATTCTTTTCGATGGCATCCCAAACACTGTCAAAGCGATTCTTGGTCATGAGTTCAACTCCCTAATCAGGTCCTTATAACGCCGCGAAGCAAGTGCAATGTCCTCTGGGCTGGTCTTCCGTGTTTTCTTCTGAAAGCAATGCAGAACGTAAATCGCGTCTGCAAACTTGGCGACATACATCACACGAAATGCCCCATCTTCCTCTCGAATCCGGATCTCCTTCACTCCCGAGGCAACCGTGTTCATCGGCTTCCAGTCGTCCGGGTCAAGCCCTTCCTGCACCTGGTATAGCTGGTAGCCAGCCTCTCTCCGCGCCGCGGTTGGAAAGCGGCAAAGGTCATCCAGAGCCCCACCCCGGAATTCGATAGGCTTGGCGTTTGTGCTCACCACGCGATTATATAAGATAATGCATATCCGTCAATGGAATATATTGTGCGCGCGCCAAATCACGTCTTTGAGATAAAGATTGTGACCTCCTCTAATTCCGCTTTTCCCGTATCGCGGCAGCGCGCCGTTTGGCAAAGTGGGCAGAAACCTTACCGTGAGGAATTGCGGGGCGCGGATCGTCGATAGCTTCCTGCACTTTGGCACGGAACCAGGCGTCGTGCTCGGCGGCGTTCGCGGCCAGC
>JBEKFS010000102.1:0-11785 GCA_050013195.1 Occallatibacter sp.
GCTTGCGGTCATTCGACCCGAGGGACCACGGGAGCCGCTCGCCCGCGGGGGAGTTGATCTCTCAACTCCCCCACCACAGCAGTTTCACTCAAAATGCTGCTGATGTAGAGATACAAGGGACCTTGGGGCACTTGTATCACATCGTCGGTGATGTGGTATCATATGCGATATGAGATTCGTGCTCGACACCGACGTCGTTGTGGCGGCCATGCGCAGCCCACGCGGCGGATCAGCCGAGCTTCTGCGGCGGATACGGCTGGGGCGGGCCACCATGCTGCTGAATGTGCCGCTGGCGCTGGAGTACGAGGCCAAATGCATGACCGCCGAGCATCGCCTTGCCTCCGGTTTGAGCTTGGCGGAGATCGCGATCTTTCTGGACCGCCTCATTTCATTGGCCGAGCCGGTGCAGAGCTATTACCGCTGGCGGCCTCAACTGCGCGATCCCGGCGACGAAATGGTGCTGGAGGCCGCGGTGAACGGACAGGCCGGCGCGATTGTGACCTTTAACGAGAAGGATCTGCGCGCGGCGCGCAGCAGTTTTGGAATTGAAGTTCTTCGTCCAGGCGAAGTCCTGAAGAGGTTAATACCATGACCACTCGAGTTTCTACATTTCCCTTGCGGCTACCCGTTTCGCTGAAGGCTGAGGTGGAGAAGGTCAGCAAGCGCGACAAGTCCAGCATGAACCAGTTTCTGGTTATCGCCGCCGCCGAGAAGATCGCTGCGATGCAGACCGAGCACTTCTTTGCAGAGCGCCGCGAGCGAGCCGACGATGCGGCTTTTCTGCGCATTCTCAACCGCGACGGCGGCGAGGCGCCGCGCCCGGAAGACTCCCTCGACTGACTGTTAGAACACCAAACACAGGTAGGTGAGCGGCTGGCGCGCATCGGTTCTCACCGCGGCACCTGCGGTGCGGCCAACCGCTCGCTATTCGCTCGCATGGTGTTCGTGGTATCCCCGGTCCCCAAAGGCGAGGGACCGGGGGCACCCTCAACTTGATAAGATGTATGAGACCAGGGCCACCCGCCGATGATCGGGGCACAGCTTTTCAAGAATCAGGATGAATCTT
Organism: Occallatibacter sp.; assembly: GCA_050013195.1. Taxonomy (GTDB): domain Bacteria; phylum Acidobacteriota; class Terriglobia; order Terriglobales; family Acidobacteriaceae; genus Telmatobacter. The sequence continues at coordinate 1,067 of JBEKFS010000102.1, forward strand.
CGTGGCTGATGAGTGAGCTACCTGCCACCCGGCGCATATGGTTAGGGCGTCGGATGGTTTGCGCTCCCGCCGTTGCCCGGCAGGCTTTGCGTCACCTTGCCATGTTCGTCAAGGAATTGCAGAGAGGGGATGTTGGATGCATCCACGACCATGCGAATGCGCGGCCTTGATTGAGCATCCATGAGGATCACCGCGGATGCGTTGTTCTCTGCCAAATGCCCCACGAACAACCGTGGCGTGAATTTGAATTCAGCTGCATGCTCGCTCGAGAGCTTCTTCAGAGCAGCATCCCTTTCCGGACCATCTTTCATTTGCAGTGCGGCATTGTATTGTTGTACCGCATCCGCGGTGATTGGGAGGCCCGCGTCCCACACTTCCAATCCCGACCGGCTCATGCCGCCTTCTTCCCCGTGCGAGAGGGCAATCGCCTCATTTTGATCGTAGTGATCAAAACTGAAATGAGCGAATGCCACCGGCTTCCCATCCACCATCCTGCTTCCGTAAATGAGACCGCCGCATTCATCTCCCTTGTCGTTGAAGAAGATAATCCCCGCAGTGGCTGTGCTAACCTTCCCTAACGTCCGATTCCCTTCCCGTGCGGTTAGCTCGACCCCTGCCAACTGCCCGCCAGGCATGCGCTCGCGGTTTGCCAGTGTCAGCCGTATCTTTCCGTCGGGCTCGACAATGTTGACTCGTTCAGCGTCGATCTCATCAAACTTGACTTTTTTGCCGGGACCCTTTGCCGCGAGACAGATCAAGGCGGCAAATAGAACGGTTGAAACCAGCGCATAGATCTTGAGCAGGCGCAGTTCTCTTTGAATTTTGTCCATGGTGCCCTCGTGTTGCGATTGGTAGGGATACGAGTGCCGGAGCTTCACGGTTCCCGACGGGTTATGTTCTGCCGGAGAGATTCCACGCGTCATGCGTTGACGGACGAATCTACGAATCATCGCGAGTGACCTTTGAAACCCGACCTAATTCTATCTACAAAAAAGCGGGACGATTCTACATTGCTGCTGGTGCGCATCGGTTCTCACAGCGGCACCTGCGGTGCGGCCAATCGCTCGCTATTCGCTCGCATGGGGTTCGTGGTGTCCCCGGTCCCCAAAAGCAAGGGACCGGGGACACCCTGATTGTGACTCATAGGGACATGCGCTGCCTGCCGTATCCCAGGTTTCAAAGGCGAAACCTGGGATACGCCTAACTGTTCCACCCTTAGTACTTGGTTCCTCCGTTGTAATCGGCGGTAATGTCGGCATTCACCGCCGTCATGCTGGCCGAGTCGGTGAAGATCAGCCCAAGTTCCCGGTTATCGTTCAGAGAATTTGTAGAGAAGTTCTCCGAGCCCTGGAAGAGCTTGGCATTCGCAGTTCCATAGTCCGCAAGAATGACCTTGGCGTGAATGTAATAGCCGGTGGATGAAGTGTAGACGGCGATCTTTGCTCCGTCATTCTTCAGGGTTGTGAGGATGGTGTCATAGGCACCGCTCTCGTTCTCCTGCACGAGCGTGATAGCCACACCGCGCGCCAGAGCCGCTTCCAGGGCGGACTCGATGCCGGTGTCGGCCATCTCTTCCTGCTCGATTTGCAAAGAGGTGGTTGCCCCATTGATGAGCGCGGTCAGGGCGGTGCGTGAGTTGGTGGGGCTCCAGACCAGGTTATCGCCGTCTGGAGGCGTGATGGTTCCGTTGATGAAATCAGCGGCAAAGGTGGTTTCGATGGCCGAGACATCGGCCGGATCGTTGGTGATCACGGCATAATCGCGGGATGTGGAGTAGTAGTTTGGCGTGAGGTTGAGCGTCATGATGGCCGAAGTGGTTTGATCCACCGTGATGGTCTTCTGATGAGTGACGGTATAGACCGGATTGGCCCAATGGACCGAGACATTGTTCTCGCTCAGGTAGTTGTATGCGGTGGTGTTGCTGCTCTTCTCGCTGTTCTGGTCGAGGATAACGCGAACCGTCACGCCTTTGGACGCCGCCGTAGCCAGCAGCGAAGTAACCGTGGTGTCGGTCAGCTCGTACATGGTCATGTCGATGGTGTTCTTGGCGGAGGAGATCAGGTTGTAGATCGGTGTAAGACCCGCCGTCGGCTCTGCAATCAAGGTGTAGGTGGTTGAGGAGGCGGCGGTGATGGTCAGCGTGAGCGTGGTCGTCTTGGCGGTGCCGCTGGCCGGGGTTCCAGTCACGGTGATCGTCGAGGTGCTGGCCGCCTGATTCACTGGCACGGTGAAGGTCAGCGTGGAGGTGCCTGCGCCAGTGATCGACGTCGGGCTGAAAGCAGCGGTAACACCGCTCGGCATGCCGCTGGCCGTCAGTGTCACCGGGGAATTGAAGCCGTTGGTAATGGTTTCGGTAACGGTAGAGGTGGCAGTGGTGGTTGTAGTGCTGCTGGCCGTGTCTGAAGCATTCGTGGCGCTGAGCGAGAAGCTCGGCGTCGCGGCGGCGGTGATGGTCAGCGTGAGCGTGGTCTGTTCGGCCGTGCCGCTGGCCGGGGTTCCGGTCACGGTGATCGTCGAGGTGCTGGCCGACTGATTCGCGGGCACGGTGAAGGTCAACGTGGAGGTGCCTGCACCGGTGATCGACGTCGGGCTGAAGGCAGCGGTAACGCCGCTCGGCATGCCGCTGGCCGTCAGTGTCACGGGGGAACTGAAGCCGTTGGTGATGGTCTCGGTAACGGTAGAGGTGGCAGTGGTGGTTGTAGTGCTGCTGGCCGTGTCTGAAGCATTCGTGGCGCTGAGCGAGAAGGCCGGCGCCTGGACGGCTGCCACTGCAAAGATCAGATCGTCGTGGTCGTCGTATGAGCCTGTGGTGCATACGGCAGCCGATCCCCCAGAACGGAAGTTGGCCCGCACCGCCTGCAAGCTGCCGGTGGGCAGGGTGTAAGTGGTTGACAAGGTCTGCGCTCCGGTCGCGGTTGGCGCGATGGTTGCCGCGAGTACCCACGAGGGGCTGCTGGCGTTGGCCGTGTAGTAAATATCCAGATAGTCTTTGGTGCTGCCACTGATGCTATAGACCCATACTGTAGCCGTGACCGTGACCGTGTTTCCCTGGGTCAGCGCTCCGCCGTTGGTCGATGCCACTACGATGCGGTCGTTGGACTCGGAGGAGTGGAAGGTTCCCGACTTGCCATCGGCACAGGAGCTGTTGATGGTGTTGGGCTGATTGGGTTCCGCACCGCCTGACATGCTGTCGCGTCCCAGCAGCAAGCTCGGGCCGGAGTCGCACGATGAGCCAACGGTTGCACATTCCGGCGCCTTGAGCGTCGAGTTGTAGACCGCCGTTTCGGTTTGAGCGGAAAGGCTGGAAGTGCTGGAAAAAGCGGCGATAGCAACGGCGATGCACACAAACAAAATCGAGTGAACTTTCATTACTTTCTCCTTTTTGAGGTGGGTACACTTGTGGTTTTGCCAAGTTTGCAAGGAAAACGGGGGGAGGGATGATTCTGCATTTTGATCCATAGCAACTTACATTTGAGGCCTTCCATACAAATTCAGGACAAAACCAATTGAAATTTGGAAGGGAAAAAATAATAGCACGCAAATATTATGTTACGGAAGGTTTGTTAAATTTTTATTATCGAATATCGTTCCAGCTTGCAGGCTGCGCGAGGCCGATTATTGACTTCACTCGCCCTGATTATTGCGGCTTGGCGGGATGCTGCGGCTGTGGATGATTTTCGCGGCTCTCTACACCCACATCGATGGTATCGCCGAGGGCCAGCGGCAGTTCCTGCTGTTGCGGCTTGGCGGACTCGTAGGCTCTCACAATGCGCTGGACGAGGGCGTGGCGGACTACGTCGCACTCCTCGAAGTGGCAGAAGTGGATGCCCTCGACGCCGTCGAGGATGTTGATGGCGTCGACGAGGCCTGACTTGCGCGGGTTGGGAAGATCGATCTGGGTGATGTCGCCGGTGATGACCGCCTTGGAGCCGTTGCCCATGCGGGTGAGAAACATCTTCATCTGCTCGATGGTGGTGTTCTGGGCCTCGTCCATGATGATGAAGGCGTCGTTGAGGGTGCGGCCGCGCATGAAGGCCAGGGGGGCGACTTCGATGACGTTGCGCTCGAAAAGCTTTTCGACCTTTTCGGGATCGAGGAGGTCGTAGAGTGCGTCGTAGAGCGGGCGCAGGTAGGGGTCCACCTTTTCCTGGAGGGTGCCGGGGAGGAAGCCGAGGCGCTCGCCGGCCTCGACCGCGGGACGGACGAGAACGATGCGGCTGACTTTTTTGGCGTTGAGGGCGGAGACGGCCATGGCGACGGCGAGATAGGTTTTGCCGGTGCCGGCGGGTCCGACGCTGAAGACCATATCGAATTGCTCGATGGCTTCTACATATTTTCTTTGATTGACGGAGCGGGGCTGGACCTGGCGCTTGACGCCCACCGAGCGCTGCTTGCCGGAGTCGGAGAGCGAACGCAGGGTGACGGAGGGGTCGGCGACGACCAGGCGCAGGAGGGCGTTCAATTCTCCGTTGTGCGGATTGACGCTCTGGCGGCGCAGCGCCTCGAAGTCGGCGAAGATCTGGCGGACGCGTTCGACTGCGGCTTCGGGGCCATCGACATGAACGGCGTCGGAGCGCAGATCGATGCGCACGCCGAGCGAGTCTTCGATGAGGTGGAGGTTTTCATCGCGAGTGCCGAATAGGGGCTCGAGGTTGGGCGTAATCTCCAGGGCGATTTTCAATGGGATTGATGACCTCCAAGAGGGTTGGACAGATTGAACAGATTGAACAGATTGAACAGATTGAACAAGGCGCGGGGCAGGCCGACAGCGCGGCGGACAGGCTGCGGGCAAGTGGCAGTGTGAGAGGGAAACTGCGGAATGTGGCGCAGGACTGAGCCGAAGCTCTGGGCTGTCTGGTGAAACCGCGGGATGGAGTAGGCTACCAAATCCGGTATCAGTATTCGGTATCTGGGCTTGAGAGTAGCGCCGTTAGGGCGGATAGTCAATGCGGGAGGTATGGATTTTTAACGAAAAAGGTATCGTTGATGATACCTGGAGAGCCATCGAGCCGCGGCAGGCGAGCAAGGCTTGTGCCCGGAGGGTGGCATGCATGGCCCCTTGGCCGCCCAAGACCATGAAAACCCTGGCTCTACGCCATGACCTTTAGCCGAGCGTGGGGATTTTTCTCTTGACAACGATGGAGCAGTTCATAAAAATTTAGGCTATTGTAAAAAAACGGATAACAAATTCCGTAATCGGAGGCGATCATGCGTATTGGACTGATTGGATGTGCTTTCCTCACATTTGCACTGAGTGCTTCGGCTGAAAACGTGACCTGGATGCTGCAAAACGTAACCTTCAATGATGGGGTGACTGCGAGCGGATCGTTCACCTTCGACCCCGATGCAGGGACCAACTGCAGCACCGTAAGTTCGCCGTGCGGAGCTTACAGCAACATCGATATCACCACGACAGCCGGTGTGGGAATTCCTGCGGAAACCTACCTTTACGCCTGCGAAAGCGACGTTTCGACCTGCACTGGGTTGAGCCCGGACTCCACGGAAGTTCTCTTTCTAACATCGAATGCGTCCAATCAGACTGGGTTGGAAGGATTGGCCTTCTTCTTTACGGGAGTCGGCGTCTTGCCACCTGGGGGGCTCACCGACGCCGGGGGGACCATCGATATCAGCAATTCCAGCGATAACGTCGGCGTGGTAACGGAGGGGACATGCTCTGACGCTACGTGCTCTGGCCCTTCGGGGACGATCATTTACAGTGAGTCGGGGGATGTCATGCCGACACCGGAGCCTCCAACCACACTGCTGTTGGGAACCTCCCTGGTAGCGCTCTTCCTGTTCAGGCTCCGTGCAATCTATCGGCGTGAGCCGGTGATTTAAGCATCGACTCACAAGATTTGCTTTCCGGGCATAACCGCCGGGGCAGCCGTGGGTAGCCCAATCCGCGCGACAGGCGCATTGACCCGCAGCCTGATTTCCCGTAGACTTAGAAATTGCGAGGGATGCGGCTCCGGTTGCGTTCTGACAACGCAACATTCTGTCTTATTTTCAGGCCCCCTGAAATTTGGACAAAGATCAAGGAAAACGAATGGCAAACCATGTATCGTCGCTGAAGCGCGCCCGCCAGACCGAAAAGCGCACCGAATTGAACCGCGCCAGCCGCAGCCGTGTGCGCACCAGCCTGCGGGCTTTGCGCGAGGCGCTGGTCAAGGGCGATGTGAAGGCCGCCCAGGCGCAGTATCGCGAGACCGTCTCCACGCTGGATAAGAGTGTGCAGAAGGGTGTATTGCACGACAACACCGTCTCCCGCTACAAGAGCCGCCTGAATACGCGGCTGAAGGCTCTGGTCACCGCCAAGGCGTAGCACGGCAAGAGCCTTTGAGGCTCGATTTACAAACAAAAGCAGCCGGAAGAAACCGGCTGCTTTTGTTTTGGGCGCAGTGTTTAGCGCATTTTTGCAGGATGGCGTAGAGTGCAGCGTGGACCGGGAGGTCCACGCGACAGCCGGCCGGGAGGTCGGCGCTACATGTTCCGGACTCATCGGCACTGTACAAGCAATCGGGAAACGACTCTACCCCAACAGGCAAAATGCTCTATTGACCCTTCCAGACGGGCGGGCGCTTTTCCAGAAATGCCTGAACTCCTTCGTTCTTGTCGTTAGTGGCGCAAAGACCGCCGAAGCGGACTGACTCCCGGAGCAGGGCCAGGTCGAGCGGCAGGTCGAAGCCTTCATCGACGGCGCGCATGGTTTCAGCCACGGCAAGGGGAGCGTTGGCGGCAATCTCCTGCGCCAGGGCCTCGGCTCGCTGCATAAGTTCGCTGGCGGGAAGAACCTCATCGACAAGGCCGATGCGGAGGGCTTCCTGAGAGTCGATGATGGCGCCGGTGAGCAACAGTTTGAGTCCGTCGCTGCGGCCTACGAGACGGGTCAGGCGTTGCGAGCCGCCATAGCCGGCCATGAGGCCCAGCTTGACCTCCGGCTGTCCGAGGCGGGCATCGTCAGCAGCCAGACGCAGGGTGCAGGCCATGGCCAGCTCGCAGCCGCCGCCCAGTGCAAAACCCTGGATGCAGGCGATGATCGGCTTGCCCAGGGTTTCTATGCGGCGCAATATCCCTTGTCCGCGGAGGGAAAAGGCGCGGCCCTCTTCCGGGGTGAGCGGGGCCAGTTCGCGGATGTCAGCTCCGGCAACAAAGGCCCGGCCACCCGCGCCGGCGAGGAGAATGACGCGGATTTCGTGGTCTGCGGCCAGTTCTTCAAAGACTTCTGCAAGCTCAGTGAGGGTCTCGGCGTTGAGGGCGTTGAGCACTTTGGGCCGGTCAATGGTGACGACAGCCAGCGGAGGACGTTTTTCGAGATGAAGATTCGTGAAATCCATGAGAAGGAAAGGGTATCAGATTTGCAGCTAAGGCGGCTTGTGGAAGATGCCCCCGAGCCTGGAGGCTGCTGGACAAAGCGAGAATTCCGCCGGCGTTTGCGAAACTGGAATGGGCAGTAGTACCTTAAAGCGCATGATGCAATCATCGATCCCGGCTCGGTTCAAGCACTCCATTCAGTCTCGTCATGGCAGGATTTTGCGGTCTCTGCCACTCATTGTCGTTGCCGCCTGCGCGGGGTTGAGTTTGACCATTTGCGCTTCGGCCAGAGAGGCCAAGGGTTTTTCCGCGACGACGCTGGTGGAGAAGGCGGATTACCAGCCTTGCCGCAATGGATGCTCCGAAAACGCAGAGCCGGCCAGCGCTTTCTGCTTCCGGCAGGGCGATGAGGTTGTGGTCGGCGACGGCAGAAGCTTTCTTCATGAGAAGAAGTTCTCCGGCCTGGAGGAGCTTGCCGGAAAACAGGTTCAGATTCGAATCAGCCGGTGGTATGTGTGGGTGAAGCCGCCCGATGGCCCGGTGATGAAGCTGGAGCGCGGGTCGACGTACGAAAACTTCAAGGACGCCGGATGTATCCGCGAGGTGCGCAGACCGATTATTGATGGCGCCTACGCTCATAAGCGGCCGGCCAGGGTTTCTGCCACAGCCTTTGCGCTGGCCGGCTCGGGCAACGGCGATTTATATCTATGGCTTCAATGCGACCTGAGTTCCGATAAATCTGTGATCGCCTGCCTGAGGTGGTATCGCAACGGCGATCCCTACGGCAAGGATTGGTACTGCGCGCGCACGGTGGATGGAGCGCCGGTGGCGGCGGACTTTGAAATCGACCCTCTGCTCAGCCAGGAGGGGAGGCTGGTTCTAAAGTCGGGAGCGGTGGTGCAGCAGGACCACCGCGCAAGAACCAACGACGTGCTTGACCGGCCGGGTGAGGCTTGCAGATAAGGCAGATTTGAGGCGCCTGGGCATCTCGCCTGCTCTCTCAGGCCCATATTGACACCAGGGGGCTGCCGAGTTGTGCTGAGTTTTGTTGACACGTTTGGTCAATGAGTATAGTGTCCATTCACTATGCGAAATTTCTCGGTCTTGCGGTTTGCCGCTCTTTCCCTCTTCCTCGTCCCGCTGTTCGGCTGCTGGAGCGCCAAAGAAGAAGTTTTCTCTGCCAGCGAAGGTGAGCGTTTACCGGGCACTGTTTACCTGGAACAGAAGGGTGCGACAGACGATATTGGGAAACCGATGCGTTTAAGTCTGGTAGACGGCAGTAACGATTATGCCTTTTCCATTGAAGGATTAGGCTCACCAGGTTGTGCTGGCAATAAAGGCACGTTTCGCGCGGTACATATTCGGAACGATATTTATGTTCTGCAAATTCTATGTGAGGAGGGATACAACATCCAGTTCTACAGTATTGCTTCGGGCCGTTATCATACGGTCGCTCCGTCAGAAACAATTGCCGATAGAGATGCCCGTCTTGCGCGCTATAACGTGAAATTCGATGATAGTAAAGGAATATTGGGTACTTCCTCAAACATCAACGCATATCTTCGAAGTCTGAAGGATGCCGATTTCACGCCTTCAGGTTATTGACAGCTATCATGCCGAGGATTATCGCCAGGCCTGCGTGTACGGGTCAGGTGAGAGGTGGATTTCCGCATACAGCACAGACAATGATCAGAGATTAGTGCCGTTTTTGGGGTTCGGATAGCCGCCTTACTTGCCGATCAGGCCTTTAGCGATCGCGTCCAACATACCGTTGAGGAAGTTGATGGACTCGGGAGCGGAGTAGCGGCGGCCGATTTCCAAAGCTTCATTGATAACGATGGGGAAGGGCGTGCCCTTGAAACCCAGCATCTCGCCCACGGCCATGCGCAACAGGTTGCGGTCCACGGCGGGCATGCGCTCCAGCCGCCAGTGTTTGGAGTTGGCCACAAGCAGCTCGTCGATCTGCTCTTGATGCTCGATGGCCTCGCGGAAGAGCTCTTCGGCAAAGCCGCGGACTTCCGGTTCGACCTCGTCGGCGGCCTTCCAGAAGTTGGCGCGTACCTGATCGGGCGTCTGTTTACCGATCTCCGCCTGATAGAGCATTTGCATGGCCAGCTCGCGCGATTTGCGGCGCCCCGACCCATGATGCTGGCCGGCGGTCAAGCAGGGCCGCCCTTCGCCCCGCGGACGAAGCCCTGTCCGTGGGGACCCCGATCTTCCACCCCACCATACCGCAGCTTGCGGGTGAGGCTGACCATTTCGATGGCCGCGATGGCGGCTTCAAAGCCCTTGTTGCCGGCCTTGATGCCGGCGCGGTTGAGCGCCTGCTCCAGCGTTTCGCAGGTAAGCACGCCAAAGCTGTGGGGGATGCCGGTCTCCTGCTGCGATTGCCCAAGGCCGCGGGCGACTTCGTTATAGATCGCCTCGTAGTGGGCAGTCTCGCCGCGCAATAAACAGCCAAGTGGAATGATGGCGTCTACCCGGCCCGCATTGGCCAAGGCACGTGCGGCGGCAGGAATCTCCCACGCGCCCGGAACGCGGACGACTTCAATATCCGTGCGCTTTGCGCCGCTGCGCAGCAATGCGTCGAGCGCGCCCTCCAGCAGTCGCTCAGTAATGACCGCATTCCAGCGGGCGACGACGACGGCGAACTTCATACCGGCAGCGGAAAGATCACCTTCCACGGCCACCGGCTTACCCTTGACAGGATCGGTCCACGCCCAGAAGCTGAAGGCGAAGCCTGGCTCGGGCTCGACAGTGAAAAGGCGCGACTTCCAGTGGGTTTCCGTGATGGGAGAAAGACGTGCGACCGCCTGTTCGCCACCTTGCGCATGCAGCCAGGCAGCAGCCGCTTGATGCACAGCGTCCAAAGCGGTCACCTCTACCAGCACGTCGGCTGTGGAAGGAAACTGGCCGTCGACAAATTCCAGATTGCCCAGTGGCGCCAGAAACGAAGCGCCGTGGCTGGTCACCGGGGTCCCCAACGACAGGTCTTCGTCGTTGGGGTGGTCGTCATTCCACCCTTTGCCGGGAGCAAATCCCAGTGCGGAAAAGAAGCTTGACAGCCGGTCATAGGCTGCCTGGCTACCCGCAGAACGAAGAAAGGAAATCCCCTTGATCATGCTTTGATTCTATCGTGCGAGGATGGGAGGTTCGCGAGCCGGTTATGCGGTAGGCGAGTTGAGACTCATGGTTTCCCACCCTAGAGCATTTTTACAGATGGTACAGAGTGCGTCGTGGACCAAGAGGTCCACGCAACAGCCGGCCGGGAGGCTGATTACATGATAGCGTCGGCTCCTCCGACCTGAGTAGACTGGTTGCTGTGAAACGACCAGGAGCTCGGGAGGAAAGGAGCCGAGCATGATGATTATAGGTTGTGATTTTCATCCGCGCTTTCAGCAAATCGCC
>JBEKFS010000103.1:0-12055 GCA_050013195.1 Occallatibacter sp.
TATCCCACCCTAGCCGCAAAAACAAGTACGCGGCGAGGATGGGGCACCCGGAATACCTCCGGGGCTAAAGCCCTCGATTATTTTATTGGCATAATGCGGGGGTTGAAACCCCCGCCTCCCTCTGGAAAATCTTCCCTCAGGGGCTAAAGCCCACGTCATTTAAGGGGCATTATTCGGCACGACTGAAGTCGTGCCCTGATACAAAGCAAAAACAACCACAGGTCCTACGATTACGTTCAGGATGATAAGCAAAAACAAGAACAACCGCAGGTCCTTCGACTGCGCAGGTCGCAACGAACGCGACCTACTCCGCTAGGATGACAAATCTTGGGATGGTATGTGATATCCCACCCTAGCCGCAAAAACAAGTACGCGGCGAGGATGGGGCACCCGGAATACCTCCGGGGCTAAAGCCCTCGATTATTTTATTGGCATATATTGGCATAATGCGGGGGTTGAAACCCCCGCCTCCCTCCGGAATAAACTTCCCTCAGGGGCTAAAGCCCGGAGATATTCTTGCTGCATTTCGGCACGACTGAAGTCGTGCCCTGATACAAAACTGCCGGCAGACGGCACGACTGAAGTCGTGCCCTTTCAAAACAACGAAGTACAAAAGCAGGCACTTCGACTGCGCTCAGGATGACAACTCTTAATTTGATGACAAATCTTAACTATTCGTTGGCCGTGGAGGCTACTTCGCGCTGCCAGTCGGGGGATTTGAGGAGCTCGCGGGGGCGGGGGCCGTCGGCGGGGCCTACTAATCCATCGCTTTCCATCATGTCGATGAGGTGGGCGGCGCGGCCGTAGCCGATTCTCAGGCGGCGTTGCAATAACGATGTGGAAGCTTTGCGGAATTCGAAGACCAGACGGACGGCGTCGTCATAGAGGGAATCATCTTCGCTGGAGTCGGAGTTGGAGCCGTCTGCGTTGGCGGAGTCGTCTTTGGGGGCTTCGAGGAAGCTCTCGACGTATTCGGCGTCTGCCTGCTCCTTCCAGAAATCGACGACTGCGGCAACCTCTTTTTCGGTGACCAGGGGCGCATGGAGGCGGAGGAGGCGGCTGGTGCCGGGCGGTAGGAAGAGCATGTCTCCGCGGCCCAGCAGAGCCTCAGCCCCGTTGGCGTCGAGGATGGTTCTCGAATCGACCTTGGTGGCCAGGCGGAAGCTGATGCGCGTGGGGATGTTGGCCTTGATGAGGCCGGTGATGACGTCGACACTGGGGCGCTGCGTGGCGAGGATGAGATGAATGCCGGCGGCGCGCGACATCTGCGCGAGGCGCTTGATGGCGTCCTCGACATTGGCGCGATCAAGCATCATGAGGTCGGCGAGTTCGTCGATGATGATGACGATGTAGGGGAGCGGCTGTTCATCTTCTCCGGATTCGAAGAGCGAAGGCATGGCGCTGTCGAAGAGCTTGTTGTACTGGTCGATGTGGCGCAGGCGATGGGAGGCGAGCAGCTTGAGGCGGCGATCCATTTCGCGGACAGCGTTGCGAAGGGCGTTGGCGGCCAGCTTGGGCTCGGTGATGATGGGCGTGAAGAGATGGGGAATGCCCTCGTAGATGCCCAGTTCGACGCGCTTGGGATCGACGAGGATGAGGCGAACCTGCGCGGGGGTGGTGCGATAGAGCAGGCTCATGATCATGGCGTTGATGGCCACGGATTTTCCGCTGCCGGTGGAACCGGCGATGAGCACATGAGGCATGGCGGCCAGGTCGGCGGTGCGGATGAGGCCGTTGATGTCTTTGCCCATGGCGATGGTGAGGCGCGACTTGGCCTTGCGAAATTCTTCCGACTCGATGCAGTCGCGCAGGTGAATGGTTTCGCGGCGATGGTTGGGGACCTGGATGCCGACGGTGTTTTTGCCGGCCATGCGCTCGATGAGAATGGATTCGGCGCGCATGGCGAGGCAGAGATCGTCGTCGAGCCCGGTGACGCGGGAGTACTTGACGCCGGCCTCGGGGCGGAACTCGTAGGTGGTGACCATGGGGCCGGGATTGATTTGGACGACCTGGCCGCGGACGTCGAACTCATCGCATTTTTCGACAAGGACGCGGGCTTCATCGCGCAGTTCGTCTTCGCGAACGGCCTGGGGGCCTTCGCCGGGATTGAGAAGAGTGCTGGGCGGCAGCTTGAAGCCGCTGACGTTTTTTGGCGCGACGGCAGCCGTATGCACTGCGGCGTCGGCGCGTTCGTGGATGGCGATTTGATCGGCGGGCTGCGTCGGCGCGGCGGCGGGCACAAAAACGGGACGGACGGGTGGAGGCTCAAAGCGGTCGGCCACGAGGTGCGGAGTTGCAGGCTGAGGCTGCGCGGGTGGGGGATGCGGGGTTGCCGTTAGCTCGTTGATCGGGATGGGCTCAACATGCGCGGTGACTTCATGCGCGGGAATTTCGCCGGTGCGTTCCCAAATGCTGGGCCGGCGCACCAGACGCGGACCGGCGTCTTCATCTTCATCCGGCTGGATGGGGATGCGCTGATAGGCGGGAATGTCTTCGGGGTCAGTTTCGACGGCGCGACGGCGGAAGAGGCGGGCAAAGAAGCCGGGACGCGCTTCGAGCGATGCGGCCTCGGGATGAGGGGCCGGCGCGGGATCAGGAACGAGTTTAGGGGAGACGAGATGCGGACCCGCTTCAGGGCTGCTCTCGCGCTCGCGCCGGAGCTCACGCTCGGCGATGCGCGCTTCCTTCAGTTCGGCGCGCTCCTCGCGCCAGTTGCGCCATCGGTCGTGGAGGGAGACAAGATTGCGCCAGCGAGCCTGGAGGGTCTCGGCGAGGGCGGAGACGAAGACGGCTGAGGCAAGGCAGATTCCCGCGACGGCCAGTACGCCGGCCACCAGCGCTGCGCCTTTGAAATTCAAATAGCGCACCAGTAGATCGGAGAGGAGCAGGCCCGCGACGCCTTCGATTGGCCTTCCGTGCCAGAGCAAGCGCCAGGGCAACAGCGCCAGAGCGGCGGGCGTAAAGGCCAGCGCCAGCAAAGCGCCCATCCAACGCAGCCAAGCCGAGCCGCCGGGACGCGAACGCATCCATGTCCAGCCGAGGCCGCACAGCCACAGAGGCAGCAAGAAGACGGTGATGCCGAGAGATTGCAGCAGCAGGTCGCTGAGTGATGCGCCGAAGAGGCCGATCCAGTTGCGCACGGCGGAGGGGCCGGTGACGCCGGAGGCGGTATTCCACGAGGGGTCAGTGGCATGATAGGTGGCCAGCGCGAGCAGGACGAGCACCGCAACCAACACCAGCACCAGGCCCAGAAAAATGTTGAGAGGGCGGTTGCGCGTCGGCGCTAAAACAATGCGAAGTGGTGACATGGCAAGTGCGCTCCGTCTCGATGGACCCCCTGGAAAGCTGCCGCGAGTGAACGGATGGAGCGGACGCAGAATTCCAGAGCAACTTATATTATCTTCGCCGGGAGTGTGGATAAGGAGCAAAAGAAGGCCGGGGGAACCATGGTGTGGACCCCCGGCGGAGATGGAGTTTCGCGCAGTTTAACTGCCGATATATTTTGTTCCCCAGAGCAGCAGCGCGGCGCCGAGGATAATGCGGTAGATGGCGAACATGGTGAAGCCGTGCTTGCGCACCCAGTGCAGGAACCACTCGACGACGCCCATGGCCACGATGAAGGAAACCACGAAGCCGATGATGAGCACGATCCAGTTATCGGTGGTCATGACTACGTGTGCGGCCGCGCCGTGGCTGGGATGGAGTTCCTTGAGAAGATCCCAAACGGTGGCGGCGATCATGGTGGGGATGGAGAGCAGGAAGCTGAACTCGAGGGCCGATGGGCGGTCGAGTCCGGCGATTTGACCAGCGGCGATAGTGGACATGGAACGCGAGGTTCCGGGGAAGACGGCTGAGAGCGTTTGGCAGAGGCCGATCCAGATGGCCTGCGGCAGCGACATCTCCTCGACATGGGTGGTGCCGGCGTCGCGACGGGCCGCCCAGGCATCGACAATCCACATGACGATGCCGCCGATGAGCAGCGCGAAGGCGATCACGTTGAGGCTACCGAGATTTTTTTCGCTCCACTTATGCAACAGCAGCGCGGGAACGGAGGTGCAGGCAAAAGCGATCAGCGTGAAGGAGATGGGATGAGTGAGCCAGTTGCGGTCGCCTTTTTCGCCCCTGGGAAAGGTGCGGATGAAGCCGGCGATGCGGCCCGCGAAGAGCAGAGCGAGCGCCAGAATTGCGCCCAACTGAATGACGATGGTGTACATCTTCCAGTAGGCGTCGTCGAGGGGAATCTTCATCAGCGCTTCGGTGATGCGCAGGTGCGCCGTTGAGCTGACCGGGAGAAATTCGGTCAGTCCTTCCACTATGCCCAGGATGATGGACTGAATGTATGCGTTCAAGAAGCCTCCGGTGCGCGGTTAGCAGGGTTTTTCAATACTGCCTGAATACTAAAGAAAGAGGGCAAAATCCAGTTTGAATCTACAAGTAAAGCATACCTCACACGCAGTTTCTCAGATTAGGCGAAATCTTCAAACTTCAGTGAGGATCTGGGCCAGCATCTCCGGCGCGACGTTGCCGCCGCTGACGATGGCTACGGCTTTCTTGTAGGGAGGCAGTTCGGCGGCGTGGAAGAGCAGGGCCGCTGTGGCTACCGCTCCGCTGGGTTCGGGAACCAGGCGCGTGGCGGCGACGATTGCGCGCATGGCGGCGCGAATCTCTGCCTCGGTGACGGTGATAACGCCGTCCACAAAAGCCTGGATGTGGGCGAAGTTGCGCACGCCTACGCTCTGGGTGCGCAGGCCGTCGGCAATGGTGCGGCTGACAAGCTCGGCTCCCCAGGTGACAATTGCGCCGGTGCGGAAGCTTTCGGCTGTGTCGCCGGCCAGCTCCGGCTCGACGCCGAAGACTTTGGTCTGGGGGCGAAGCTGCTTGACCGCTGCGGCCACGCCGCTCAGCAGGCCGCCGCCGGAGACCGGCGAGAGAACCAGGTCCACGTCGGGGAGGGATTCGACGATCTCCAGGCCGCAGGTGGCCTGGCCGGTGATGATCTGCTGGTCGTCGTAGGGCGGGACGACCACGTAACCGTGTTCGCGGACTAATTTCTCGGACATGGCGAGGCGCTCGCTGGAGGCGACGCCCACATCGACAACCTCCGCGCCCAGCGCCAGAGTGCCCGCGCGCTTGATGGCCGGGGCGTTCGAGGGCATGACGATGACAGCTTTTGCGCCAACTTCGCGGGCCACGTAAGCTACGGCCTGGGCGTGGTTGCCGCTGGAATAGGTGATGACTCCACGGCGGATTTCTTCAGGGGTAAGCTGGAGGATTTTGTTTGCAGCGCCACGCATCTTGAATGCGCCAATAGGCTGAAGGCTCTCGGCCTTGAGCCAGATTCGCTTCTGGGTTCCGTGACCGGAGAGGCCGGGGAAGGCGGCTTCTATTAGCGGGGTTCTGATGGCGATGGATGCGATGCGGGCGGCTGCGGCGCGGATTTCGGCGAGAGTGACGAGCTGGTTTGCCATTTTGTAATTATCTGATAATAGCGGCCCTCGCAGGAACTGGCTAGTTCCAAGAGCTCTGGTAGAAGGGAGCAGATTTTCGATTCCCGGTCTCAAAAGCGGGATTTGTGGCACCGGCTGACAACTGCCTTAGCGTGTATACGCAGGTTCATTTCCCGCCCGATGCTTTAACACCGTTGGACACGAGCGCTATTTTAGGCGCAACTTGCGATTGCGGTTGGTCAAGCATCAAATCTAATTTCTGTGACAAGTACTTTTGCAAACAATTTTCGCCACAAAGGATCGCAAAACGTTCTTGTTTTGCATTTTCATTATCAAAGATCCTTATGCAAACACAAGAATCCGTAGCATCAACAAGAAACCATTTGTTTAAATGTTTCTTGTGAATACCGCACATATCGCAAGTGAATTGCCTGGAGTAAGCCATCCGACCCTCCTCTGCATTCAATCAAACTGAGTGAATCCTCAATCGATGCCGTTGAAAAAGACTATCCTTTGCCGCGTCGATCGGCACAGGGATTATGAGCTGACGGGGGAGCCATAATTCTTATTTTTCATCCCGGCTTAGGCACATTATATCCCTATATTACCTTTTATCGCAGCAGACCGGCATGGATGATTGCAATGAACCAAAGGTTCAGAATTGCGGCTCAAGATGGTGATGAGGCTAATAGATTCGAGAAAGTTAAATCTATCCCACCTTAGCCGCAAAGAGAGCGGTAAATGTTTGTGGGAAGCACCCTGTTTGTGGGAAGCAAACATTTAGCTGTCTTCAGATTTCCAGAATCACCGGCATAATCATTGGGCGGCGGCCGGTGGTTTTCTGGATCATGCGCTTCAACTCGACGCGGACCTTTTCCTTGACCATGCCGTAGTCGGTCTTCTCCTCGGCACTGAGGCTGTGGAGGGTTTGCATGACCGCCTCGCGAGCCTGATCGGTGATGTCTCCGGCGCCGAAGCCGCGCATCACCACCTCGGGCGATTGCTCCACCTTGCCGGTGCGCTTGTTGATGGCCAGCAGAGCGATTACGATGCCGTCTTCGGATAGGATGCGGCGGTCTCTCAAGACCAGATCTTCCACCACATCGTTCGACGAACCGGAGTCGATGAGGATGCGGCCGGTGGTGACCTTGTCGACCTTGCGGATGTCTTTGCTGTCCAGCTCCAGCACGTCGCCGTCTTCGATGACGATGGCGTGTTCGATGGCTCCGGTATCCATGGCAATCCGCGCGTGCTTGTGCAGGTTGCCGTAGTTGCCGTGGATGGGAATGAAGAATTTGGGGCGGACGAGGTTGATGAGCAGGCGCATCTCTTCCTGCGAGCCGTGGCCGCTGACGTGAATCAGTCCGTTGGAGCCGTTGTCGTAGATGACCTGGGCGTCGCGGCGATAGAGGTGGTCGATGACGCGGAAGATGCTTTTTTCGTTGCCGGGAATGATGCGGGAGCTGAGGATGACGGTGTCTCCCGGCTCGATGCGGGCGTGCTTGTGGTTATCCACGGCGGCGCGGCTGAGGGCGCTCATGGGCTCGCCCTGCGTTCCGCTGATGAGCAGCATCAACTGCTCGGGCGGGTAGTCGCGCATCTGGCCGGGATTGATGATGAGTCCCTGGGGAATCTCGATGTGGCCCAGGTCCTGCGCGATCTCGGTGGACTCCATCATGGAGCGGCCGATAACGGCCACCTTGCGGCCATGGGCGCGGGCAAGATCGAGGGCGATGCGGATGCGATAAATGGACGAGGAGAAACAACTGAAGAAGAGTTTCTTTTTGGTGCGCGAAAAAATCTCGTCGAGGCGGGGAATGACAGCCGATTCGGAGGGCGTGTAGCCGGAGCGGTCCACGTTGGTCGAGTCCTGCAAGAGGGCGAGAACGCCGCGCGCGCCGTACTCAGCAAAGGTGTGCAGGTCAAAGAGCTTTCCGTCCAGCGGCGCGAGATCGATTTTGAAGTCGCCGGTGTGGATGATGATGCCGACCGGGGTTTCGATAGCCAGCGAAACGGCGTCCACCAGGGAGTGAGTGACATGGATCGGCTCGATGGTGAAGGGACCGATGGTGAACTTTTCTCGGGGGACGATTTCAATCAGCTCGGTCTCGTCGAGCAACTGGTTCTCTTCGAGGTTGCCTTCGACATAGGCCAGGGTGAACTCAGTGGCATAGACGGGCACCTTGATCTCGTTGAGAATCCAGGCCAGGCCGCCGATGTGGTCCATGTGGCCATGGGTGAGGATGATAGCGCGAACATGCGCCTTGTTTTCCATCAGGTAGCTGATATCGGGAACGACGATATCCACTCCCAGCAACTCCGACTCCGGGAACATCAACCCGGCGTCGATTACGATAATGTCGTCTTCCCAACGGAGCGCGAGGCAGTTCATGCCGAACTCGCCGAGGCCGCCCAGAGGAATAATTTTCAGTTTTTTAGTTTGCATCTGTCAGATTCGATGCTAACACTGATGGGCTGCGGGGGCTGGCTCATACTGCTCAGTTGGCTCCTTCACAGCAATCGCCGGCAAGATGCCCACCCGCTATTTCGGTTCATTCCACGCGGCCAGAATTGCATCGACTCCCGTGGCTTTGAGGTGCGCCACGAATTCCTTATCGGAGTGTTCCATATGCGAGAAGAGCCATTCCTTGAGCTGATCCAAGACTTCGAGATAGGCGGCTGATTCCTTTGCGCTGCGGAAGCGCGCCTGCAGAATCAGGACCTGTTCGATCTTGTGGCCATGCTCCTGTTTGTGCGCCGCGGCGCCGCTGTAACCGGCTTCAGCAAGGATTCGCTCCTCATGGGCAAAGTGGATGCGGGCGTAGGCGACCAGCTCATCAAAGATAAGTCCGAGCTCCTTGTTGTCACGGCCAACCATCAGGCCATCGTGCATATCGTTGATCAGAATCGCCAGCTTTTTATGGTCGTTATCCAGCATCTTAACGTCCACACTCATTTCACTAGTCCAGACAATAAAAGGCATTCTCGATGGGCCCTTTCCTGATACAAACTTCTGCCCCCAGGGGCGCGCTCAAAGCACCTACTGACCAAACACAGACAGTGCCAGCTGATACATGTATTAGAAAGATGAAACAGGAAATTGGCAAGCGCGGAAGACAGGGGGAAGCAAAGATGCCAACAATAAATTATCGCAACAGGCCTTCAAGCGCGGTGCTCAGGCTGGTTTTGTCGTCGCGATACTTTACGATGACAGGGGCGTAGAGACTGAGGCCCCACTCCTGGCTGCGTTCATGGCCCTTGCCTTTGCTGACGGCGCGGGAACCGGGAACGACCACTGCATTCTCAGGGATGATGAGCGGGAGTTGCTCGCTCGAGCGCAGGATTGTGCCGTTGACCAGATCGAAGACCGGGGTTCCACGGGTGAGGATGACGCCGGCGGAGAGCACTGCGCCCTGGCGCACGATGCAGCCTTCGTAAACGCCTGAGTTGCCGCCCACCAGCACATCGTCCTCAATGATGACGGGGTTGGCGTTGACCGGCTCCAGCACCCCGCCGATTTGCGCGGCGGCGCTGAGATGGACGCGCTTGCCGATCTGAGCGCAGGAGCCGACCAGGGCGTGCGAATCCACCATCGTGCCTTCGTCCACCCATGCTCCGGCATTGATGTACATGGGCGGCATGCAGACTACGCTACGCGCCACGTATGCACCTGCGCGCACCGAAGATCCGCCGGGAACCACGCGCACGCCGTCGCCTGAGCCAAAATGGCGCACCGGAAATGTGCTCTTATCCACGAACGAGAAGCCCGCTGCGGGAAACTCGGTCAAGACGCCGAGACGAAAGCCCAGCAAGATGCCCTGCTTGACCCAGGCGTTTACGCGCCAGCCCGAAGGTGCGTCTTTGTCGGGCGAGGCGGCGCGCACCTCGCCGCTTTCCAGAGCAGCTCGCAGCACCATAAATGCCCTCATCGCAGACTCCTCCCCGATGGCGGCGGGGCCCGCGGCGAAGTGGCGTTCAATCGCTTTCTGTAATTGGGACAGGGTCATTCTATTTCGAGTCTATCAATAAGACAGGGGTTAGGGATTAGGGACTAGGGAATAGGGATTAACGAACACAGGTAATGGCCACACGTCTATTGCGTGCGAATCTGTGCGGCGCGGTGAGGGTTCAGGCTGCGGCGGGGGCCAGCCTGGGGCGGGCCTGTCTGTTGATGCAGACCGGTTGCAGACGGTAGGAGTTCTTTCCCGACGGAATCATGGCCAGCGGGATGGGCGCTCGATCCAGCTTTGCATGCATATGCCGAGCTTCAAGCCAGGCGCATAGCCGGGGGTCGAAGATCTCCGGCTCGCCTCGCCAGAAATTGGGTTTCAAGCCGCACTGAATCTGGAGATGATCCAATTGCAACTCGATGCTGGAAATGTTCTTAGGGAAATAGCGGCGGACATTGCTTGCTCCCACATGCAGCACCGTGATGCCGAGTCCCTTGCTTTGTGTTTTGACGACCATAGGTACCTGCCGTTCAATGCGGTATGAGGCCAGTTTAGGGATTTATCACAGGGAATGCGGAATAGTGTGCGGAAAATCCGAGGGACGGATTCCGTGTTTGCAACTTATTAGGGTGGACAGTCGTTTCGGGAAGAGTATCGCTGAATATTTTGCTGGCGAGGTAAAGTTTTCCCTTGCTTGCGGCGGAACGCGCCTGACGCGACACTTCCGCGCAGCGGCAGCCGGAGAAACAGGAGTTAAATCACCGCCAGCTATTGCGGCTCTGTTTTGTCTGGCGCTGAGGGCTGTGTATCGGGAGGAGCCGCGGGCTGGGCCTGCGCCGGGATGGGCGGTTGCGCCTCCGGCGATTTGGTAGTCAGCACCGGCAGTGTAAGCGTCTGGACAGTCGCCGGGTCGTCGCGCAGCTTCAGGTAGAGCACGCCGTTCACCGGATGGGGGACGCTCAACTGGGTTCCGGTAAAGTCCGGCGGCACATCGACGGCGTTGTTGAATCGCGTGGAAGCGGCGATGGATGCGGTCAGGAAGAGATTGGTTCCGGAGAGCGAGCAGGGCCTGGAAACGGAGCGCGGGCAGCGCAATTCCTTGAAGCCGGGCAGGCGCACCAGCGTTCCCAGGGTCAGCCAGTCTCCGGCAACCCCGTCAGCCGACAGGATGCGCATACGCAGCGGCCCGAAGGCTGAGGATCCGAAGCGGACCAACGGTTCGACGACCCCCAGGGCAGTGTTTGCATCTTCGAGCATCAGGCTGCCATCGGCGAGCGCCAGCACGGTGCGGAAACTGCCGTCTACAGCGGCCACCTCGACCTGCTCGTCTCGGGAAAAGGCAGCAGGCACTGTGGAACGGAGAAAGAAGACTAACCGACGATCGACTGGCAGGTCGTCAGGACTGCCCAGATGCACGGGCGAGGGCGTTGCGGAAGCTTCTTCCTGGGCGCCCTTGCTGAGCAGCGTAACCTGCGGACGAGGCGGCTTCACGCTGACCGGCACACGCAGCAGCCGGCCGTCCTGCAACTGCACACTGGCAAAATAGCGTTTTCCCGGCACCAGGGCAGCCGTCGAAGCGCCGGTGCTCAGGTCCAACTGGTCAAAGTCCTGCACGCGGCTCAACGCGGCCGGGGTCCAGGTGATGCTGTCCAGGCTGGCCTTGGCCACCTCGTCCAGGCGGTTGCCTTTCAACAGCGCGTGCGTGTCGCCCGCACTCAACGTGAGGTGGTCCAGAGCCGCCGCTTCGGCATAGGCCGTCAGCGACAGTTTGTCCGGCTTCTCCAGCCCGAATTGGAAGATTTCCAATGTGACCGGCCCCGGAGATGCGTCTTTCATGGGTACAGTCACCTCTATTTGCTCCGGGATGGAGGCCTTCCAGGCCAGTTTGAGCAAACTGCCCGCGGTCGGCTGGTCCGCACCCCGGATGGTGACCCGGTCCACACACAACGCGTTATCCCCTTCGAGGCGCAGCGTGTCTTCGCGACCCACTACCAGCGCCGACTGGTCAGCCGGGGCGACGGTCCATTTTCCGGGCAGAGCCGCGCGCAGGTGGAAGCGCGGACCCTCCCAATCGTCAAAGCCCCACTTGCCGTGTAACACGCCAGTCAACTCGCCCTCCGGCAAGGGTAGCGCGGGATGCACCAGCACCAGCCCGCCCTGCGAAGAATCAGCTTTCACGGGAAGATCGACCGGTCCGTCTTTCGTGTTGATGCGCAGAGCAAGCCCGTAAACAAGCTGGGTGGCAAAGATCAGCGGCGCTCCCTCGGCGGCCAGCACTAAACCGGGTTTCTGGGCGCAAAAGTTCTCCGCCGGGTTCACCGGATGCAGCGGCGGCATCCTGGCCGGGCCCACCGGCGGCAACGCCACCACCACCACTGACTTGGGATCGCGAAACGATGGCGGCACGTTCAAGCGCAGGTCGAGCGCGTCTTTTGTGGGCAACGCCAGGGCGGGGATGTACTGAAAATGCGCCGTGTGCAATTGACCCAGAATCCTGGCCGTGTCCACAATGGCGCCGATGTAGGGGCTATATGCACCGCCTCTGGCAAGACTGGAGGAACTGAGCTGGTTCATCAGGTCAGCCGACGAACCGCTGGTCAACTGCGCCACCCGCGATTGCGCGTTGGTGTCGTCCAACACCAATCCATCGCTGTGCTG
>JBEKFS010000104.1:0-17440 GCA_050013195.1 Occallatibacter sp.
GGAGTGCAGTTTGCGCCGGACGGGAAGCGGATTTTGTTTTTGAGCGGGCGGGGCGGGTCAGAGCAGGTTTGGATTGCGGATTTTGACACGGCTACGGGGGCGACGGCAAATGCGAAGAAGCTGACGGGGATATCGACCGAGGCGGGAGATGCGATTTGGTCGCCAGACGGGAATTCGATTTTGTTTACCTCGGCGGTTTATCCGGATTGCCCAGCGATCAGTCCTGCGGACGGCGGAGTTGGAGATAAGTGCAATGCGGACCGGGATGCGGCCCAGGCGGCCAGCAAGGTGAAGGCGCAGATTTTTACTCACCTGCTTTACAGGCATTGGGACCACTTTACGGGAGATAAGCGCACGCATCTGTTTTTGGCGACGGTAGGGACGGGCGCGGTGAGGGATTTGACGCCCAACGATGCGCACGACGTTCCGCCGTTTTCGCTGGAGGGCGGAGGGTGCGGATGCGCCTTTGCGCCGGATGGGAAGGAGCTGGCATTCACCGAGAACTTGGACCCGGAGCCGGCGATCTCGACCAGCACCAGTATTTTTACGCTCGACCTGACGAACCCGGCGGCCAAGCCGGTGAAGGTGAGCACGTCGAAGGGCGGCAACTTCAATCCTGCTTATTCGACGGATGGGAAGTGGCTGGCGTGGCGCTCGGAGGAGCGGGCGGGGTACGAGGCCGACAAATTCCGGCTGGTGATTTATGACAGGGCGCAGAAGACGCTTAAGGATGCATTGCCACATTTAGACCGTTGGGTGGATGAATTTGCGTGGGCACCGGATTCGAAGAGTATTCTTTTTGTTTCCGGGCAGAGTGGAGAGAGTCCTTTATTTGGTATCCGCTTGGGAGGTGGAGGTTTTTTCGGGTTCGTCCATGAAACTACTCCTGGTGAGATTTCAACCTTACATCCCATCTCTACTGGCGGCGTACTGATTGCGTCCAAAATGACTATCTCCGAACCTGCTGAGGTCGTCTTGTTTACACTCTCGACACGGCACGGATTGGGCACGCTTGAAGGCTTGAACTATACATGGACACAAGATAAGTTGACAGACCAGAAACTCACCCACTTGAACGATGCTCTCCTCGCACAACTCGATTTGCCGAAGCTGGAAGACTTCTGGTTTACCGCACACGATGGCACCAAGCTGCAAGGGTTTCTCATCCGGCCGCCGGGATTTGTTGCCAAGAAGAAGTATCCGGTAAAGTTTTTGATTCATGGGGGGCCGCAGGGGGCTTGGGGCGACGACTGGAGTTATCGCTGGAACGCGGAGCTGTTTGCGGCGAATGGCTACGTGGTGGTGATGATCAATCCGCGCGGCTCGACGGGATACGGGCAGGCGATTGTGGATGGCGTGAATGGCGACTGGGGCGGCAAGCCGTTTACCGATTTGATGGAGGGGCTGGACTACGCCGAGCAGCATTATCCGTTTATCGACAAGACGCGGGAGTGCGCGCTGGGGGCGAGCTACGGCGGATACATGGCCAACTGGGTGGAGGGGCACACGGACCGCTTCAAGTGTATTGTGAGCCACGACGGAATGTTCAACCCCGAATCGGCTTACGGGACGACGGAGGAGTTGTGGTTCAACGAGTGGGAGTTCAAGGGCAGGCCGTGGGATTACTACGGCAAGCCGGACGCGGAGAATCCCTATCGCAAGTGGTCTCCGATGCTGGCGGCGAAAAACTTCAAGACGCCGATGCTGGTGGTTCATGGGCAGCTCGACTACCGTCTGGATGTGAGCGAGGGGTATCAGATGTTCACCACACTGCAGCGGCTGAAGGTGCCGAGCAAGATGCTGTACTTCCCCGATGAAGACCACTGGGTGCTGAAGCCGCAGAACGCGCGGCTGTGGTGGAAGACGGTGAATGATTGGGTGGATGAGTGGACGGGAAAATCAGCTATTAGCCGTTAGCTTTTAGCTGTTAGCTTGTTCTTGTGACGATGGGCACGTCAACCCAAACCATCCCAGAACTAAAGGCTGGAAACTGGAGGATAGAAGCTGCCATTCCAACGCAAATCCGCGAAGCCGCGCGCGTTTTTGAATGAGGCCGGGCTGTACGAGTATGGCGTTCGGTCGCTGGGGCGACAGATGCGCACGGAGGCCGATTTGCGGCGGCTGATGAAGACGCGAGTCGAGCCGGGGGAGCGAGGCGATGCGATGGTTGCGGCGGCTTTGGCGCGGCTACGCGAGCACGGCTACCTGGACGATGCTGCCTTTGCCGAGACCTACGCGCGGCTGCGCCAGCAGAATGAAAAGCTGGGCGAGCGGCGGGTGCGAAATGATTTGAAGCAGAAGGGCGTTCACGGCGATCTGATCGCGGAGACCCTGGAGGCGCGCTATGGGCAGACCAATGAGGAGGCTTTGGCGCGCGAGCATCTGGCGCGCAGGCGCCTGCGCAAGCCGGAGAACGCAAAGGAGACGGCGCGGGTGATGCGGCGGCTGGTGGGGGCGGGGTTTTCGACGGGCGTGATCTACAAGATTCTGCGGCAGTGGGATGTGCCGGATGAGGCTCTGGCGGCGTTGGAGAACCTGGAAGAGGAACCGCACGAGGAGTAGGAACTGGCCTTGAGGCAGGCGGCGCCAGAGGTGCGGCATAAAGTTCTTAGCCTGCCGGGCCTCAATGGCGAAAACTATGGTACAAGGCTGATTTTATTGGCTTTATGCGGAGGTTGAAATTCCACTCCGTTGACGAAGACCTATCGATGGAGACCCCGATAATCGCCCGCCTCCCTCCGTTTTGAGCACAATTCGAGGCTCATACCCGTCAGGTTAACCTCAAAAAATCATTCAGGGTTTTTGTCGATATTGTTATATATTGATATAATAGCCGTAGAGGTTCGCCATGCACACCACCAACCTGCGCAAAGTAGGCGGCTCGATTATGCTGGCTGTCCCGCCGTCCATTCTGGAGCAACTTCACCTCAAGGCTGGGGCGAAGGTTGGTCTGGTTGTGGATGGGGAACGCCTGGTGATGCAGCCTCGGCCCAAGCCGCGCTACACGCTGGACGAACTGCTGGCCGAGAGCGACAACTCCAAGCCGATGACGTCGAAGGAATGGGCATGGCTCGACGCCCCGCCGATGGGCCGTGAAGTGCTATGAAGCGGGGCGATATATACGAGGTTTCGCTCGACCCCAGCTACGGCCAGGATCAACAGGGCCAGCGGCCCGTGCTGGTCCTCTCGCCAACCGCGTTCAACGTAGTGACTGACCTGCCCGTAGTATTGCCTATCACCAGCGGCAAGGAGTTCATACGACGCGTTGGCTTTGCGGTCCCCATTACGGGCATACGGACTGCTGGGGTTGTGCGTTGCGACCAGCCGCGCGTGCTAGACATCGCCGCGCGAGGAGGCAGGAAAGTGGATGCGCTTCCGGCGGAGATTATGGATGAGGTGCTGGCTAGGGTGGGGACGCTGTTTGAGTAGCAGCTTGACATAATTCATTAGATTCGCAGGTCCAAAACTCCGGGCCTGGGGCACTGAACAATTCCAGTCTTAACTTCATGCTTATGGCACAGGAATCCCGTCCTTCACAAAGTTGTCACTTGCTTTAGGAGACAGTGATTTTGCCTTGGCAATATCGGCGTCACCTCCGGCATTGTCACCCTTTGCCCGCTTCACCAACCCCTGACCCAAGAGGCACGCCCCGCACTTAGGATCAACCTTAATTCCCATCTGGAAGTCGGCCAGCGCTGCGTCCAAATCATTTTTTCTCATTTCCGCGATTCCCCGGTCCAGAAATCCCATCGCATAATCCGGGCTGACTCTGATGACAGCGTTGAAGTCTTCAATCGCACGGTCAAACTGGTTTTTGCGTAAGTACGCTTCACCGCGATTGTCCAGGGGCCACATCCAGTCCGGCTCCAGCTTAATTGCATACCCATAGTCGATAATGGCCAGATCATAGTTTTTCTGTCTGAGATAGATGTCGCCCCGATATGTCCATGCTTCGGGCGAATTGGGATCCAGTTCAATGGCCTTCGAACAAGATTGAATAGCAAGCTTTGTATTCTCGCTTACCCAATTTTGCGCGGAACATAATTGTGCCCACGCGCGGGCACTCATAGGATTCAGCTTTACCGACTGCATCAAATCTTTCATTTCTTGCTTGATGTTGTCTTTATATGCCATGCCGCGATTCGTGTAGGCCATAGCTACACCGTGCGGTGTTTCCATCCCGGACTGAATGATCCATGTGCAGGCCGCGATCTTCTTCTCAGCAGTCACAGGGTGCGCACCTCCCAACTCACCCGTACATGTCAACCAATGCGCGGCCTTTTCGACATTACGCTCCCAAAATTGAAATTCGGCGTTCACTTCAGACTGTGCATCTGCGGTTGCAATCATCGAGGCTTTCCCTAACACCGTATCTATGGCAATTGCTTTGACAGCATGTCCATCACGAAGCGTCCGGATGAAACGAGTGATACTTTCCTTTTTGGTTAGTATGAGTACATTCTCATCTGCTCCGCGGCTAATCGCCACGAAGTGTAACGGGCTCGACAGGTCGGATTCGTCGGAACGAACGCTAATCAAACGGTCTGGCCATGGTTGATTGTTATTAGAAAACCCGAGTGAGTCTGATATCCAAGCTGGAAGCTCAGAATCGGAACCGCTCTCTGCGATCAAGGCCAAAATTCTATTCAATACATCAGAAGAAGCGGGCGGATTTTCCTGCGGAACAGGGGCAAGCGCTTTTGCGGATGACTCAACCTGTGCGAGAGCCGGAAATGAAAACACGAGAAACATAACTGCCGCAGATAAGCGCACGCAATTCCTCCTGATCGGCATAAGATCGCGAAAAACAGATCGCAAGCAGCGAAGTGTAAAAGATGAATTACGATCATACTAGTTTCGGCCGGAATGAATGGCAAGATGGCTGGTTCTAGTGTGGAACAATATCGATAAACGCCCTATCCGGAAACTATCTACGTTCTATCCCTTGCGGCGGTAGAGGACTTGGAACTCGTAGCCGGGGTTCGCGGGGAAGAGGGAGGCGACGTGGCGGAGGCGCTCGGCTAAAGCGGGGGCGGCGAGGAGGGGGTAGTCGCGCTCGCGAAGATCGTGGTAGTCGAAGTCGACGGCGAGGGAGAGCATGTAGATGGCCAGCGCGTCGGAGAAGGCGGACTCGAAAAAGGCGCTGCGGGCGCGCTCGTCGATGGGAATCTGGCCGGTGCGGCCGTCGGGAGTGCGAACATCCTGAGCGCGGCGGCGGGTCTCCCAGGCGTCCTGGCTGGTTTCTCCGCGGACCTGGGCCTCGGCCTGTTGCCATGCGAGGGTGGAAAAACTTTCAGGGACGCCGGCGGCCTCGACAAAGTTGTGGGCCACGTTGATAAAGAATTCGAAGGCCAGTCCGAAGCGGTCCTCGACCAGGCGCGTGGAGAGAAAGACGGCCTGGGTGGAGCCGAAAGCGGCGTTGCGATGGCAGATGGCGCGGTCGCCGAGATCGACGGTGTAGCCGGGTGCGACCATGATGTCGTCGGTGTCTGCAATGGCCAGTGGGACAAAGTAATAAGCGCGATTCTGGAGCGCAGCGGCGAAGGCGGCCGGCACAGCAGTGACCAGGCGCTCGAGGTCGGCGTCGGAGATGCGCGTCTCACCCCACATGGCGTAGTGGATTCCGTTGGGGGCTTCGGCCACAGCTACCTGCGTGGCCACCTTCTCCGCCGGCCAAAGTTCGATTTGTGCGCTGCTCGCCATGAACTTGTATTCTAGTTTAATTGAGGGCCGCGAGGATGGCGCAATCGGCGCAGAGAGAAGGCGGAACGGTGTTTGGATTTCCGCTGAAGGGATTTGGGCTGTTTACCAGTTTGCTGCTGGCCTTTGCTGCGGCGTTCTTCACGTTTTTCGCAACGACTACGGTTGCCATCTTTGCGCTGCTCGCTTGGAATGGGCTGGGCCACCACGCGGTGAGCTATGCAGACAGCTACAAGTACGTTGGTTTTCCCGCGGGGGTGGTGGTGCTTGTGGTGGGGCTGCCGGTTTTTGCTGTGTTGTGGGTGAAAGGCAAGGGACTAGGGACTAGGGAATAGGGAATAGGGAATAGGGAATAGGGAACAGAGAACAGGGAACAGAGAACAGGGAACAGGGAACAGAGAACAGAGAACAGAGAACAGAGAACAGAGAACAGAGAACAGAGAACAGAGAACAGAGAACAGGACCGGGCCTGAAGGCCGCTGTACACAAGATCTTTTTCAGGAGGCTGAAGCCTCCTGCTCCCTCCATTGATCCGTTGAATGCAGGAGCTTGAAGGTCCCGGCTGGGGAATCTCTGAACAAGTCGAATTGGGAAGTTAGCATTCCCTCAAGGGTTAAAGCCCGCGTCAATATTGCAGCACTTACGGCATGCTAAACAGGCTGCGAAAAAAGTCTGAATTTCATTCGAAATTGACGAAAGACATCCCTCAGGGGCTAAAGCCCAACATTTCTATTGTTGCTCTTGCGGCACGACTGAAGTCGTGCCCTGACACTTCTTGCTCCACTGTTTTCACTTATTTGCAAGCTGTAAAGTTGTGTCCTGACACAAAGCAGACTTGTGCAGAGGTATCCTAGGGAAGTAGATTCTATTTCAATTGTTTGCTGCCTCAGGGTTCGCGATGTTGAGTTTTGCTACGTGAACTTTGCGGGCCAGGCCGATTTTGGAGAGCAGCCAGATGCCCCAGTAGTTGGGATCGATCTCGTACCATGCGATGCCATGGCGCGCCGAGACGGGATTGGCGTGGTGATTGTTGTGCCAGCCCTCGCCGCCGGTGAGCAGCGCCACCCACCAGTTGTTGCGCGAGTCGTCGTGGGTATCAAAGCGGCGGGAGCCCCAGAGATGGGTGGCGGAGTTTACCAGCCAGGTAGAGTGCAGGCCGAGGGTGACGCGCAGAAAGCCTCCCCAGAGCAACATTCCTACGGCGCTTCGCCAGCCGCCGAAGAGCCATCCGAGGCCGAAGAGCAGCACGCCGCTGACGGTGATCGGAATCCAATGGTACTTGCTGAGCCAGACATAAAAGCGGCTGCGCTCAAGATCGGGAACATAGCGGGCGAGGAGCTTGGTCTGGGCGTGCAGAGCATTGCCCCAGACGATCCATCCGACGTGAGCCCACCAGCCGCCCTCGCGGGGAGTGTGCGGGTCGCCCTCTCGGTCGCTGTTCTGATGATGTACGCGATGAGTGGCGACCCAGAAGATGGGACCGCCCTCGAGCGAGAGCGTGGCGCAGACGGACATGGCGTATTCCAGCCACTTGGGCGCCTGGTAACCGCGATGGGTCAGCAGGCGGTGGTAGCACATGCCGATGCCAACATTGATGGCCAGAACAGAGAGCACCAGCATCACCGTAAGCCGTTGCCAGGTGAAGAAGAAGAGCGCAGCCACGGCGCCGATGTGAAAGACGATGATGACGCTCAGCGTGAGCCAGTTGATGCCTGCGCCGACGCTTGCGACGCGTCCCATGCGAACCTGAGGCCGAAGGGGCGGCGTTGCGGGAATTTGTTTGGTTGGCTCCGAGGTATCCTCAGGGGCCATTACATGAGTTGGTGCCGTTGCGGCGGATGCCATAGGGGGGAAGTCCCTGGAGAGTGGCGACGCGCCCACCCATCCAGCGTCATTGTATCTGAGGGAATGATGGGAAACGTGTTCGAAAGTGCACTGTAACAGGGAATAGGGAATAGGGAACAGCTGACAGCTGACAGCTAACAGCTGTAAGACGTGTGGTGGAATGATAGGGATTGTTGTGTCTCGCCCTACTCCCTGCTCTCAGTGCTGAACTCCGCGCTGCTGGTGACGAAGAGCTTTTCTGCCTGGTCGCTGAGGATGCGGTAGAGGGCGAAATAATGACATCCGACTCAGCGTCGAAGATAATCGAATCGGATGGCCGCTTTGGTCACTCTATTTAACCTACGAGGTGCTTCCCCATGGAACTCAACAAAAAGGTAGCAAATTTTACGCTGCAAACGGACGAGGAGAAGACGGCAAGTTTGACTGATTATGCCGGCAAGCCGGTGATCCTCTTCTTTTATCCCAAGGCGGACACGCCGGGCTGCACCATTGAGGCCTGCGGATTCCGCGATACGTTCAAGAAGCTCCAGGCAGCCGGGGCGGTGGTGCTGGGCATCAGCCGCGATACGCCCAAGGAGCAGGCTAAATTTCGCGCCAAATACGATCTGCCGTATACGCTGCTGGCCGATGTGGACGAGAAAGTGTGCAAACAGTTTGGCGTGCTGAAGGAAAAGAACATGTACGGCAAGAAGGTATGGGGGATTGAGCGGACTACGTTTGTGATTGGCCCGGACCAGACGCTGCTGCACGTTTTTCCCAAGGTTACGCCCGCGGGCCACGCGGAAGAGGTGCTGGCCCTGTTGAACGAAGGGAAAAAAGCGCACAAATAACATGAATCCTGGATCGCGAAACCGAAGGAGAGCAGCATGATTCCCAAGTCCCCAAATGCGAGGGACCTGGGGCACCCACGGATGCCTGGGCGGCTGCTTCCGCGCGGCTTCTTTGAGGGTTCGCCGGAGAAGGTGGCGCCGAGGCTGCTGGGGAAGGTGCTGGCGCACAGAACAGCGGCTGGGGTGCTGGCGGGGAGGATTGTCGAGGTCGAGGCTTACCTTGGCCCGCACAACGCTCCGCCCGATCCGGCGGCGCACGCTTATCGCGGTCCTACGCCGCGGAACTCCGTTCTCTTTGGTCCCGCAGGTCATGCGTATGTCTATGCAATCTACGGGCGATACTTTTGCGCGAATATCACTTGCGAGACCGAGGGCAGAGCTGGCTGCGTGCTGCTGCGCGCGCTGGAACCAGTTGCCGGAGCGGAGCAGATGGCGCGGAATCGGGGACTTCCACCCCACGGACGAAGACCTGTCCGTGGGGACCCCGGACTTCCACCCCACGGACGAAGACCTGTCCGTGGGGACCCCGGACTTCCACCGGGCGCTGCCGCTCGACTGCTAACCTCCGGGCCGAGCCGGCTTTGCCAGGCGATGGGCCTCACTCGTGCGGCTCACAATGAAATGGACTTGCTTGACCCAGCCTCGCCGCTGCAGGTGCGCGACGATGGCTACGCGAATGGCGAAGTGCTGGTGACGCCGCGCATCGGCATCCATGAGGCAGTGGATTGGCCGCTGCGCTTTGCTCTGCGGGGGAACGCATGCGTCTCCGGAGGGAAGAGCTTGAGGGGAAGTGTGCGCAGGGTGGAATAAGCGCGTGCGATCCCAACCTTTCCGCTGACGAACGCGGAATGGATGGGGCATCCAGCATTTTGTGCCTTATGGAGAAGGCTGATTGAGATTCGTGGTATCCCACCCTAGCCACAAGAACAAATGCGTGGCGAGGGTGGGGCACCAAAATCACCGGAAAAACCAAGGGCGCTCCCGGCAAGAGGGAACGCCCTTGGTGATCAAGCATGAAGCGCGCTTACTTCTTGGGCGCTTTGTAGGTGGTGTCAACCTTCTGTCCGGCCTGGGCCATAATACCCTTCACTTCAGCGGCATAAATGCCCGTGGGTGCCAACTGCAGGTACATCTGGTATGCCTGAATACATTCAGGAGACAAAATGATCATGTGGGTCTTGGGATCGACGGTGGCCTTCTGGACGAGTCCCTGGCCCTTGAGGTAGTAGAGGATAGGGTTATTCGGATCAATCTTGATGCCCTCATCGGCAGCAGCTACCTGAGCGTCGGCATTGCCCGTCTGGTAGTAGATCACGGATTCGTTTTTGTAGTAGATACCAGCCTGTGTTGGATTGACCTTGGCGGCAGCATCATAGGCCGCGGTGGCCTCGGGAATCTTGCCGGTGCGCGCATAGATCTCACCCAAGCCTTGATTGGCAGCGCCCTGAGCCTGAGGATTCGGCTTCTTCGCGGCGGCTTCCAATTCAAGCACCTTCTTGTAGGTGGCTTCCGCCTCGTCATACTTCTTGAGGCCGAGTTGTGCCTGGCCCAACTGCGCCCAGAGAATCGAAGCGTCGGGTTTGGCCGCAGTGTCCTTGAGCATGAGGGTTTCTACATCGTTGTACTTGGCGTTCCTGATTTCGAGTTCCTTGGCGTCGATATTCGCCCTGGTCGGATTGGGGCCCAGGGCCTGAGTTGCCGTTGTGCGCGCAATGTCGGCATCCCTGAAGTCCGCGCTGACGGTTTTCAGGTCGTTGTTGAGGTTTTTGATGACCTCATTGGCCTTCATAGCTTCGGAATTGTGCTTTTTTAGCTCTTCCAACTGTTTTTGCTGATCGGCGGGCAGCTTGTCGATGAATGCCTTGCGGGACATATCGAAGTCCTGAAGCAGATCCTGGCCGACCACGATCTTGACGTTATCGTATGAGTCGACGAACTTATCTGGCGGCGTATCGGCCTGACGATAGACTGCCATGTAGGTGCCGGGCAGTGCCTGGCCTTCATAGTCGCCGGAGGAAGAGACCGGGAATGTAAACTTATTGGTTTGGCCGCCGTCTGTCGATAGACTTACAGAGCCCGAGGTTCTTGCGACTCCTTCGGGACCAGTGATGCGGCCGTGGATGCTGCCCATGGGTTTGGAGGGCGCGGCGGGAGCCTGGGCAAGCACGGGTACGAGGGCGAATGCAATCAGGCCCAGCCAAAGCGAAATCGTGCGTTTCATGTTCTTCTCCTTGGGAGCGGCACGAGCCAGAGAGTCCGCGCGCTCAAAAAAGTCAAATTTTACCGGCCTATGACCGCATAAATCTGGAGTCTGGCCGCAAGTAGTGAGCCGACAAAAATTTTACACCGGCATACGCCATCGTGCTCAACTGTTCATGGTAGACCGTCCGGAGAAGCTCTGCGTGTGGTCTGTATCACACACTAAAATAAAACAATGGCAACCACGATTCGTCCCGCAACTCGCTCGGACATTCCGCAAATACTGAGATTTATTCGTGCTCTGGCGGCCTACGAGCGCGCGCCGGAGGCCGTAACAGCAACGGAAGCAGGGTTGGAGCGGGACGGGTTTGGCCCTAATCCCTTTTATTTCTGTTTGATGGCCGACTATGACGGCAGGGCGGCAGGCTTTGCGCTTTATTTTTTCAACTATTCAACCTGGCTGGGGCGGCCCGGGATCTACCTGGAGGATTTGTTCGTTGAGCCGGAGTTGCGCGGCATGGGGATTGGCAAGGCGCTGCTGGAGCGAGTGGCTGGCATCGCTGTGGAAAAGGGTTGCCAGCGCTTTGAGTGGGCGGTTCTGGACTGGAACACGCCGGCCATTGAGTTCTACCGGGCGATGGGGGCGGAGTTTATGGAGGAGTGGCGGATCGTACGGTTGACAGGGGAAGCGTTGAAGAGACTATCGGGGAAGGCCGCGCAATGAGGATTCGCGTGGTCGGCGGAGGACTGGCCGGGCCGGAAGCGGCGTTGACGGCGGCGCGGCTGGGCTGCGAGGTAGACCTCTATGAGATGCGGGCGTTGGTGGACGGAAAGCCGCGGCTGACGCCGGCCCACCAGACTACAGAATTCGGAGAGTTGGTCTGCTCCAACTCACTGAAGAGCGAATCGCCCAATACGGCGCCCTGGCTGCTGAAACAGGAGATGCGGCGTGCGGGCTCGGCACTGATGCGCATAGCTGATGCAACGGCTGTGCCCGCGGGGCACGCGCTGGCCGTTGATCGCGTGGAGTTTTCGCGACGGATTGCCGAGGCGATTGCGGCGCCGCGGATTCGCGTCTTCCGCGAAGAAGTTACAACTCTCGACCAAAACGAGGACGGCACGAAGTGCACGATTTTGGCGACGGGGCCGCTGACATCCGATGCACTGAGCGCAGAGATTGAGCGGATCACGGGCTCCGGGCATTTAGCTTTTTACGATTCGATTTCGCCGATTGTCGAGGCTGATTCCATCAACATGGAGCGGGTTTACATGGCCGCGCGGTGGGATAAGGGGACTGGGATAAGGGGACGGCCGACTACATCAATTGCCCGATGGATCGCGCGGAGTTCGACCGCTTTCTGGATGCGTTGCTCGCTGCCGAGCCTGCCGAGACGAAAGAGTGGGAAAAAGCAGATTATTTTGAGGGCTGTCTGCCGATCGAGGTGCTGGCCCGGCGGGGGCGAGACACGCTGCGCTTTGGGCCGATGAAGCCGGTGGGATTGCGCGATCCGCGCACCGGCAGAACGCCCTGGGCGGTGGTGCAATTGCGCAAGGAAAACCTGCGCGCCGACAGCTATAACCTGGTGGGCTTTCAGAATCACTTGAAATTTGGCGAACAGGCGCGGGTGCTGCGGCTGATTCCGGGGCTGGAAAACGCGCGCTTCCTGCGCTATGGGCAGATTCATCGCAATACGTACATTTGCGCACCGGCTTTGCTGGATGAGACTCTGCGGCTGAAATGCGCGCCGAAGATTCTTATTGCGGGGCAGTTGTCGGGGGTCGAGGGCTACACGGAATCGATTGCGACAGGATTGCTGGTGGGTATTTATGCGGCTGCATTGGCGCGTGGAGAAGAACCTACGCCTGTGCCGCGCGTCTGCGCCCTTGGGTCGCTTGTGCATTACATCACGCACGCCGACGCCAAGAACTTTCAGCCGGCGAATATGACCTTTGGCGGCGTTTGATGCGTGGCGGGCGGCGATTGGGCAAGCAAAGATTTAACCTGGCCTAAGTTCGCGGCAACTCATCCGCTTACAAGAGCGCAAGAACAAACCCAGGAACCTTTTCGGCGTGGTCAGTGTCCAATAAGACAAGGAATGCTCATCGGTAAGCTTGCGACCCGGGGATGCGGCAGGGATGCAAGCAGCAGAATGATGGGCTGGCAGCCTCCGGGGACGGACATGACCGAAGTTGCGCACATCCTGAACAGCCCCATCGCAGCTTTTGCGTTGCGAGCCATCCTTGGCGGCACTTTGATCTATATAGGGCGCGAATACTACGAGGATCCTCTGGCCTCATTCCGTAAATCGGCACGGCCGCTGCCCTTCGATCCATGGGTAAGACGGACGCTTCGCGCCATGGCCGGCATCTGCCTGTGGGGCGGATGCTTCATTTTCGCTACCGCCGTTGCAGTGCAGATTTTTGGCATCCATGCCCATGGATTGGCGGTTGCGCTGTTGACCATCGCGACCATCGCGACCTGGATTCTGCTTCCCAGGACGCCGTCCACAGGAGGCCGATTCAGGCTTTGGAGGCTGTGAAGGCTACAGGGGGCAGTTCATGGGCATATATGCAAAGGTTCAAAAACGTGTACCCTGAAGACTGGAGTGTGTGGATGCGTTGGATTGCAATTCTGGCTGGTTCGGCGATGCTGGCGGGGGGAGTAACCGCTGCTGAAGCGAAAACTGCGCCGACGAAGGCACCAGCTAAGCAAGGCGTGACGCACGTGGTGGTGCCTCCGGCTGCGAAGGCGCTGCTGCCGGAGTCGTTTGCCGGATGGGCGGCCACGGGCGCGCCGAAGAAGATGACCGACGCGGCGCAGGCCGACAGCGCCAACGCGACGGTTCTCAAGGAGTATGAGTTTACAGATGCCGAGATGGCCAAGTATAAGCGGAGCGGCGAGACGCTGAGTCTGCTTGCGTTGAGCTTTCACGACGCCAGCGGTGCCTATGGCATGTACTCGTTTTACCGGCAGAATGGATGGCCCAGGGAGCAGATCGGCACGGGCGCTACATCGAATAACAACCGGGTGCTGTTCTGGGTGGGGAACATCGTAGTCGACGCGAATTTTTCTGAGATCGGGCCCATGAGCGGCTCGGAGCTGCGCGAGCTGGCCGGGCAATTGCCTCTACCGGAGGGCGGCAAGGCGCTGGCGCCTCCCATCATGGCCAGCGTGCCGAAGGCCCAACTGGACGCGCAGACGACGCACTATGCCGTGGGGCCGGCGGGCTATGCCGGAGCGGGGGGCGTGCTGCCGCCGGAGCTGGTGGGCTTTGATCGCGGCGCGGAGGCTGTGACCGCCAGCTACACACTGCGCACGGGGCCGGCCACATTGACCATCATCGACTATCCCACTCCGCAACTGGCCGCGATGCAGGAGACCAGGATTCGCGAGTTCATCAATGCCTGCAAGCGGGCTGACAAGCAGACGCAGTTGACCTGGCCCAAGCCGCTGCAGGACTCCAGCCTGGTAGCGCTGGAGGTGCGGCGCAGCGGTCCTCTGGTGGCGCTGGTGAGCGGGAACGCCTTTACCGACGATAGCCACAAGCTGCTGGGCACGGTGCACTATGAGTCGGAACTGACGTCGATCCAACAACCGACTGAGTCCGAGATATTGAAGACCGGAAAGCTGCTGTGGGGGATCACCATCCTGGTGCTGATCGGCTGCAGCGTGTCGATTTTGCTGGCTTTCTTCGTGGGAGGCTTCCGTGTGCTCTATCGTCTGGCGCGCGGCAAGCCGGTTTCCTCGGTCTACGACATCGAGTTCATCAGCCTGAATCTTCGGGACTGACAGGAGAGAGGGCGGGGGAGAAAATTCGGCAAAGAACGCGATGGCGCATCTGAAGGGTAAACTCTGGGGAAAACCAGGAGGAAACCGGGAACAAACCCAACGAAACACCCTGAAAATACGGGATATTACGGGATAAAAAAGGCGAAGACACGCCGAAGATAACCCCTGTGCATTTCCGAAAAAATTAATTATCAAATTATTGATATATAAGCGTTTATTTCTCCATCGGATTCTCCTTGACACTCCCATCCCCCGCCCCTAGTATGCAGCCAGAAAGTTCTGATGGTTTTGCCTCCGTTGGAACTATTCTCCCTGAGGAGAGAGCTGCCCTGTTGCCGGGCGGCTCTTTCCGTTTTTACCACCTGCGGTGGGGCCAGCCGCTCGCTATTCGCTCGCATAGGCCACTGCGGTGGAGCGGACGGCGCTGGCGCGACCTGTAATTCGTAGATTCCCACTCTTTCACACAGAATGCGACAGGATGGGGCACTCGATAAGGCTCCTTGTCTCCTCTTACGAGCTTGATCCCGCCATCCTGACGCAAACGGACAGACGGTTGCGACAAAACGCACAAAGACCCACGGCGAACCGTGGGTCTATGTGGAGGAAAAGCCAGGCTCCGCGTCAGCGAGTTTACCGTGGCTTGCCTTCGGGTGCGGCATGCTGCTGCTGTGGCGCAGGATGGGACTGCTGTTGCGGAGCGGGTCGTGCCTGCTGCTGCGGAGCAGGGCGGGATTGCTGTTGAGGAGCAGGACGTGCCTGCTGCGGAGCAGGACGGGACTGTTGCTGCGGAGCAGGACGGGACTGTTGCTGCGGAGCAGGACGGGATTGCTGCTGCGGAGCAGGACGGGATTGCTGCTGCGGAGCAGGACGGGATTGCTGTTGCGGAGCAGGACGGGATTGCTGTTGCGGAGCAGGACGTGCCTGCTGTTGAGGAGCAGGACGCGACTCAGTCTTCGGTTGTGCCTTCGCCGGAGTCCTTGCTTCAGTCTTCGGTTGTGCCTTCGCCGGAGTCCTTGCTTCGGTCTTCGGCTGTGCCTTCGCCGGAGTCTTTGCCTCTGTCTTCGGTTGAGCCTTCGCCGGAGTCCTTGCTTCAGTCTTCGGTTGAGCCTTCGCCGGAGTCCTTGCCTCTGTCTTCGGCTGGGCCTTCGCCGTAGTCCTTGCTTCTGTCTTCACCGGAGCTTGAGAGGCCTTTACCGGGCCCAACGGCTTGGCTACTACCGCGTTCTGCGGGTGTCCGCCATTGGCCTTGGCAAACGAGGTCTTCTCGGTCCTGGCCGATGCCGCGTGTTGTGTCTGGACGCTGGTTGGAGCCGTGTGCTTGTCGCGTGCGGCTACGTTCTCCTGGGCAGTGGCGGTGTGCTGAATGCCGCCGGGACCACCGCTATAGGCAACGCGGTTGTTGTTGGCGACGGTGTTTCTCTCTACAATTGCCCGGTCGTTGTAGGTGGAGTGGATTGTGGATTCATTGACGCGCGTGACCGCGGTGTTGTAGCGGAAGTTGTTACCTTGCCACTCGCCGCCGGCGTAGCCGATGCCCCCGTAGCCGTAGCCGTAGTTGACGCCGCCATAGTAGCCGACGTGGCGGCCCCAGTAGCCGCGATGGAATCTGTAGTGGCCGCCGTACCATCCCCAGTATGGAGGCGTCCAGAGCGCGCCGTCATAGGGCACCGGAACCCATGCGCCGGGCACCCAGTAGTAGTCGCCCTGGTCCTGATCGTAGGCCCAATAGCCGGGCGACCATATCAGGTTGGGCTCGGGGCAGACGGGCTGCTCGTAGACCGGCAGTTCAGGCGGGGCGAAACGGAACATGTGCATGAGAAGAACCTCCTGGTTCTTTCGCGCCTGCTCCGTGGAGAGAATCGATTTTCACTGCGCGGAGCGAGGGCTTGGGTATATCGCTGCAAGCGTACCCTTAGCCCTCTTCCCCGTTCTGGTCAAAACAGTACGGAAGCTATTTCTGCTTTAGTCCTGTTGAACTACAACAACGTCAGTAGCGGTAGCTGAAGCCCATGCCGACGACCTTCTTCGCTTGCAAATTGATGGGAGCCACGCCAGTGGGATTGGGGTTGGGGAAGGTAAAGGTATAGGTCGACCCGATAGTGCTTGCAACCTGACCAATGCCGATAT
This sequence comes from Occallatibacter sp., assembly GCA_050013195.1. Classification (GTDB taxonomy): domain Bacteria; phylum Acidobacteriota; class Terriglobia; order Terriglobales; family Acidobacteriaceae; genus Telmatobacter. The sequence goes on from JBEKFS010000104.1 coordinate 16,492, forward strand.
CGAAGGCGAAGTGCGGCTTTTCCCTCTGGGTCACGCGCACGGCGTAGTCCAGCGTAGTGGGAATGTCAGCCTTGCCGGCCACCAGCGGAAGGCTGGTATAGGAAGAGGCACCGAGACCCTTGCTGGTGCCCGGCTCCTGGGTAAAGCCGGCCGAAGGCACGGCTACGATGCTCTTACCGATGGGCAGCGGAATGCCCAGGCCGCCAAAGAACCGTCCGCCGAAGCGCGTGCTCTGACCGCCGATGCCGAAGATGGTGCCATTGGTGGCCTTCCAGCCCAGGTTTGCCAGGAAGGGAACCGGCTTCTTGGCCCAGGTTTTGGTGACGGCTATATAGACGTCGCCATTGGTGTACGACTTGGCAGCCGGAATGGCAACCGTTGGGTTACACAATCCCGCCAAGTAAGCTCCGGTGTAGTAGCAGTACGCATTGAGGGCTTGCGTTGCGACGACGGGCGCCTCACCGGTGACAAATTTGTCGCCGGTGCGCACTATGCCGCCAACGGCCACGCCCGGGGTCCATGGGCCAAATTGCCCGTCGTTGATGGCCACTACCTTGCCGTGAAAGACGTTCATACCGTTAGCGTTCCAGAGCTGGCTTAGGCCCCCTGGGATGAATGCTGCCGATGGAGAACTCGGTCCGCTGTTGCCGAACTGGTGGACGCTGCGGGTATAGCCGGCCTCGGCGCGGCCGTAAAACGCTTCCGTGATACTGAAGGTCTCGATATTGCCGATGACCTTGGAGGCGTTAATGAAGTGGACGCCGATGGCCGGATGGGAGAGCGCCTGGCCCTTTTCCATATAGACCACATAAGCGGTGGGTGTCAGAAACCCGCCGGTTTGGCCCTCGAGCGTCAGATATTGCGCGCTGAGTTGCCGGGTGAAGAGCAGAGCGACCACTAGCAAGCCGCAAACGGAGAGTTTGTGGTAGATGCGAAGATTCACTTTGAT
>JBEKFS010000105.1:0-11489 GCA_050013195.1 Occallatibacter sp.
CATCCTCTCCGGTATTCTGTCGGTTGGAGGCATTGCATGCAGCGCATTTTTAAATGGGGAGCTTTGCTTTGGGTAGTTGTCGGGATGGGCTCGTTTGCCCAGACGATTCATGGCCGCGAGGGCATCACCTTGCCGCCGCCACCCGCCGCCGATATAACTCCCGTAACGGACGATTACTTCGGAACGAAGATCGTTGACAATTACCGCTGGCTGGAAGATGCCAAAAGCCCCCAGACCCGCGCATTTATCGACGCCCAGAATGCCTACACGGCGCGCTACCTGAAACAGGCGAGCATACGGCCCCAGTTGGTGGAGGGCCTGAAAGCGCTGGAAGAGGTCTCCCGCTGGTCCATGCCCATCGCACGCGGCGACAACTACTTTTTTCTGAAGCGGTTGGCCGGCGAGCAGCAAGCCTCAATCTATCTTCGTCGCGGCTGGACGGGGAAGGACGAAAAGCTGGTTGACCCTGCCGTTCTGAGTCATGACCCCAACACCTCCGTGAGCCTGACAGATGTCTCCATCGACGGTACGCTGCTGGCCTACCAGGTGCGACAGGGCGGTGCGGACCAGACCTCCGTCCACCTGTTGAATGTGAAGACCGGCAAGACGCTTGAGGATGAGCTGCCCATTGCCCGCTATGACAGAGTGCGCTTTGCCCCCGATGGAGCCGGTTTTTACTACGCGCGCAACGACAAGTCCGGAACGCTGCTCTATCTGCATCTGCTGGGCAAGCCTCAAGACAGCGACACACTGCTCTTCGGGCGCGAGTTTCACGGCGAGAAGCTGGGGCCCGACGACCTGTTCAGCGGCACTATAACCGATGACGGCCGCTATCTTGTTGTCCAGATCAACCGCGGCGTCCCCGCTCGGCGCGTCGATATTGTCTTCCGCGACCTCAACAAACAAGACGCCCCGTTCGAGATTCTGGTTTGGGGTCTGGACTCCCGCTTCTCGGCTATCTACGCGCAGGGTTCATGGTTTGTGAGAACCGATTATCAGGCGCCCAACGGACGCATCCTCAAGGCCCAGCCCGGCACCCTGCCCGGCGACTGGAAAACCATCATCGCCGAAGGCCCTGACCCTATCCAAAATTTCTCCATCGTGGGCGGCAAGCTCTATGTCATGCGACTCAAGGATGTGAAATCGGAAACCAGCCTCTACACGCTGGAAGGAAAGCCTGCCGGCAAGATCGATTACAACGGCATCGGTTCAGCCTCCCGTTTGGAAGGCAAAGCGACCGACCGCTACGGCTTTTTCAGCTTCCAGTCGTTCATTCAGCCGCCAACAATCTACCGGCTGGATACAATCACCGGCAAGCGCGAGGTCTTCGCCGAGCAGAAGATTCCCTTCGACTCCAGCCAATATGAGATAAAACAGGTCTTCTTCAAGTCAAAGGACGGCACGCGGATTCCCATGTTCATCGCCGGGAAGAAAGGCTTGAAGCAGGACGGGACACAGCGCTTGTTGATGACAGGCTATGGCGGATTTAACTTGAGCGAAATGCCCGACTGGAACCCGGCCTATGCGTGGTGGATGGAGCAGGGCGGCTGGTTTGCCTTGCCCAACCTGCGCGGTGGCGGCGAGTACGGCGAGAGCTGGCATCAGCAGGCCATGTTTGAGAAAAAACAAAATGTCTTCGACGACTGGTTCGCTGCCGCCCAGTACCTGATCGACAACAAATACACATCAGCGGCGCGCTTCGCCATTCGGGGCCGGTCCAACGGCGGCCTCTTGATGGGCGCCTCCATTACCCAACGGCCGGATTTGTTTTCTGCCGTTTGGTGTGGCTATCCGCTGCTGGATATGTTGCGCTACCAGAAGTTTCTAGTGGGTTCCTACTGGAAGACGGAATATGGCTACGCGGAGAACGAAAAACAATTCGGCTATCTGCTCAAGTACTCGCCCTATCAAAATGTGAAGGCCGGCAAGTCCTACCCCGCGGTGATGTTCTTTACCGGAGACAACGACACACGCGTGGACCCGCTCCATGCGCGCAAAATGACGGCCTTGTTGCAGACGGCCTCATCCAGCGAACGGCCCATTCTTCTCCATTACAGCCTTTCCGGCGGCCACTCCGCCGGAGTTGGCATCGAGCAGCAGATTCAGGACGATGCCGACGAACTCACTTTCCTTTGGACTGAAACGGAACAGCCTGCTGCCCTTAAGTAGTACATGTTATGCGGTTCCGGTACTCACCTATCCGGCTCTGAGGTAACCTCACGCACTTGGTAATCCTCTCCGATAAGGAAGATGCGGCACTTGTGCGACAGGCTTGACAGGGACCGTTCAACACTGTAACCGCCACTCGATGAGGGAAACAGAACTGGCAGCCTTTAGTTATTTGTGCTGCAAGTTGGCGCGCAGAGGGTAGCTGTCACAAGCGGGAGTCGGGCCATCGCGGAGATTTTGGGGCCAGGAGTAGTGATGCCACAGGTAGATATAGAGATGGAGGCAGTGGATAGTCAGTACGAGGATGCGCGGCTGGCTGCTCTGCGTGCAACCGGGATACTCGACACTCCGCCCGAACCTGGATACGATGCCATCACTCGCCTGGCTGCCGAGTACTTCCACGCAGATGCAGCCAGACTCGGCTTTGCCGATGAGAGCCGCATCTGGATAAAGTCCAGTTGGGGACTGCCGGTTCGCGAACTGCCGCGAAAGGACTCCATCTTCGACATGGTGCTTGCGGCAGACGGCCCGGTCGTCGTACCGGACATCTCCTGTCATCCACGCTGCGCAAGGTTATCGACACGGCTCAGACGTTATCACGAGGCATCCTTTGCCAGTGTTCCAGTGCGCTCTTTGGACGGAAAGATTATTGGAGTATTGATTGTCTTCAGCAAGATGCCGAGCCGGCATATGCAGCCGGACGCGATCCACACGCTGGAGAGCCTGGCCGACATGGTCTCCAGCCAGTTGGAATTACGCAGACTGCGCAAGTTCCTCAGCGGGAGTGGGCGTGGGTTGCGGCGCGCCCGCGCTGCGGAGACCGCAAAAAAAAGCTGGCCCAGCAAGGCAGACTTGCGCCAGGCCCTGGATCAAAAACAATTCGTGCTCTACTACCAGCCAGAGATCGACCTCGCCTCGCGCAGAATTGTCGGGCTTGAAGCACTCATCCGCTGGAACCACCCCGAACGTGGATTAATCCCGCCCATGGACTTCATTCCGCTGGCCGAAGAAAGTGGGCTGATTCTGCCCATCGGCGACTGGGGGCTCGCCGAGACATGCAACCAGATTCAAAAATGGTGCCAGGAAGATCCATGCAACGTTTCTCTGCGAGTCGGCGTCAACCTCTCCGCTCGCCAGTTCTCGCGTGAAGGCCTGGCCGACCACGTCGAGGCTCTTCTCGTCGAATCGGGCATCTCCAGCCGCCAACTCGGCCTGGAGATGACTGAGTCCAGCTTGATTCCCAATATTCACGTCGCCCTGGGAGTTCTCGGCAGCCTCCGCAGGCTGGGCGTTTCCCTGCTGGTTGACGACTTTGGCACCGGCTACAGCTCCCTCAGCTATCTGCATTCGTTTCCCTTCGACGTGCTAAAAATCGATCGCTCTTTCGTCAGCCGCATGACCGAAGGTGAACAGCCGTTGCAAATCGTGCGCACCATCGTTGAATTGGCCCGCGTGATGGGCATGAACGTGGTGGCCGAGGGGATTGAAACCCTCGTGCAATATCGCCTGTTGCGCGAGATGGGCTGCCGCTATGGGCAGGGCTATCTCTTCGCCAAGCCCATGACCGTCGAAAATGTTACCCAACTGTTGAGGCTCCCCGGCCGCATACTTCCCGAACCTAAATCCGCCAAAACGGCTTGCGCCTGATCCTTCCAAATTTCCGGCATACTTAAAAGAACTACGCGTGCACGGCGAGTCTCTGCGTGTTTCATTTCAGAACACGCAACTGCATCGTCCTCTTCTGGAATCGCTCCAGTCACAGCATGGGAAATTCCTCACACTGGCCGCCCCGCTTCGCGATATGCTCCATCCAATGCAACCACCAACCGCAACCCGGGACCACGACGATTCGGGGTCCCCAACGAGCGATTTTTCCTCGTTGGGGTGGGGGGACAGCTCTTCGTCTCCGGGGTCGGAATCCGCACCCTCCCCCGCCTCTCCCAGCTTTGCGGGCATGATGGCGGCGCTTGCCGAGCCGGCGCAATCCACCGAACCGTCCACCTGGAACAATGATGATCTGGCTGATGACGTAGCAATTCTCAGTTACGAGAACGCGCTGAAGGCCCACGCGCGTTACCGCCCCTCCCAAGCCTCCCAGGTCCTCAAAGTCTCTGACCGGTCGCTCACTCAGTCCGCCGATCCAGAACCATTCTGTTATGAGGAAGCCTCTTCGAATGCCGCGGCCTATGCGCCGTATCCGCAGGCTCAACCAATCCTGGCCCAACCCATCCCCGTCCGCGATCCACGCGCAACTGCGGACCACGAACCCAGCTTCCTTCGAACGGCCCCTCTCGATCGGAATCTGAAGGAAGCCAGCATAACCATCCGCATGAGCAAGGCGGAGTGCGCGCAACTGCACCGCCGCGCCGCCGAGGCTGGCCTCTCCGTCTCAGCCTATCTGCGCTCCTGCACCTTTGAAGCCGAGTCCCTTCGTGCAATGGTCAAGGACACCATGGCCCAATTGCGCGCCGTCACCTCACAGCCAAATATCGAAAACGCCGCGCCGTCCCGCTTTCGCCGGCTCACCCGCTCACTCGCCCGCGTGCTCACTCCCTGGCGCAGCAGCCCGCGCACAGCCCGCGTCTAACGGCTCATCTTCTCCGCGACCTGGTTATTTTTGCCGCGCGTGTGTTTCGTAAATCAGCTTTGTGTCAGTCGTTCACCGGTTTCGCCGACCCTCAGGAGATGAAGCAGTTTGCCTTTTTCTCCCGGAGGGAGAATGTGAAAGTAGCCCCGGGTGGAGCAAAGCGCAACCCGGGGACAGCAGCAATAAAACGCGCGTCGTCCCATAGGGTCGACATGAATTCAGCCGATATTCCAAGTTCATTTTGAAACCCACAATTTGTATGTTTTTCAGAAAGCAGTTTGTTTTTAGGGCACGACTTAACAGCTTGCGGAAAAACACTTTGTTTTGAAAGGGCACGGCTTCAGCCGTGCCGAAATGTCGCTAAATAAATGCGGGTTTAGCCCCAGAGGGAGAAACTCTCTGCCTGGAGTTACTATTTCTACAGACTCCTGAAGGTTTCTCCCTATGCTTAAATCTATCTTCCTCATCACCGCCCTCATCCTCTTAGCCAGCCTCTTTCCGCACAATTCCGCGCGCGCGCAAACCGCCCAGCTCACCGCAACCCAGTCTCAAACCACCATCTGGCGATTCGACCACCTCGACACCATCGGCGGCCATCCCACAACCGTCCTCGGTCATCCCCATCTCATCGACTCACCCTACGGCAAGGCAGTCGAATTCAACGGCATCGACGATGCGCTCTTCGTCCCCGCGCATCCATTGGCCGGCGCATCCGCCTTCACCTGGGAGGTCATCTTCCGCCCCGATGCCGGCGGCGCCGAGGCCCAGCGCTTCTTCCACCTTCAGGAAGTTGACCCCGCCACCGGCCAGGACACCCGCAACCGCATGCTCTTTGAGATCCGCATCGTCAACGGCCAATGGTGCCTCGACAGCCATGTCACCTCCAAAGGCCAGGCCCGCACCCTTCTCAATTGCAAACTGCTTTATCCCCTCGGCAAGTGGTATCGCGTCACCGCCGTCTACGACGGAAAAACCTTCAGCAACTATGTCGACAGCGAGCTCCAAGGCTCCGGCTCGCTCCAACTCGCTCCGCAACTCCCCGGCCGCTCCTCCATAGGAACGCGCATCAACAAAACCTTCTACTTCAAAGGAGCAGTCTTCACCGCGCGCATGACTCCCCGCGCCCTCCCGCCGGAACAATTTTTAGAAATGCCGCCTTCCGCCAGCAGAGCAGTTAGAGGATTGATCAGCTAGTTCAATTCAGTCGGGGTTAGTGCATACTTCTATTCATTGGCTTCTCAGGGATTATGTACCCGGATTCCACCTGCTCGCACCAACCGTCCTCGACTTTCGCGTTGTCGGCAATCGGAGAGCAGTCTCGCCGCTCGAACCCATGACATTAAGGCCATTCCGCTTTTTTGTTTACATTTTCAAATGCTGCGTGCTAACCTAGCTGTCAAATTAGATGTTTCCTCAAGAGTCGCATCCGTAGCGCTCTGCCTTCCCCGTTACAGCGCTCATCGGCAGGACTACGGTGACAACACAGCTATGAACCAGAGATAGTAATCTCTCAAGGGTCATGAAACCCATGTTCTACGTACTCTTACTTCTCTTTCTTGCTGGCGCGGCACTGCTCATTGCCTCGCTCCTCTCGCGCGCTTTTCGCGGTCATGATCCGACAGGGCGCGCGGATAACCCAATCCTCCGCTTCCTTCGCGGCCGACTCGTTATCCTGTTGGGCATCGCGCTTGTTTCAGTCGGCCTGATCATCACAGCCCGGTTGTATTTCCAACTCGCTACAAAATCCGCGCCAGGAGGCGCGCTAATCATGACGCTGACAGGCACAGTTGCCATCCAAAGCGGCGTGGCAGTCTTTAATCCCGATTCAGGTCAGGCTGTCACCGCGCCGACCCCCATGATGATGCAAAATCTGCCCCCATACGGCTCGGACCAGGACCACATGGACGCAGCGGCGAGCCACTTCAAGAACACGGTGGGCACCGTTACCGTGGTCGGCTATTTGAAGCCGTTTGGAAGTGGCCAGATACTTGTAGTGCAATAGCAGCCAGGGAGGTGAGAGATGAGCAAAAGACAGTACGTGACGCGACTGATTGTTCCGCTGACCGCACTCGCCCTGCTGGCTGCTTCACTCGCCCACGCGCAGCAAGCGCAACCTGACGGCAACGGCATCGTCATCAGCGACGTCAAGATTTACGACAACGCCGCCCTACAGCAGATGCTCGACAACGCCCGTGCGCGCCTGGCCAGTATGCAGTTCCTCGATCAAACAGGCATCGCCGCCCGTCTGGGAACCATTCAGGGCTCCTCAATGCAACAGTCAGGCCTCTCGTTCAACGTGGGCGGACCCCCGCTGCCCGGCGTGCAATCCACCCTCAACACCGGCAACACAGCCACTACGAGCAGCCAGGGAACAAACGCAGTATCTTCCACTGGCAGTTCCACGACCACCAACGGCAGCACAACATCCTCGGTTCCCGCCACCGGCTCGTCCACCACCGAGCAGCTTCAAGTTACAGGCCCCAGCACCTCCACCACGACCACCAACAACGGTCAAACCGTGGTCACCGGCCCCAGTACGCAAACCGTAACCACGCTGGCGCAGCAAAACCCCATGGCCGCCCCCGCTCCAGCCCTATCGACCTTCACCCTGCCATCGAGCTTCTCTCCCAGCGCCTCCAGCATCCTCAATGAGCAAGTGCAGTTGAATTCTGAAGTCGCCGGCCTGGCTCTCTTGCTCGAAGGCTCTCTCTCCGATCAAGCCTCGCAGATGGAAGTGAAAGATAAACATGGTAAGGTTGTTGAAATCGTCAATGTGCCAAAATTCCGCACCACCATCGGCATCCCCGTTTCGATTATTCCCTCTGCTAAGCACAAGGACTGCGTGGCGGAGATCGTTCTTACCGTCAAAACCGAAAGCACTCAGGCGGGCCGTCCGACTATCACCGCGATCCTTCCCCAGGACAAGACCTACAACGTAGCGACGATCAACAGCAAATCCATCGGCATTGGCGGCGGCGTCGTGACCGGGGTTCTCACGGCCGGCGTCAATTGGGCCTGGCAAAAGCAGACCTACTACATCGTGCAGGACCAGGATACCGTCGCGCTACAAATGCCTGATCCGGCAGATCCAAACTCGATCTCCTTCGGTTGGCAGCTTCGTCCAGTCCTGGGAAGAAGAACCGTCACCGGGGGTATGCGGACACTATTTGTTCAATTGGCGCTGCCCCTTGACTTTTCCACGCCCGAAAAGGAACTCGGGACCGTCACCGTCACCACCAGTTGGAAGAAAATCAACCATAAGTTCAACACCGTCTCCCATAGCGCCATCGACTCGGTTGAAAATCCCAAGCCCTTCCCTATTCTCAACATCGTTCTCACGCCACGGATTCAAGCCGTGTCGGACCCGATCGATAACAGCGATGGCACCGTAACTGTCCACATCGACAGCAACTCTTACCTGCAGGGCACTTACATTAAGATAGGCGGAAACACAATCTCTCAAGGAGCGTCCAACGCATTCTTCGATCCATCCCACATCGACTTCACCGTCCCTGCCTCCCTGCTGGCCACGCACGCAGCTTTTCTCGTGGATCGCTCTGGAGCTTACAAGCAAATCGTCGAGCCGCAGATCGGCGAGAAGACCGATTACTACTGCCTTGATCTCAATGGTCTCAAGGTGGCTCCCGAGAGCTCGGCAACTGCTATGCTGACTGCGGGAGTTGCGCTCAAATCCGATACTGAGCCCTGCAAGTCTTTGCTGGGGAATGCGAAGCTCAGCGAGCTTCACCTCATCGCCCTCGTCGGCAGCAAGGTCTTCGGTTACCGCGACGCGCCTATCAATATCGACGACTCAACAAGCACCATTAGCTTCCGCGCCTCCGTTGACCTTCTCAGAAACTCCCCTTCCCTCACTGTGGAGCGAATCTTGTGGGGCGAGCCCTTCAAGGCCACGGCTGCGTTGAATGTCCCTTTGATCCCCACCATCGACAAGACGCCGGTTGTTTCCAAATCCGCCGATAACATACAGGTTGCTCTGATCGGCAGCAACCTCCAGCAGCTCACGCCGCCCCAGGGAATGAAATTCAACGCCAGCGGGAAGTCATGTTCCTCGCCGGGACCTCTGGCCAGCGACGATTCGAATACCGGCCGCATCCTCTGCGTACCGCAAAACCTGGCCACCACTCTCAGTCAGATCGCTCTGAGAAGCACTTCGGGCGACCTTCTGCTCCTGGCCATGCCCGCCGATCCCACCACCGGCACTCCTACTCTTCAAACCCACGACCCCATTCAGGCCGGTCACGCCACTACGCTAACAGTGAAAGGCTCCAAGCTTGACGGCTTCGAGGGCGTCGCAATCGGCAAAACAAAGATTCCTGCCGCCAAATTGTCCGGCAATAAGAAGTCCATCGATGTGCCCCTGTCAGCCAAGATGGTTCAGGCACCAAGCATCGAGCTTCTCTTCTCCTTCAAGGACGCACACCCTGTCTCCTACACAGTAAGCGTCTTTGACAAGGCGCTCGAAGTATCTCAGCCTCAACTGTCCAACGCCGGCCAGCAAACCACCCCGAATTGATGACAAGGCCCAGTCTGTCGTCATCTCCGGTCTGAAACAGTGACTTGCTCAAAACGTCTGAAATGATTCCGCCGGCGTGACGCTGAAAAACCCTGTCTTCACCGGGGGATGGTCGGCGCACAAGAGTAATCCACAGCAAAGACTGCGCCGGATTTGTCCCTGGAAATCGGCATATGGGAGAATTTCAGAATGCCTTCCGGGTGTCGTCTGTCTGGATGGCCAGGCCCGCACCGCGGGTGCTTGCCGAAAATTAGTCTATGAAGGAGCACAATAGAAGCAGTCAGGAGAGCGGGGCTTTTCTGATCACTGATCCCTGATCCCTGATCTCTGACGGCTAGCGGCTGATAGCTGACCGCTGTCCACTGACCCCTGAATCACGCCCATAATGACGCATAAATTCCTCGAGCCCTACGCATATTTACGCATAAAATCCTGGAACTTTACGCATAATGACGCATATATCGCCTAAAAACACTATCCATAACTACGCATAAGCCCTCGCAGTTACAATAAAAACGTGCAACCCAACCAATCTTCGCCCATCATTTTTACCGAAAATCTGACCAAGGTTTACCAGGCCGGACGAATCAAGGTCACCGCCGTGCGCAAGGTTTCGCTCGCCGTCGAGCCGGGAGAGTTTGTTGCCATCGTCGGCCCATCTGGCTCGGGTAAGTCCACTCTTTTCTATCTGTTAGGCGGACTGACGCAGGCGACCTCAGGCCGCGTGGTGATTGACGGCGTGGACTTTGCCTCGCTCTCGGACGCCGAGCGAACGCGGCTGCGCAAGCACCGCATCGGCTTTGTTTTCCAGAAGTTCAATCTGCTTCCCACGCTCTCTGCCATGGGCAATATCGAGATCGCCCACACGGTGAGCGGCCGCTCCGTAGGCGGAAAAAAGATTCCGCTGGACCGGGTTTACCTCAATCATTTGAGTGACTTGCTGGCGATTCATGGACGTCTCGAGCACCGCCCAAGCGAGCTGAGCGGCGGCGAGCAGCAGCGCGTAGCCATCGCCCGTGCGCTGATTACGCGCCCAGCAATCGTGTTGGCCGACGAACCCACCGGCAACCTGGACACCAAAAGCTCTGACGCGGTGCTGCACATGTTGCTGCGGTCAAACCGCGAACTGGGGCAAACCACTCTGATGATTACACATAATCCCGAGGCAGCCGCCATCGCCAGCCGAATCCTATATATGCGCGATGGGGAGCTGGTACGCGAGGAAAAGGGCACGCGACCCGGTTTTGGCTTGCCGGTTTCAGGCGCGGCTCCGGCTGCTGTTTGACCTGATTTCGCAGCCCCGGTATACTCAAATTTGCAACAAGCGGGAGTAGCTCAGTGGTAGAGCATTGCCTTGCCAAGGCAAGGGTCGCGAGTTCAAATCTCGTCTCCCGCTCCATTCCGCCCTCCGGCACTGGCCGGGTTGGCTACGGCGGCATGGGATATTCATTAAGCAGCCTTGCCAGGGCGCGGTACCCAAGTGGTAAGGGAGAGGTCTGCAAAACCTTTATGCGCCGGTTCGATCCCGGCCCGCGCCTCCAACTTTTCCTTGTATTTAATTGAATACAAATAAGTTAGATATTGTTTTGCCTTTCCTTCTTCATCTCCGATGGGCAGCAGACGGTCGTCTGTGCGCTTGCCGAGTACTTGAGTTGAGCGATTTGCGAAACTCCCTGTGTGGCAGATCCGGGACACCCACTTTAATTGGATCGATAGAGCCCAATTCGCTCCAGGCCATTTATGCGTATTTATGGATAGGGATTTCAGGCGATTTATGCGTATTTATGCGTAGCTTCCGCAAGTTTTATGCGTAATTATGGGCGTGAAAAAACAGGGAATAGGGATTAGGGAATAGGGAATAGTAAAGCCCCGCTTTCCTGCGGACAGTGGACAGAGATCAGAGGTCAGTGTCGGGGCACCTGCGGTGCGGCAGACGCCCCTTCGACTTCGCTCAGGGCAGGCTTTCGGCAGAACGGCAAGGTAGTTCGGGGTTGCCCTGCAAACACTTACGACAAGCCGACTTTTCGTTACTGATCGAGCCTCAACGAGTGCATCAGCAATGCGGAGAATCCAAGGGTACGGCGCATCAACTACGGCCTGGGCGGCGCGCTGATCGCGGCGTCCGCCTGGAATATTTTGTTTTGTTCACAAAAGCGACCTGGAATATAATTGCGCGCAGCAAAAAAAACACAAAATGGG
>JBEKFS010000106.1:0-21441 GCA_050013195.1 Occallatibacter sp.
AATGTTAGGTTCCAACTTCTCTGCTTCCAAATAAAACGCGGTATCTTCCATATAATTATTAGTATTGGGTAGAGAGCTATATAAAGAAACCATAATAGTATTTGACTGCTTTTAGTAAAAATCCAGACTAAAGCGATAATTCCAAGAAGAAATGGGAGCTTGAACCTGACTATCCAACCAATAAAAGGAAACGTAATATCTAAGAACGAGTCAACGTTGTATATGAAAGTATTTGTTATTGCATATAACCAAAAACATATTGCAATAGGTTGAACGAGGCATCCGTACCAGGGATCTTTCTCCTCCAATTTGTCTGGTTGCACTTTTTTAGTTGAGTCTTCCGCCATTGTCTTTCCCCACTTTCCTATAAGTATAACGCAGGCCTAGAACTCTGGAGTCATCTTTTCTTGTATCCCAGGTTCTCGCCTTAGATATGAGAGTTAGCCTTCCCCCTCACTCCTGATCCTTCCACAGATACACTCCGCCGAGCAGGCCGCTTTCGTTGGAGACGATGGTGACGTTTTTGGCGGGCTTGAAGGTGATTTTCTTGGTGTTGCCGCCGCCCAGGTAGAGGTGGTCCCAGTTGAAGAGCAGCTCGGTTTGATGGATGGCGGCTTCGAGGAAGTCGTTCCAGCGAGCCTTGCCGTATTTGTCGAGGCCGCGGCGGCCGAGGTAGTCCTCGTAGTTGTTGCCCTTCTTGCGCCAGGGATGGAGGCTCATTTCCAGTCCGGGGACGAGGTGGCCGTTCGTGAAAAGGGCGCTGCCCAGGCCGGTGCCCAGAGTGAGCACCAGCTCGACGCCCTGACCCTGGATGGCTCCGTAGCCGGCGATGTCGGCGTCGTTGCCTACGCGAACGGGGATGTTCCAGCGCTTGGCCAGCGTGTCCTGGAGGGGGAAGTTGCCCCAGTCGGGATGGAGGTTGGTGGAGAGGATGGTGACGCCGCGCTTGACGATGCCGGGAAAGCCAACCGAAACGCGGTCGAAATCCGGAAACGGAGTGCGGAATTCGTCAAGCGCTTTGAGCATGACCTCCGGGGTGGGCACGGCCGGGGTGACGATGCGCAGGCGCGTGCTGACGGAGTTGCCGGCAGCATCGAGGAGCATGGCCTTGAGCCCGGAGCCGCCAATGTCAATGGCCAGCGTGACGGGGTGGGTTGGGTTGGGCGAGAGGATGGGGGCTGCGGCGGCGGGGACGGGAGCGGGAGCGGCGGGCGAGGAGATTTCAGTAGCCATTTGCAGGAATTGTACGGCTTGCGGGCGGGAATGCAACTGCGGAATGGAGGCGATATTCACAGGCGAGCGGTGAGGCGCGGGGATTCGATGCCTGCGTTTTAAGACAAAGGCCGCAAGTTGGCCCCGCTTCGCGGGATGGCAAGTTGGCGAGTTAGCTTCTCACTGGGACGTTCTTTTGCAGGACAATTCGGCAATGCACCCAACACCCCCCATCCCCTAAACTGATGCCATGCCCGCCTACTGCGAAGTTGCGTTGCCTGTGCCGCTGGACCGCTTGTTTACCTACGCGGCGCGCGAGGGGCAGCGGCCGCAGCGGGGCGCGCGGGTGATTGTTCCCTTTCGCAAAGAAAAATTGATTGGAGTGGTGACCGGGCTGGATGTCACGGCTCCGGCTGAGTTTGAAATGCGGTATATCGAGGCGGTGTTGGACGATGAACCGCTGCTGAGCGAGAGCCTGCTGGCGCTGGCGGAGTGGATGGCGCAGTATTATCTGGCTCCGCTGGGCGAGGTGCTGCGGGGGATGTTGCCGCTGATGGCCGAGGTGCGGCGGACGGTTTATTACCGGATTACGGATTTGGGGCGGGATGTGCTGGCGAAGAGCGTGGAGGGGGAGGCTGCGCTGAACCCAGGTCAATTTTCAGAAGAACTTTCCTCCAGGGCTGAAGCCCCTGCCGATTCAATCGGTTTTATGCGGGGGTTAAAACCCCCGCCTCCCTCCGGATTGACACCTCCCACCGGATCTAGTATTTCCTCAACATCGAAATTTGCCTCAGCATCGAGAGGTGGATCGAGGCGCAAGGGGAAACTGTCGGCTGAGGAGCAGGACCTGGAGCGGCGGGTGTTGGCGAGGCTGGCCTCGGGTGAGCAGGTAAAGGTGTCTACCTTGCGGACTGCTACGGCGGCTACGTTGCAGGTGCTGGCGGGGCTGACGCGCAAGAAGTGGATTGCGCGGGAGACGGCGGCGGTGGAGCGCGATGCGCGGCGGATGGAGCGGTTTGCGGTGCTGATTCCGGAGGCGCGGCTGCCTGCGCTGACGTCGAATCAGCAGGCGATTCTGGCTGAGTTGGCGGCCTGCGACGGTGAGATGCCACTGGCTGAGTTGCGGCGGAAGGAGTTACCTTCTTCAACGTTGCAAACGCTGGTCAGACGCGGGCTGGTGCGGATTGAGGAGCGGCCCGTGGTCTTTCGCCTGGGTGGAGTGCAGAGCCAGCCCGGGCCGTTGCATCTGAACGAACCACAGATGGAGGCGTTGGCGAGCCTGGCGGTGGCGCTGGGAAGATTCCAGCCATTTTTGCTGCATGGAGTGACGGGATCGGGCAAGACGGCGGTTTATTTGGCGGCGATGCAGCGGGCGCTGGATAGGGGGCTGTCATCGATTCTGCTGGTTCCGGAGATTGGGCTGACGCCGCAGATGGTGAGCCTGCTGGATGAAGCTTTTGGGCAGAAGGTGGCGCTGCTGCACTCGGCGCTGACGCCGGAGGAGCGCAGCGAGCAGTGGAGGCGCATCCGGCGAGGCGATGCTCCGATTGTGGTGGGCACGCGCTCGGCGATTTTTGCGCCCGCGCCGCGTCTGGGATTGATTTTGGTGGACGAGGAGCACGACCAGAGCTACAAGCAGGAGGAGACGCCGCGCTACAACGCTCGCGATGTGGCCGTGATGAGGGCCAAAATCGAAGGCGCGGTTGTGGTGATGGGCTCAGCGACGCCATCGCTGGAGAGTTGGCAAAACTCGGCGACTGGAAAATATCAGCGCATCGAATTGAATGATCGCGTGATGAATCGCCCGCTGCCGGCGGTGGAGCTGATCGACATGCGGCACGAGTTTCAGGAGACGGGGCAGGAGCAACTTTTTTCGCGCGCGCTGGTTGAGCAGACGCAGGCGGCTCTGGATCGCGGCGAGCAGGCGCTGATTTTGCTGAATCGGCGAGGCTACTCGTTTGTGGTGATCTGCCGGGCATGCGGCGAAAAGTTGGAGTGCCAGAACTGCGCCATCTCGCTTACGCACCACAAGTCGCCAACGGACGATGCTGGAATGGCGCGGGAAGGGCAGCGGCTGGAATGCCACTATTGCGGCTTCAGGCGTACGGTGCCGGCGCGCTGCCCCAAGTGCGACAGCGAGCACCTCTACTATTTGGGAGCGGGTTCAGAGCAGGGGGAGGAACGGCTGGGGGAGATTTTTCCTGGCGCTCGGATCGGGCGCATGGATCGCGACACGGTGCGCGGGCGGAGCGATTTGGAACGGCTGCTGGCACGCCTGCACTCCGGGGAGATCAATCTGCTGGTAGGCACGCAGATGATTGCAAAAGGCCACGACGTTCACGGCGTCACGCTGGTGGGGGTGGTGGGCTGCGACCACTCGCTGTCGATGCCTGACTTCAGGGCGGCTGAGCGAGTTTTTCAGTTGATGACGCAGGTCTCGGGGCGGGCCGGGCGCGGGGAGTTGCCGGGGCGCGTGGTGGTGCAAACCTACTACCCGGACCACTATGCGATCGTGGCGGCGAGCAAACACGATTATGCAGCTTTTGTGGAGCGGGAGCTGAAATACCGGCGCTGGATGCACTACCCGCCGTTTGGCGTTCTGGCCAACGTGCTGGTGCAGTCACCCAAGCTGGAAGAAGCTGTCGGCTGGTCGGCGGTGCTGGGCAAATGGTTTCAGGCCGCTGCGCCGGAGGGAGTGCGGGTGCTGGGCCCCTGCACCGCGCCCATTGCGCGCATCAAGAACGTATACCGCTTTCACCTGATTCTGAAAGCTGGTTCCCGAAAGGCGCTGAACGCGGCGCTGCGCGGGATGTTGGCGCACGCCGACGCCGCACAGATTCCGCGCAGGAATCTGATTGTGGATGTGGATGCTCTGCGGCTGATGTAGGGCGAGCGAGTTAGTGAGATCAGCCGGGCGAGGCTAATTTGGATTAATTCGCTCTTTTTTCCTTTACAGCGGCCAATATCATCCATACACTGATCTCGGTCGGTTCGTTCATCTTCCCCTTCGGAGAATCTCATGCCAACCTTGCAGGAGAGATTGCGGAGTATTCTCTGCCCGCGTCCCGGCCAAGCGCCCAGCCTCTTTCAGGCATCCGCCACGGTGTTTTCCATCTCCGCTGTCTACCTCTATTTCGCGGGATATGTGTTTTGCTACTTCTACTACTACCAGGGATTCGGGGTGACGCTGGAGTCGCTTGATCTGTCGACACAGTTTTATTTTGTGCGCGCTTATACCTGCCTGCGAAGCGTTGGCGGCCTGTGCCTACTGCTTGCGTTGCTGCTGGTCATCGCTGCCTATCTGAGGGGATTGTTGCGCAGCGGCATAACATTGCTGGCAATGCTGGCCACATTCCCCCTGCTTTTTTACGTCAGCTATCACACAGCCTGGATGGAGCAGCAGGCAAACTTTTGCAGCCCGGCCAGCACGATCCAGTTCCGTTTCAAAGAGCGATCAGGAAAAACGCCGGCTGCTGACGCTGCGGTTCCGGCAACAACCGGGGACAAAAAGCCATCGCCCGAAACCATTTTCGACTCGGCTACCTCGCAGGAACTGATGGCGCTTGGACAATCTGGCGAGCTCTCGCTCCTGCTTGAGACCAAAGATCGGATTATCGTATTCAAGAAGCCCAATTGTTATCTGCTCGGGGACAACGGGCCGATGATGCCGCCGAAAGCACATGTCTATACGCTACTGCGATCAGATTTGGAGTTTACGGAAGTAATGCCATGAGGAGGTCAACTATGAAACGGATGCTGCTGTTTTCAATTGCGATTGCCATATTGCTGGCAATACCAACTTTGGCTCGCGCCGAAAGCTGGATTATCGGGTCAGGAGGCGACAAGGTTCTTGGCACGACGCAAAGGATTGGCAACCAGACATATTTCGTCTCATGCCCTGCTGGGATACGCGTGAGCTTAGCGAAGTTCCAGGTGAGGGTGATCGACGCACCCAACCAGCACTGTCACTATCCAATCAGCCTCGATTCAGCAATGTCATCTGACGACTCCGACAACGATAGCGCAAGCCAGCAGGCGGAGAAGGCGGAGCGCGATCACATTCGAAAGATACTCGCGGATTACGGATATAAGCCGTCGGATTCAGATTTGCGGTAGAAAATTCTGCCTGGTCAACCTTAAGCTGAGGCGAACGCGGAGGCGGCCACGCCAATGCCGCCCAGATTCCGCGCAGAAATCTGATTGTGGACGTAGATGTGCTGCGGCTGATGTAAAGACTGGCAGCCCAGACGGGCGGCGCTTACGCGCCCTTAGATCCTGGTCTCCCTCCCTAGCTGGATAAGAATGAAACGCAGGTTCTTCGACTCCGCTACGCTTCACTCAGAATGACAGGCGAGAGTGTGGCAACCAGGGTTACTTCGCGGGCGTGCCGGTCTCCAGGGCGTGCAGTTCCTTGCCGGGCTTGAAGCGCACTGCTTTTCCGGGAGTGATGCTGACCTCGGTGCCGGTGCGGGGATTGCGGCCGATGCCGGTTTTGCGGGCGCGCACGCTGAAGACGCCAAAGCCGCGCAACTCAATGCGCTCACCGGCGGTTAAAGCCTGCTTGAGGCCCTCGAATACCGTATCCACGGCAGCCTCCGCCTTGGTGCGGGGCAGGCCCGTACGCTCGATCACATGATGGACGATGTCCTGCTTAATCAAAGGGGTACCTCGCTTACGCAACTGATTAGACTTTACTACGACCTACGGTAGTGATGCTACAGGATTTAGAGCGATTGTGGAATACCGGGATGCAAACAATTTGCCCTGGCCGTTATTTTCACGTCATGTACGGGGTTGGTTGGAGATCGAGGTTTCCACCATTTCGCCAGAAAAAGGGCGAAAGTACTGGGCGGGGGCGTTGACGGAAGATCAGGTGCGGAGATGGCTACCGCTAGAGGCAGGTTTGCGGCTGTATAATGGAACTTGCAGAATATTTACCTAGAACGGCTTTGAATCTTAAAAAGCTGCTCCATCGTCAACAAAATACGCCGGCTATTCCCCGGACAGGAGAGGTATGTCGATTCAGAGTGATCGTTGGATCAGGGAACAGGCCCTTCAGCACCGGATGATCGAGCCCTTCAGCGAGAAGCAGGTGGCAAGCGGAGTGATTTCATATGGATTGTCTTCATACGGCTATGACCTGCGCGTCAGCAACGAATTCAAGATTTTTACCAATGTGAATAGCGCCATCATCGACCCAAAGGCTTTTGACGAGAGGTCATTCGTGGACGTCAAGGCCGATTCGGTGATTATTCCTCCCAATTCTTTTGCATTGGCAAGGTCAATTGAGTATTTCCGTATCCCCAGGGATGTGCTAACAATTTGTGTAGGCAAATCAACCTATGCGCGTTGCGGAATCATTGTGAACGTTACTCCATTCGAGCCGGAGTGGGAGGGTTTTGTGACGCTGGAAATCTCCAACACCACGCCGCTGCCGGCTAAAATTTACGCCAACGAGGGGCTATGCCAGATATTGTTTTTCCGCTCCGATGAACCTTGCGAGGTCAGCTATGCCGACCGCAAAGGTAAATATCAGAAACAACAGGGGATAGTGCTTCCCAAGCTATAGAGCGGCGGGAAGAAGACCGGTTGGGCTCGTTCAGGGCGTGTGCTGTGATACGGGCGAAGCGGAGAGGGTTTCTCTGCTTCTTGCATTTTTAACGTACTGCTGTGTTGAGCTGATTAGGGGTTAAATGTCTTCAATCCGCGGTGATAACCCGATACGCGTGGGCGTGCTCACGGATGAGCCGTTGCGCGTGGCAGGGCTTGCCGGTATCTTCGAGGACCATCCGGACGAAGGTTACACGCCGCTGGCCCCGGTATTTGGGGGGTACGAGGAACTGCTGTCCGACACCACGCTTTTGTACCTGGTTGTGGACCTGAACGCTTTAACCAGTGGGATTGGGATAGTGGAGGCCATTCGCCGCAGGCGTCCCGATATACGGTTGATCGTAATCGGCCTGGAGGGAAGCGACAGGCTGATTATGGATTTGATCCTGGCCGGCGCTCGCGCTTACCTGGATTTGAAAGCCGGTCCACGGATTGTGCGCCAGGCTGTTGAAGAGGTTACCAGCGGCTCCATCTGGGCGCCGCGGCGGCTACTCGCGCTCTTGATCGACCGGCTGCTTCAGGCCTCCGATACCAGCCTGACCAACGCACCGGCTCGCTTGACCGACCGGGAACAGCAAGTGCTCGATCTGATCCTCACGGCCCGCTCCAATCGCGAAATAGCGCGCGAGCTGGGAATTGAGGAGCAGACCGTCCAGGCCCATGTGGGGCGATTGCTACGCAAGACAGGCGCAGAGAACCGGATCGATCTGCTCATGCAGGCATCGAATCCCGCGCTACTGGTGGCCGCCGGCATCCGTGAGCGCCGCCAGGGGGATCGCCGCCGGAGTGATCGTCGCCATGGGGTGGATATCGGCCATCTTACAGAAACCCTAAAGTAACCATAAGTGGTTACTTTCATGCACACGTGTTCCGTAATCTTGTGCAATTTTGCTCAGTCCTAGACACTCGTTAATAGAAACAACGCAGATCTGGGGAAAGGAGTTCCCAGGCAGCATGTTTTCCATGGTGCCTTGGAACTCCTCTTTTTTCGACTGATCGTGAGTCTGACCACATTTGTGACTTTATTTTGGAATACCGAGAGAAAATTAAAGTTCATATTTGTGCGATATAGAACATACTCCGAATACAACTTCGCACAAAATGATTCATAGAAACTAAGCAGATCTGGGGAATAGGAGTTCTCAGGCTGCATGATTTCCCCCGTAGCCTGAGAACTCCTTTTTTTACTTGTTGTGAGCAGGTCCCGTATTTGCGGAGTTCTCCCCCTCCCCTCCTTTCCGTTCATACATGCATCGAGAATAACCGCGTGTTTCGTGCGCCTGGGATCAAATCCTGCGTTCGAGGGTCATTTCAGCCCTTGGAACAGCATGAAAGCGGCACATTTCAAAGGAAACAACCATTCGACGGCTCGGTTTCTGAACTGAGCATAAACGAGAAAACTGACGGTAAGCGTCTTATCTTATTGAAATACCAAGAGATAAATAATTGTATTTCAGAGCGATATTGAACATACTTCTAGAGTGGATTCCCTCAGACTTGGTTACAGAAACAACGCAGATCTGGGCAATTGGAGTTCCCAGGTATTCTGCACTCCCTGCAGCTTGGGAACTCCTTTTTTTAGCTTGTTTTACCGCCAGCCTCCACCCCCAAGCAGTAAATTTCAGCCACCCCAATGGATCTTTCTGCGTCAAAGAACTGAGAGCCGTTGCTCCGGTCTTGTTATGCTTCTGCGGTGGCGAGTCAGGATGCGGGTTTCGGCTTGCTTGTTGTAGCCTGTCTGTGGATGCACATGGCGGGCACGCCCGGCGGAATTTCAGGATATTTCCGGTTGGGCAGGCTGAAGGGCCGTGGCACAGACTGTGCGGCTTTGGTCCCTGACGATTCAATTTCAACGATTCATCAACTCGCGCCGCATAGAGCCGCGGAGTGAAAGGATCAGGATATGAAAAAGACACTTGCGTTGATCTGTCTGAGTTTCATGCTTACATCTGCCGTTTTTGCAGCCTCCACGCGGGAGAACCTGCAGGCGCGCATCGACGCAGCCAAGGTGGTTCTGGACCAGATCATGGCCACCCCCGACAAGAGCATTCCGATGGACATCATGGAACGTGCCACTTGTGTCGGCGTTATTCCGGGATTGAAAAAGGGAGCCTTTATCTGGGGCGGTCAGTATGGCCAGGGCGTGGTGACCTGCCGCACCGGTCACGGCTGGAGCGCGCCGGTTTTCATACGGACAGAAGGCGGCTCGTTCGGCTTTCAGGCCGGCGGCCAGTCAGTCGATCTGGTGCTGATTGCGGTCAACGATCGCGGATTTCAGGATTTGCTGAAGTCCAAGTTCAAGATTGGAGCTGAGGCGGCTGCATCGGCCGGGCCTGTGGGCCGCAACACAGAGGCCTCAACGGACTGGAAGTTGAACGCCGAATTGCTTACCTACTCGCGCAGCAAAGGGCTGCTGGCCGGAGTCAATCTGAACGGCGCCCGTGTGAGCCAGAATACCGAGGACACCGAACTCTACTATGGCCGGCCGGAGAATTTCGATAATATTCTCAAGGGCAACGTTGAGGTTCCCGAGGGCGCCGTGGATTTTGTGAAATCTGTCGCGAATTATTTTGTCGCGGCCAAGAACCGTTAATAACGGCAAAACAGTAAACAAAAGAGGGCAACCCGGCATCGGGCTGTCCCTTTTTTGTTTTGCGCGGTGGAATCCGCGCCGGGGGGCTAAACTTAATCTTTGCCTTCGACAATGCGAGAGAAGCTTGAGTTCTGGCTGGTTATGGCGGTAGCGCGCCCCCTGGGATGGCTGCCGCGCGGGTTGGCGTGCCGCTTGGCGGGCGTGTTGGCGTGGAGCGTGTATGTATTGCACGGTCGCCTGCGCCGCGTGGGCAAGCGCAACCTTGAGTTGGCTTTTCCGGAGCTCTCCGCAGGAGAGCGCAAAGCCATTCTCCGCGGCGTATATCGTTCCCTGGGGCGGCAGCTTGTCGAGTTCTGCCGCATGACGCGCTATACCGCAGAAAATACCCATGGCTTGATGCGCACCGAGGGCCTGGACCAGTATCTTGCGGCGAGGGCACGCGGCAAGGGCGTGCTGATCGTCACTGGGCACATGGGCGCATGGGAGCTGTCGAGTTTTTATCACTCGCTAATGGGATACCCGATGAGCATGGTCGCTCGGCCACTCGATAACCGGCGGCTGGATGAGTATGTGAACGGCATCCGCTGCCTGCACGGCAACCGCGTGCTGCCCAAAGACGATTTTGCGCGTGGGCTGCTGACGGCCATGCGCAAGGGCGAGACGGTGGGAATTTTGATGGACACGAATATGACTCCGCCGCAGGGCGTCTTCGTGGATTTTTTTGGGAAGCAGGCTTGCACGGCTTCGGGAGTGGCGCGCGTGGCGCTAAAGACCGGTGCGGCGGTTTTGCCGGGGTTCATGGTGTGGGAAGTGGCCGAGGGGCGCTATGTACTGCACTTCGGCCCGCAACTGGCCTTTGAGCGAACGCATGAAGCTGGGCGAGCTGATTGAAGCATTGGGAGGCAGGCTGGTTGCGGGAGACCCAAAGCGGCCGGTCAACGGCGTGAACTCCGTAGAATTGGCAGGATGCGCGGAACTGATCTTTGCCGAGGATGCGGTTTCGGCGGCCAAGTCTCTGGCCAGCAAGGCTGGCGTGGTGGTGCTGAAGGCCGGGTGCGCCGCAGATTATCCGCAAGGCAAGTGCGTTGTGGAGGCTGAGCAGCCGCGGTTGTGGTTTGCGCAGGCAGCTGGGCTGCTCAAGCCTGCGCTGCCGACAACCGGCGTGCATCCTGCGGCGGTCGTCGGCGCACATGTGGAGCTTGGTAAAAATGTCACTGTCGGCCCCTGCGCCGTGGTGGGAGAGTACGTGCGCATCGGCGCGGGAACACGCATTGAGGCCGGCGCGGTCATCGGCGAGGGAGTGCAAATCGGCGATGACTGCCGCATTTATCCGCGCGCCGTGCTCTATCCGGGAACTACGTTGCGGAACCGTGTTATCGTGCACGCGGGAGTGGTGCTGGGCGCGGATGGCTTCGGCTATGTGCGCGACGAAAAGAGCGGCGCTTACACGCAGTTTCCGCAGCAAGGGACGCTGCTGATTGAAGACGATGTGGAGATCGGCGCCAACACCACGATCGACCGAGGCGCGCTGAAGCAGACCAAGATCGGGAGGGGAACGAAGTTCGACAACCTGGTTCATGTGGGGCACAACTGCGAGATTGGCGAGGATGTAATTCTGGTGGCGGGGGTGGGCATCAGCGGCTCGTGCACGGTGGGCAACGGCGCGGTGATTGCCGGGCAGGTGGGTATCGGCGACCATGCGCACATTGGCCCCGGTGTCATACTGGGCGGACAGGCCGGCGTGTTGAGCGGCAAGACCATCACCAATGAGGGCATGGGCGTGAAGCCGGGGACCGTGTTGTGGGGTACACCGGCGCGCCCGCTGGCGCAGGCTCTGCGGGAGATCGCCGTGCTGGCGCGGCTGGCGAAAAGAAAGGGAATAGGGAATAGGGAATAGGGATTAGCCTCCCAAGCGAACACAAACTGCTCGCAAAGAGGACCCGCTTTGAACAGAATCAAGGGGTTAGAGCCCAAATTGTTCCACGTGGAACATATTCATTCTGTTGAGGTTAACTTGATGTTTACTACTTAATTATCAGCAAGATTATGAAAATAAATCTGAGATCAGGAACCAGGGGTTAGGGGATAGGGACTGGGGATTATGGCGGGGCTACCAACAAACGTGTTTTTTCTTTTAGTAAAGATATCTTTTGCGTTGCTCTAACATCCATATGTGAAGTGACAATGCACTTAAGCGATCAAGGCTGAATTCATTTCATCCCCTGGAGGTTTTATGGATCGGCGAGGTTTCCTGAAGACAGCCTCAACGGCAGTGGGCGCTGCTGCAACCGCACAGCTGCTTACAACCATGCTCAGCGCCGAGCAGACGGCCGCTACGAACCAGAGTTCCGGCAGCGGACGCGCCGAGAGTAGCGAAATGATTTATCGCACCCTGGGCCGCACCGGGGAGCGCATCTCAGCCATTGGCCTGGGCGGCTACCATATCGGGTTATCCAAGGTCGCGGATCAGGAGTCCATTCAGCTGATTCGGCGCGCGATCGATCGCGGCATTACCTTCATGGATAACAGTTGGGACTACAACGGCGGTCGCAGCGAGGTCCTGATGGGTCGTGCGCTCCAGGACGGTTATCGCAACAAGGTTTTTTTGATGACCAAGATCAACGGCCGCACCAAAGCCGCTGCCGCCAGCCAGATTGACGAATCGCTGCGGCGGTTGCAGGTTGACAGCGTCGATCTGATGCAGTTTCACGAGGTGATTCGCCTGGAAGACCCCGACCGCATCTTTGCCGAGGGCGGCGGGATGGAGGCGATGCTGGAGGCAAAGAAGGCAGGCAAACTCCGCTTTATCGGATTCACCGGCCACAAGGATCCTCTGGTCCACCTGCGCATGCTGGAGATTGCGCGCAAGCACCAGTTCCGCTTTGACGCCGTGCAGATGCCGCTGAATGTGATGGACGCCCATTTTCGCAGCTTTGCCCATGACGTAGTGCCCGGACTGGTCAGCGAGGGCATCGGCGTGCTGGGCATGAAGGGCTTTGGAGACAGCTTCATTCTCAAAAGCAATACGGTAAAACCAATCGAGTGCCTGCACTATTGCCTGAATCTGCCTGTCGCTGTGCAGATTACCGGGATTGACAGTCAGATGCTGCTCGATCAGGCGCTGGAGGCGGCGCGAACTTTTCACGCGTTTTCATCGGATGAACTCGCCAGCCTGCTGGATCGGACCCGGCCCGCGGCGATGGAAGGCAAGTACGAACTCTACAAAACCACCAACCACTTTGACGGAACCGGGCACAATCCCAGCTCACTGGGCTGACGAAAGTCACAAATGGCCAACCGTCTCAAAAGGGCTTTTCGGTAAGGAAGGGCTCTGGCTTGAGTGAGCCATCGCGCTGCTTGACCAGCATCTGGACCTTGCCCTCGGCGGCGTCGAGCTCGGCCTTGCAGGCGGCGGAGAGGCCCACGCCCTCCTCGAAGAGCTTGAGCGACTCCTCCAAGGCGAGGTCGCCCTTTTCCAGTTGATCGACGATGGATTCGAGCTTCTTGAGCGAGTCTTCAAAAGAGGGCATGGCGATTACTCCGAAACGGTAGCAGTTACAAGCATAAAACAAACCCCCGAGTTTCTGTTGCTTTGCTCTGACATGCCACAATCTTAGGGAGATGATTCTGCATTCTTTCCGCTGTACAAAGGACTTGCATTGTCATGCTCCTCTAGCCATCTCAAGTATCCATCAATCTCAGGTCCTCCATAATTGATCGCAAACTCAGTCCCAAAGATGGCAACGACAAGAAACCATTCTCCCCATTCTGTAGCAAGCACATCAAATTCGTGAACAACCTGAAAATCCAGACCCGACTTTTCAGTCCACTTCTTGTTCATGTCATAGATAAATCTAGCGTGATAGGGCCAGGTTGGGGTATCGCCGCGCCTAGCGTGATTGCGAATTGGATCCAATTGAATTTCGTCAACCAGATGTTCCAATTCCTCAGGTAGGTTCAACAGCCTCGCAGCCATGACTTCGATTGCAATTTTGGCAAGGAAACGCGACACGACCTTCCCGGATAGGTTTCCAGGTGCGGCAGAAAAAAGAAGTTGACCGCTTGGCAACTTTTGCATGGCACTCAGAGCATCCTCGTGTACGAACATAGATGTGCGTAATGGTGCAGAAATGTGACGCGTCAGGATGGCCGGTGCGAATATCGGCTTTATAATCCCACTCAATGCAGGGATTCTTCCGCGCTTACTCACAAGTGCCTGTTCGAATCGAAGCGATTTGACCGATTCTGACTCTAGGAAGGGCTTTTCTACTTCTCTGGCGAAGTAGTTATTGCAGGCGTCGCAAACAACGCCTGGAGGTAAAGTATGCAACATGTTTCCCAATGACTCGGGAATGATGTGCTCCTTGCTCGTAGATGTGGTCGAATTCCTCTTGCAGAAAATACAACGCATTTGACCTCTATCCAGGTTTAGGCAGCACAGAGGCAATGACCTCGGCGGCGGCGGTGTAGCGGCCGAAGGGAGCGCTGACCTGCACGCCCTGAACCATGGGGCGCACGGCTTCCAGCATCTCCTGGGCGATGAGGACGCCTTCTCGGCGGGCGGCGTCGGGCGAACCGCTGCGGGCCATGCGCTGCATGATTTCATCGGGCATGGAGACGCGCAGGTCGTTCTTCATGAACTCCGCGTTGCGCAGGCTGGTGAGGGGCCAGATGCCGGCGATGACGGGAATGTGATGGCCCCGGATGCGCTCGAGGAAGATTTCCAGCAGCCGCAAGTCGAAGACCGGCTGGGTGATGGCGTACTCCGCGCCGGCCTCGACCTTGAAGACAAAGCGACGCAGTTCCTGCTCAATGTCAGGCACGCCGGGGTTGGCGGCCACGCCGATGGTGAAGTTGGTGCTGGCGCCGA
Source organism: Occallatibacter sp. (assembly GCA_050013195.1). GTDB lineage: Bacteria > Acidobacteriota > Terriglobia > Terriglobales > Acidobacteriaceae > Telmatobacter. The sequence goes on from JBEKFS010000106.1 coordinate 14,286, forward strand.
TGGCGTTGGAGCCGATGTCGAGGCCGTGATTCAGGCGGTGGACGATGTTGACCAGGCCGATGGAGTCCACATCAAAGACAGCGGTGGCGTCGGGATAGTTGCCCAGCTTGGGCGGGTCGCCGGTGAGGCAGAGGATGTTGCGCAGGCCGATGGACGAAGCTCCGAGCAAGTCAGATTGGATGGAGAGAATGTTGCGATCGCGGCAGGTGTAATGGAGAATCGTCTCAATGCCGGTGTGCTGCTGAATCTGGATGCACAGGCTCTGCGCACTCATGCGAGCCGAGGCACGCGGGGAATCGGGCACGTTGATGGCGTGGACGCCCAGTTGCGCGAGCTTCCGCGCGCCCTCGATCTCACTGGTGCAGGAGATACCGCGGGGAGGGACGATTTCGACCAGGGTGACAAAACTGCCTTCGGCAATCAGAGAGCCGATGCGGGAGCGCTCACCCAAGGGAGCGGGCGGGGTTTCGGTGATCAGGGCAGGCGCCGAGCCGGTGACTTCTACGCGTGCCTGCGCATCGATGGCGCGCATGGCTGAACGCATGGCGCGAATGTGGTTGGGCGTGGTGCCGCAGCAGCCGCCGACGATCTGCACTCCGGCCGTGATGGCCTTGCGGGCAAATTCAGCCATGTACTCGGGTGAGCAGAGGTAGATGTTGCGTCCCTCGACGGCGCGAGGCAGGCCGGCGTTGGGCATGGCGGCCAGGGGCAGGGGAGTGGCGGAGCGCATGGCTTCGATGGCAGTGAGCACAGTTGCCGGGCCTGTGGAGCAGTTGACGCCGATGGCACCGGCGCCCCACTCGGTCAACAGCGAGGCAGCCTGAGCGGGTGAGGAGCCATCGAGGCAGTTGCTCTCGTCGTCCACGGTCACCATCACCAGCACGGGCAGGTCAGGGGCGACCTCGCGCGCGGCTGCCAGCGCCTCGCGAGCCTCGTCCAGTGCGGGCATGGTCTCGATGATGATGAGGTCCGCGCCAGCCTCGGCCAGGGCGTCAATCTGCTCGGCAAAGGCCGCGCGGGCCTCGTCCAAGCCGGTCTTTCCCAACGGCTCGAGGCGCACCCCCAGCGGTCCAACGGAACCTGCAACCCACGCCTCCCCAGCCTGTTTTTCCTTGAGATGATCGACGGCCTGGCGGGCCAGCCGTACCCCGGCGGCGTTGATCTGGGCCACATTGCCGGCCAAACCGTGGCGGGCCAGCCGGAAACGATTGGCGCCAAAGGTGTTGGTTTCAATAATCTCAGCGCCAGCCTGCAGGTACTCCTCGTGAATCGAAAGGATCAGGCCGGGGTCTGAGAGGTTCAGCTCGTCGTAACAGCGGTTGATGAAGACACCGCGGGCGTAGAGAACGGTGCCCATCGCGCCATCGGCGAGGATGGGGCGGTTGGCGAAGATGTCTGCAAATTGCGTCATTCTTGTGCAATGTTAAGCTACGTGGGCCTGTCGCGCCAAAGCAATTTCAATCCAACGGCATACCGGAGCCTCCCACAAGCGCCTCTCAACCAAGGCAACAGGGGAATTCAGTCTGCCGGCAGGCAGGGCTGCTTTGTTATACTTCGATAGTCATTAGCTGTGGCTGCGCCGGTACAGGGCCGGATATTTCCATCCGCCCGACGGATCGGCAACCACCGTCAATTTTTCACGCCGCGGCCTTGGCCGCGTGCATCAAGCGCGCACATACAGCGCCTTCCGTCGAGGTAAGGGATTTTGAACAAGAGAAGTCTTTGGACGAGCACCGCCGCAGCCCTGTTGGTTGCAGCCGCGCTGGCGGGTTGTGGCACCACCACCTATTTTGCGGGCCGGACGCTGCCGCCCAGCGGGATTGCCAATCGTGTTATGATTGCGATCCAGAATCCCAGCGCTTTCTCCAACGGCGCTCTGCAGTTTGTGGATGCCTATTACGACATCCGCTTCAAGTACAACAGCGCCAATACGGGACCGGCTTTTAGCATCGGCGGGTACTCAGGAAATCTGCCTCTGACTATCCAGAACATGCCCGAGGAACTGACGGGCGCGGTCTACAGCTCGGGTGATGGCGGTTTCAACTTGATCAGCTATAACCAGGAGAAGCTGAATGGCAGCGTCGGCGGCCTCAACGGCAAATCCTCCAGCATATTTATAACGCGCAACCAATCCTATGCTTTCGCCGCCAGCCAGTCGTCGCACGTGCTGACCGTGGTGGACAGGTCGTCGACCAGCGCCGGAACCTACGCGCTGAGCCTTCCCGGCGTGTACCGGGTGAGCGTGAACCCCGGCGGCTCCGTGGCGCTGGCCTTCGTGCAGAACTCGAATTATGTCTACTATCCGCGTAAGCTGACTGCAGCACAGAGCCTTGCGTACTCCGGCGGACCCAGTACCTGGCCCACGGGGGCGATGGATTGTGAGCCACAGAATGCGCCGGGATGGTGCCTGTTTCAGGCACTGAGCCCGGACGACAACCAGCCGCTGGTTTTTGACCGGCCGGTCAAGGCAGTCTTCTCCGCCGATGGCGGCACAGCGTACGTATTGAATTGCGGGCCGGAATGCGGCGGCACCGCTTCCTCTGTTTCTCCGCTGCCCGTAGGCCCATTAATCTATCTCCTTGGCGAGCAGTCCGGAACGCTTCCCACACACACCGCTCTGACCAGCAGCACAATTCCCATCTCAGGCGGCGCCAGCAATGCGCTGGTCAACAGCTCCACACTGTACGTCGTTGGCCAGAAGCTGATGCACGATGGCTTTTGGGGCGGCTACCTGACGGTGGTGAATTTGCTGACCAACACGGTGGTGACCTCCACGGGTTCAGTACCCAACCCGGTTTCCATCAGCGACGGCGCGCCGGGCGCCCTGAGCCGCATGTTACAGGCGGACGACAACACGCTATGGATCGCTATGACCCAGTGCACCAACGGCGAGCGCGCCAATAACGGCTTGCCCTACGGCTGCCTGACCATGTTCAACACCTCCACCAACAAGGTAACCCTGCTGGAGCCCTTTGTCGGCGGCGACGCTACCGGCATTGCCGCCGTGACCGGCCTGCACAAGATCTACACGGCGGAGGCTGGGCAGGTTTACATCTATTCGACGGTGGATGGCACGTCGATTGACAATCAGTACGTGACGGTGACTGGCACGGCCTATGATGTGGCCTACATGGACGGGCTTACGGACGCCAACAACACGGTCTACTAAACTCAGTGGTCAGTGAACAGTAGACAGTGATCAGTTCGACCAATGATTTTCGGGTACCCCAGGTTTCGCTTTTGAGACCTGGGATTCGATCAAATCCGAGTTTCTCTCCTACGATCGGTAGCAATTGCGAATGATCCCCGATTCCACGTTGAATCCTCCAGTATCCGATATTCTGGCCATCGCGGCTCATCGTGACGATGTGGAACAGACCTGCGGCGGAACCTTGCTGCGCATGGCGTCGCGCGGCTTGCGTACTGCCATTCTGGACCTGACGCAGGGCGAGGCCGGAACCCGCGGCAACGCTGAAGAGCGCGCGCGCGAAGCAGCCGAAGCTGCACGGCTGCTGGGCGTTGGCTGGCGGCAGGCGCTTGATCTGCCGGACGGCGCGGTCGAAAACACCCTGGAAAACAGACTCAAAATTGTGCGCGTATTGCGGCTCGTCCGTCCGCGCGTGGTCATTTTGCCCTATTGGCAGGCGCGGCATCCGGACCACGCGGCCACCGCCACGCTGGGTTACGAAGCGTGCTTCCTCGCCGGTTTAACGAAAATTGAGAATGACCTGCCGCCGCATCGTCCCTTCAAGATCGTCTACGCCAGCCTGTACGCGGATGTTCGCCCCAGCTTTGTTGTGGACATTACGCCCTTCATCGAGCAGCGCTACGCCGCGTTGATGGCCTACCGCTCGCAATATGCCAACCAGGCGGCCGGCGGCGGGCTCTTTGTCCCTGAAGAGGAGATTCGCGAACGCACCTTCGCCGAGGCCCGTCACTACGGGTTGTTGGCTGGCGTGCGCTATGGCGAGCCTTTTGTGCAGAAGGAAGTGGGCCTGGTGGACGATCTGACGCTCGTGCATGTGCAGTCAATCTAACCACCTGCGGCGGGGCAGCGGCCTTCGGCTTCCTGTTCACAAAACATGAATATTGAAAAGGCCGCGATAATGCAAGTTGCGCAGATAGTCGCAGATGCTTAGCGGCTGAAGAGCATCTTGCCGCCCACGGCGATCATGGTTACCGCAAAGATGCGCCGCAGCCAGAGGTCGGGAATGTGTTGCGCACCCACGGCTCCAAAGTATCCGCCGATCAGAAATCCGACAGCCAGCAGCAGCGCTACCTTCAGGTCCGCGTTGCCTTTGCGGTAGTACTCGATGAAGGCAAAAATTCCCACCGGCGCCAGCAGCGCGCCTAGCGACGTGCCCTGGGCCTTGTGCTGGCTCATGCCCGCGAGCCAGACCAGCGCGGGTACGAATAAAATGCCGCCGCCGATTCCCACCACGCCGGAGAACACGCCCACCAACAAACCAACCAGCAGCATCATCCAGTTCACAAAAGCCTCCTATAGGCGCGGCGCAAGTACTGGCCCGCGCTTCCAGCGTAAACCATCAATGCAGAATAGGGAGGACATTACAAGATACAGGACAGATTACAACCTATTCAGGCGTGTGCTACAATTCTGCCGCAAATCCAAACACACTTTGGGATGAGGTGAAATTCAATGGAAAGCCTGTTAGCTGTCCTCCTGTCGGGCGTTGTACTGCTCCCTACCTTACTGCTAGCGGTAGTGATCACTTACGCGGCTGTACGCGGGGCTCGCAAAAAGTATGTATCGGCCACAAGCATGGTGGTTGAGAGCTTTGCGACCAATCCTGCCGCTGCACCCGGAGAACCTGTTATCCACTTCTTTGGCCGCCACAAAGGATTGATTAATTGGATTCTTACCAACATGGGGATGTCGACTCGGGTTGAGCTGACCGTCACGGAAAAGGAATGGACCCACCGGGAGGGCAGTCTGGCCGGCATATCGCTGGTTAACATACCGCTCAAGAAAGTCAGGCAAACGATTTGCGGATACCAGCGGTCGATTCTGGCATTTGCATTTGCCGTGTTCTTCGCCCTTAATGCGACGTGGTACCTGCTTAAGGCAGTATTCGTCTATCTCGATGTACCGAGCAAGAGTACGGAGGCATGGTGGGAATCTGCGTCTATTCAAGCATCTACAGCCCTATTTATTACATTTGGCTGGCTGGTTGCCTGCGGGATTGCGGTGATTATCTATCACGCATCGAAGCGTGTTGCTTTTGGCGTAGAAGCAGGGCAGTATTGCGGAATTGTTTTCAAGCGCAGCTTTATTGAAGGCACGGTTATTGACCTTGACGAGACTGAAAGGGCAACGGCCCTGTTGAATCGGCTTGTCGCGGCTGCCGTCTATGATCTTCCACTGGCGCAGATTCCTGCGCCTGCAGCACCAAAGCCTCCCGAGCAGGAACCAAGAACACTGCGGGCATGGATGATTGCTGCCATATATGTGGGACTTTTTGTTATCGCGGCTACTCTGGGCTGGTATGGCAATGGCGTAACGGTGCAGTTTACAACGGTACCGGTTGGAGCAAATGTTTGGCTGGACAACCAATACCTGGGCGCAACCAGTAGTAAAGCCCCCGTAATGGTGCTACCCCACACGACGCGGGAATTCCATACCCTGACGGCCCAAAGTCAAGGTTATCAGCCCTTCAGGCAGATGGTTTACGTGGGCGGGCTTGAGTCTTCGCAGGATGTTGTGGTGACAATGACCCTTCCGAGCTATCCGGTTACCGTCACAACGACTCCTGGCAACTCCCGTGTTGCTGTGGATGGCAAGGACGCAGGTATTTCCAATGATGCTGGTATGCTGACAATCCCCAAAGTTGATCGGGGAAACCATCAATTCACAGTGTCCCACGACGGATTCCACACTGATACTGAAAACGTTGGAATTTTCGGCCCCCATAGTTTCCATATCGGCCTAGTGAGTGATGCGGAGGCAGCTCGCCAGGATGCGGAGGCGAAACAGCGGGAGATTGCAGGGCACCTAGATCGTGGGCGCGCGCTCTACAAGCAGGGGAAATATCCAGAGGCATTGGCGGAGTGCGACACAGTTCTCAAGCTCGATCCCACCAATGCTGCGGCTTTAGCGCTCAAGAAGCAGATTGAGCAAACACGGAAGATTCTTGGGTAACGAATGGAGATTTCATGTTACCGAGATTGCATCTGAAGGCAATTATTCTTGGATATTTTGTCTGTTTGGCCCTGCTGCCGTTGGCCAGTGCGCAAAAAGCAAAGCTCTCCCGCGTCCAGGTGGAGCAGGCGATTCTGGCCCATTTGCCGGATGAAAAGATTGCTCAGCAAATACAGGAGCGTGGTATCAGTTTTCCTGTTGACCGCAAGTCTTTGGGGGCATTTGTGTCCAAGAAGGCAGGGCCGCTGACACTGGATGCGCTGCGCGATCAGATTCACGAGGGAGTGGTCGAAGTTCGCTATACCGAGCCGGGGAGCGAACTCGTTCTCGATGGCAAAGTAGCCGGAAATGCGGATAACCTCGGCTACTTTGCGTTTAAAGAGGTGCCTGAAGGCAATCACGACCTGACAGTAAAAAAGGACGGCTATCGAGACTACCATGTTCAGTTCGCCTTGGCTAACAAGGAAGACAAGCAACTCTCTCTGCCGTTGGATTGGCTGGGCGGCTTCCTCTCTGTTTCCGCGCAGCCGTCGTCATCGGCAATTCACATTACAGGCCCGCAGTCTTTCGATGGCGGCGCAACAGACTTCAAATGCCAACCCGGAAGCTACACAGTCACCGTTTCGTTGGAGAACTATACCACCCAGACGCGCAGCTTTCAGGTTGGTGCTGGTGAGCATCATGCCGAACAGTTTCATCTAGTGGTAGACTCGGCTATTATTGCCAACCTCCTTGCTGATGCCAAGGCCAAGCTCAATACGGGCAATTTCACAGGGGCAGTCGAATCCGCCCGCAAACTAGTGAAGCTGACCCCTGGAGAGGCGAAGGAAGAGGAGATATTAGCAGAAGCAACGTTTGGAACAGGGGATTTTCAGAGCTTCATAGCTGCTGGAATCACGGCCATCCACGCCGGGGGAGAGGTTACGGTCCCGCTGATGCATGTGCATTTTAAAGCAATTGGCTACGGAAACCCATACTCTAAGATATGTAATGCCA
>JBEKFS010000107.1:0-11414 GCA_050013195.1 Occallatibacter sp.
TTGATACCAGCGCAATCTGGATCCAGTTCCTTCCCGAAGCAGCCGGTTGTATTTGGGCAATATGGTATTTCTGGACGCGGCGCGCCCGGTGGAATTGGATGGATCATGGCATGATCCTGCTTCTCATTTCGGTCGCAGTAGCCCCCTACGCCTGGCTTACCGACGAAGCATTGCTGCTTCCCGCGGTACTGGCCGGGCTATATAAGGCCGTTGACATGAGGCGTTCAACGCTACCGCTGATTTTGATCGTGGCCGTTGCGCAGATCGAAATATTCAATGTCGTCCGAGTGAATTCACCATACTACCTATGGACCGTGCCCGCATATCTGGCCTGGTATTTCTTCGCCACCGGAAGAATCGGCGCGCGCTTTGGTCAGGCGCACAGCGATGCGGCTCTTGGCGGATAAGGAACCTGCACCGGAAAATATCAGCTAATTTGCCCTGAAGACTTTCCTCAAGCCGCACCTTTATGGCACACTTGCACACATGGGAAGCAAAGATAAAGGCAGAAAAGAAGTCAAGAAGGCGCCCAAGCCGAAGCCAAAGCCCGAACCCGCCCAGCGTCGCGAGGGCTTCGCCCCGGCCCCGCCGCCGAAGTAAGACCATCGCCGTTCGCCCGCTCCAGAGCGCCGCGCCTGAGACGCGGAAAGGCGTTCTCTGCCTAGGGAGAGCTTTTTTACGCCTTCGGGCTGGTTTAAGCGACCCGCCACGACTGCTCTGAGCAGTTCTGACCCCCGTCACTGCAGATTCTCCTCGATAGCATTATCTTGAAGGATGGTCTTCATCTGGGGGTGTACCCGTGCGCTGGAAATTCGCCTCGACCCTTCTTGCCGCCATTCTGCTTTTCACCGCCGCCGCGGCGCAGCAGCCCGCGCAGATTGCTCCGTCGCCATCCGGATCGGCGCTGCCCGCTGTTCAGCCGCCGGGCCGCGCTGCCGTTGGCGTCGCGCTGGAGGGCGGCGGCGCGCTAGGCCTGGCGCACATCGGCGTCCTGCAATGGCTTGAGGAGCATCATGTCCCCGTCGACCGCATCTCCGGCACCAGCATGGGCTCGCTGGTCGGCGCCCTCTACGCCACCGGCCACTCACCCGCCGAGATGCGCGCGCTGTCCGTCAGCGACGCGTTCTCCCGCGTCTTCACGCTGCAATCTCCTTATGCCGACGTGAGCTTCCGCCGCCGCCAGGACCGCCACGAACTTCCCCAGGCGTTTATCATCGGTCTCCGCCACCGCCTGACCCTGCGCAATGCGCTGCTCAACGATCGCGGCGTCAACGAGTTTCTCACCGGCAATCTGTCCGACTACAACCGCCAGCCGCTGGACTACGACCAGCTCCCCATCCCCTTTCGCTGCGTGGCGACCGACCTGAATACCCTCGAATCTGTCACCTATTCCGCGGGGCCGCTGCCCCAGGCGGTGCGCGCCTCCATCTCCATTCCCGGCGTCTTCCCTCCAGTGTTGGCGCCGAACGGCCACTTCCTGGTGGATGGCGGGATCCTCGACAACCTGCCCACGGACGTACTCAAGCGCGACCTGCACGCAGACGCCATCATCGCCGTTCGCCTGGAGGACGCTCCGCTTGCCAGCGCCGACACCATGTCCATCGTCGGCGTGCTCGGACGCGCTTTTGATGCCGGCATCGAGCGCAATGTCGCGCAGGCTGTGCGGCTGGCCGATGTGGTGGTCAACGTGACGGTCGGCAGCTTTTCAACCACCGACTACGCCCATGCCGCCCAACTGATCGACGCCGGCTACAAGGCCGCCGAGCAAAACCGCACCGCCCTGCTGCGCTATGCACTCGACGCCGACGGCTGGAAGGCTTACCTGGCCGCGCGCGAAAGCCGCCGCCGCCCGCAGCCTGGAGTGCTGCGCCAGGTCCGCGTGGAAGGTCCAAAGCCGAGTCCGGAGCCCGGCGCCGTTCGCGAGGTTCTCGCCGACCTGAAGCCCATCGAGGGCAAGCCCATCGCGCCCGCAACCACCCTCGGCGCTCTGCGCGACGTTCAATCCAACGGCGGCGTCACCGCAACCTGGGAGACCTTTTCGCCCGCGCCAACGTCCGATACGCCGCCCGCATCCGGCTCGTCCACAGCAGGCCCGCCCGCACCCGACACAGGCCTGCTGATTCGCCTTAGCAACAACCGCTCCGGCCCTCCCTATCTGCTCATCAGCCCCGAACTGGGCGCCGCCACCTCCAACATCAGCCGCGGAGAGATGACTTTTCGCCTGGTCGATCAGAACCTGGGCGGCTTCGGCTCCGAGCTGCGCGCCACCGCCCGCATCGGATACATGACCGATCTCTCCGCCGAATACTACCGGCGACTCGCTCCCGGAGGGTATTTCCTTGAGCCGCGCGCCGGCATCCTGCGCGCGCCGGTCTACATCTGGGTCAACCAGAAGCGCGTCGCCGATCGTTTTCTGCAAAATCTCGATGCGGGCCTCGAAGCCGGACGGACTTTTTCGAATCAAGTGCAAATCTCCGCTGAGTGGCGCGCCGAGGACACTCGCTGGAGCCTGACTACCGGCGCGGGCGGCGGGCCATACATCACCGGAACCGCGCAAACCGGCCTGCTGCACATCAACATCGATAAGGCCTCGGCCGGCACCATCTCGCCCAATGGTTTCCGGCTGACCGCCTCGGCCGGCGCGCTCTACCACGCCGTGGCAAGCTCGAACGCGCCGCTGGTCCATCTCTCCTTCGGCGCAACCCGCTCCTGGAATGAAGCCAACATCTTCGGCGTGGGCGGCGAAGTGAACTCCTACCTGCGCGCAAACGTTGCTGAGCCCTACCGCTTCACGCTGGGCGGGCCGATGCGCCTCTCCGCCTCCTCGTTTGACGAGTTCCGCGGCACCGACACCTACCTGGCCCGCGCCGGCTACCTGCACCGCCTGGCGGCTCTGCCCACAGGCCTGGGACAGGGGCTCTTCGGCTTCTTCGGTTATGAGGCCGGAGAAGTCTGGTCGCCGGAGGCGCGGGCGATGCTCCGCCAGGATGGCTTCATCGGCCTGGTCGCCAACTCGCCCATCGGCATGTTCACCTTCGGCGTCTCAGACGGCGACGCCGGCCACCGCAAGGTCTTCCTCACGCTGGGGCGTTTGTTCTGAGGGCGAGAACGCGATTCTCGTTGACTATCGGGATTATCACTAGGAGAAACGATATGCGTATGCACAACCCGCCCCACCCCGGCAAAGTGCTCAGGGAATTTCTGGGCGACACAAACGTAACAGCTGCCGCAAAGCATTTGCGGGTCTCCCGCGCCACGCTCTCCCGCATCCTCAACGGCAAAGCCGGCATCTCGGCCGATATGTCGCTACGTCTTTCCGCAGCCTTTGGCACACACGCTGAAATCTGGTACGAGTTGCAAACCGACTACGATCTGTGGCAAGCTTCCCAGAAGAAGCAGCCGAAGATCGAACCGTTTAGGCGCGCCGCGTAGGTATCAGGCGACGACGGCAACCGCAAGGTCTTCGTCACCCTGCAACGATGATTTTGAGAGTTTGTATGCACGAAGGCCCTCCCCGGCGGGAGGGCCTTCGTATGTAAAAACAACCAGCGGCTTACGCCACCACTTCAATGCCCATCGAGCGGGCGGTTCCCTTGATGCTCTTGATGGCCGTCTCCACCGAGGCGGCGTTCAGGTCGGGCATCTTCTGCATGGCGATCTCGCGTACCTGCTTCTCGGTCACCTTGCCGATCTTTTCCTTGTTGGGTGTGCCTGAGCCTTTGGGGATCCCGGCAGCCTTCAGCAACAGCACCGGCGCCGGCGGCGTCTTGGTGATGAAGGTGAAGCTGCGGTCGGCATAGACGGAGATGACGACCGGAATGACCAGCCCTTCCATCTCCTTGTTGGAGGTGCGCGCATTGAACTGCTTGCAGAACTCCATGATGTTGACCTGCGCCTGGCCCAGCGCGGGGCCCACGGGCGGGGCCGGCGTAGCCTTGCCGGCAACGATTTGCAGCTTGACGTATCCTGTTACTTTCTTCGGAGGTGCCATGTTTCGGTTCCTTTGCAACCAGCTTCTAGCTCCTGGCTTCTAGCTTTTTGCTGGACGTTTTCCTGTTCAAATTTTGGTGTTGGAGCCTAAGCGTTCACTCGCAACCGGCGCCTTCCAGGCAGACAAACCGGCTAGAAGCTGAAAGCTAATAGCTAAAAGCTGCAACTACTCAATCTTTTCCACTTTGCCGAACTCCATTTCAACCGGGGTGGAGCGTCCGAAGATGGTCACCATGACCTTCAGCGTCTCGCGATCTTCGTTGATCTCATCCACCACACCGTTGAAGTTGGCAAACGGCCCGTCGGTAATGCGAACCTGTTCGTTTTTCTCAAACTTGATCTTGAGCCGCGGCTTGTCCTTGGCGGTATCGGAACGGAAGAGGATTCCGCTGACTTCTTCCTCGCTCAGAGCCACTGGCTTATCGCCCGTGCCCAAAAAGCCGGTCACCTTGGGCGTGTCCTTCAAGACATGCCACAGGTTGTTGTCCAGTTCCATCTCGACAAGTACGTAACCAGGCAGAAAGACCCGCTCCATGGTGCGTTTCTTGCCATTGACAATTTCTGTCACCTGCTCGGTGGGAATCATCACCCGACCTACCCGGTCGCCCAGCCCAAAGGCCTCAACACGGCTCTGGATAGACTCGCGCACTTTGCGCTCAAAGCCAGAGTAGGCGTGCAGTATGTACCATCTGAAATTCTCGTTGCGCACCGGCAGCGGCTGCGCCGCCTGCGGCTCTGCCCGCTCGACGACCTGTACAGGCTGCTCAGTCTGCTCGACCTGTTCAGTCTGCCCAACCTGTTCGGCTGGTTCTGTTTGTCCGGCTTGTTCCAATTCTTCTGTCATCCTCTACTCTCGCTTCGCAGTTGCCATGATGGCTAAAATCCGCCCAGCCTGCCCAGCAATGCATGCAGGCCATTCTGGAAGATCGTGTCACACACGAGAAAGAAAACGCCAAAGAGAAACACTGCGATGATCACCACCGTGGTTGTGGATTCAACTTCCTTGCGCGACGGCGTAACCACCTTGCGCATCTCCGCGCGTACGTCGCTCAAAAAGCGCGTGAATTCGTTCCACTGCCCTAACACGCCGCCGGAAAACTTCGACACGGGATTCTCTCCCTGCCGCTTTACCGGAGACGGCCGCTCTTCGCCGTTCACGATTGTTGCCTTTGATGCCATGCTTCCCGTTCCTTCGCGCCGGGCGTCAAGCCTTGCGCATTCCTGATCAATCTGGCAGGGGCGGAGGGATTCGAACCCCCAAGTTCGGTTTTGGAGACCGACAGTTTAGCCGTTGAGCTTACGCCCCTAAAAACAGGGGGTATGGATTAGGGGTTAGGGGTTAGTTCAAAAGCGCCCAGATTCGCATACAACCTCCAGAGCGCAATCCCTAATCCCTAATCCCTAATCCCTAATCCCTGCTCTACTTCGTTTCCTTGTGCGGCTGGTGCTTGCGGCAACGATTACAAAACTTCTTGAACTCCAAACGGCCTGTGGTCGTCTTCTTGTTCTTCGTAGTTGAGTAGTTCCGCTCCTTGCACTCAGCGCACTGCAATGTAACAATTTCCCGCATTCCAAAATCCCTTCAGGGTCAGGGACCAGGGGTTAGTCCCTAGTCCCTAGTCCCTAGTCCCTGTCACTTGATAATCTCGCTTACCGTGCCCGCGCCCACCGTGCGTCCGCCTTCGCGGATCGCAAAGCGCAAGCCCTTTTCCAAAGCCACCGGCGTAATCAGCTCCACCGTCAACTGCACGTTGTCGCCCGGCATCACCATCTCCACGCCCTCGGGCAATTCCGCCACGCCCGTCACATCCGTCGTCCGGAAGTAGAACTGAGGACGGTAGCCCTTGAAGAACGGCGTGTGGCGGCCGCCTTCTTCCTTGCTCAACACGTACACTTCGCCCTTGAAATTGGTGTGCGGCGTAATCGAGCCCGGCTTGGCCAACACCATCCCGCGCTCCACGTCTTCCTTGGGAATGCCGCGCAGAAGAATGCCGGCGTTGTCGCCCGCCATGCCTTCGTCCAGCTGCTTTTTGAACATCTCCACGCCCGTGCAGACCGACTTGCGGGTCTCGCGGAAGCCCACGATCTCCACGTCCTCGCCCACCTTCACCTTGCCGCGCTCGATGCGCCCGGTCACAACCGTGCCGCGCCCGGAGATCGAGAAGATATCTTCGATCGGCATCAGGAAGGGCTTGTCCACCGCGCGATCAGGCCGCGGAACATACGAGTCCACCGCGTCCATCAGCTCGTCGATTCCGGCCTCCCACTTGGGGTCGCCATTCAACGCCAGCAGAGCCGAGCCGCGAATCACCGGCGCATCTTCCGGAAACTGGTACTTGCCCAGCAGCTCGCGCACTTCCATCTCCACCAGGTCGATCAGTTCCGGATCTTCCACCGCGTCGCACTTGTTCAGGAAGACCAGCACGCACGGCACGCCCACCTGGCGCGCCAGCAGAACGTGCTCCTTGGTCTGCGGCATCGGGCCGTCGGTCGCCGCCACCACAAGAATCGCCCCGTCCATCTGCGCCGCGCCGGTGATCATGTTCTTGATGTAGTCGGCGTGACCCGGGCAATCCACGTGCGCGTAGTGCCGGTTCTTGGTTTCGTACTCCACGTGCGCCGTCGCGATCGTGATGCCGCGCTCGCGCTCTTCCGGAGCGTTGTCAATCGAATCGAACGAACGAAAGACGTTCTTCGGGTTGTGCTTCTGCAACACCTTGGTGATGGCCGCCGTCAGTGTCGTCTTGCCGTGATCGATGTGACCAATCGTTCCCACGTTCACGTGCGGCTTGCTGCGATCAAATTTTTCCTTGCCCATGGTCTTCCGTCCCTTCCGTTAAACTTTTCCCTGTCGCGCTCTCTGAAAATTAAAAGCACAAAAACTTGTGTCGCACGCCTCAATAGTAGGCGTACACCTTGAGATATCTCTGCCGCAGTTCCGGAGGCACCGCTTCCACCTGCTGCAGGTAACGCTCGCGGATCAGAGCCTGGTCCGAGACCGGCAGCGCCTTGTAAAGCTCGGCCGTTTCCTTGCCCATCAAGCCGCGCTGCAATGCGCCTTCGAAGTCGCGAATCCGCAGCTTCGAGCGGCCCAGGCGGCTCAGAAATACTTCCACGTCCCGCGCGTCGAAGGCCGCGACGATACGTGCCAGTAGTTCGGCGTATCCCTTCTCATCCTGCACGGCGATTGCTGCCTGCTCAAATTTCATTTCCTGCCTCGCGCCGTCAACCCTGCCGCCGGTCTTTAACTCTGGAGCGGGAGACGGGACTCGAACCCGCGACCAACAGCTTGGAAGGCTGTGACTCTACCACTGAGTTACTCCCGCAAAAACAGCCTTTAGCTCTTAGCTGTTAGCTTTCAGCTTTTCCTGCTCGCGCGAGCCGCAACTGCCCGATCCAACATCAAACGAGCTAAAAGCTAATAGCTAACGGCTAAAAGCTGAAATCTGGAGCTGATGACCAGGATTGAACTGGTGACCTCTCCCTTACCAAGGGAGTGCTCTACCAACTGAGCTACATCAGCCCTCTTGTAAAAACCAGCTATTAGCTTATAGCTTCTAGCTCTTAGCTTCTTTCTGCCGGCGCGTGCCGCAATCGCTTCACTCACCAACATTAAGCTAAAAGCTAATAGCTAACGGCTAAGAGCTGTCCTTCTCCCCGCCTCGGCGAATCTTATCCGCATGGTGGGCCAAAACCGTTCGCAGAGCCATGCCCCCGATAATAATCAGCGGAAGCAACCTCAACTCAACCGGCTTGCCGTGAACAAGAACCGCGCCTTCTCCCACGGTAAACCAGGCTAGCACCGCCAAAACCGCGTAGAGCGTCAGAGCCATCCAAAACTTACGGTCCAATTCAGAACCGGTGCTCTTCAAACCTTTGCGCTCAACCTGCTGCGGTTCTTCGCGCACGCCAACCCCTCAAAATCATGGTGCACAGGGGAGGGTTCGAACCTCCGTAGGTCCAAAGACCGGCAGATTTACAGTCTGCTGCCATTAACCACTCGGCCACCTGTGCATAACTACCCTGTCCCGAACGATTTAACCCGCCAATTCAGCACATCAGGCCCCGTCCGGAATACCTCCGGCTAATCGGAGCATGCACCTCAGTGGAATCACCGCGGAGGACAGGCCCGGCGCCCAAAATTTCAAGCACCGGCTAAACCTATTGCCGCTTCAGTCTCCATTTTCCGCTTTCATAAGTGGAGCTGGCGAAGGGATTTGAACCCCCGACCCTCTGATTACAAATCAGATGCTCTACCAGCTGAGCTACGCCAGCCCTTCCCACCAGAAAGCTGTCCCGGAGGCTCGAAGCCCGTACGGGCACACTAACCCTATGCACGTACTACGGCACAGAAATCAAGGTTATCACACCCTTGGGGAGCGGGGCAAACCAGGGCAGGGAAGCGGAGCAAACTAGAGCAGATTGGAGTCCAGAGCCAGGCGCAACTGGCGCTGTTCGCTCCACACCATGCGCAGCCCTCCGGAGACCGGAGCAGCGCGCATTAACTGTATCGCGCCAAGCAGCCAGTTAGCCGCTCTCGGTGCTGCTCCCTTAGGCCACAGCTCACTCAGAGGCCGTGCTACGCCGTTGGCGTCAGGGTGATAGACGCGCTCGTCCCAGGTGCGTGAACCCTGGGGAAACTCCGGATAATGCCGAATGGCGTCGATAGTCGATTGCAAGAGGCGGTGCTTCCACGGCTCGGCGTACTGCGGCATGAACAGCACATCGCTCTTCTTCTCCCGCCGAACCTCATGCACGAACTCAGTAAAACTGGCCGCGTTGGTCAGGTTGAGGTTGGCGTTCGGCTCCACGCCGTGACGATCTCCGCCACTGATCAGCAGCATATTCCACCGCTCGGCCAACTGCCGCACAGACCGGTTCTCATCCCAGTTGCGCAGCCCGTTCAGCTCCAGCGCGTGCAGGTATGCGCCGTTCGTCTGCAGAAACTCGTTGACCAGGAACTGATGCCGCTCCTTGCCGATCAGGTATAGATCCCACATGGGATGGTTGAAGATCACCAGCACATTTGGCTCCTCATGCAGCGCGCGAAGAATCTCGGTCAGCCGCCCGTCTGAAGACTCGGAAGGGTTGGCCGTGTAATCGGCCAGCGTTTCCATCCACTCCGTGGCCTTGGCGCTGGGCAGGTTATGAATTCCCAAATGAAAAGACTGCTCGCCATAGGGAGCCGTCCACTCCACCGAAACCGGAATCGCCCGCGCACTCACTGTGGTGCGCAGCAGCATCGGAGCTTTGATGTTGTCGTGGTCGGTAATGGAGACCATCGGCCTGAGGTTCAGCTTCTCTATCTGCCTGTATTCCAGATCAAAGGCCAACTTGGGAGTCATCGGCGGCGTCCAGTAGCTGGCCGCGTAATCGATATGAAATTTATGCATCCGCTCCGAACGCTGCTCCAGTCGCGTGAGCAGCGGGCGCATCCACGAGTTCTGATTGCACCACTTCGCCACAAAGTCCAGCGTCTCATGCGACTGGTTCGTGTGGCTGTGCAATGAAACTCCGGACTGGAATCTTTCCGTCGCCTTGCGGTCCCGCCACAGATACGAGATGGTCGAATGGGACATTTCTGCTCCTTCATTCCATGGAATACATGGAATTACTGGAGCCAGTATCCGTTACCGACATCAATAGGGCGTGAAGGTCGTGCGAATGCCACTTCAATTCAGCAGGGAATCAAGAAAGTCACGATAAGACCCCAGAAAGAATCAGGGAAGATCAGCGTGCGGATGCGCCTTGACGGCGGCGTAACCAGAAAAATCGTCAAGGAGTTGGCGCACTCGAGCCGCTGCGGTTCTGTAGAGACATTGCTCATATGCCGTGCCTGCACCAGAACCTGTTGTGTAGCTCGACATGATGGCATTGCAGTAGTCGTCTCGGTACACTCTCCAGTGAGTCTGGGAAGCATCGATCTTTTGCGCCGCATCTTCGAGCAGTGGGACAATTACAGGTCCGTAGAGCTCCCTATCCTTGGGCGAAATCGTGCGCAGATTCTCGGCGATGCGGGCCGCGATTTCATCGGCCTTTTTGTTCATGTGAATTTGTGCTTTCGCATAGCACTCGTTCATCTCGGCATTGGATACATTGGGCCCGTACGGGCATGGATCCTTCTGCCCCGATGCGTAGAAAGGGCAAACCGCAGATAACAGTGAACAGAGGATTAACTTAGAAACTATCCGTCGCATTGGCTGTCGGACTCCGTCAGCCATGGTACTGCAAAACGCCGCTCAACGAAAGATGTAGAGCCTCGAACCCCGACCTTCGAGTCCTGGGACACCCTTAGTGTGTGTCTCGGTGAAAATGGAACCCCGCCAACAACAAAGAAACAAAAGGCCAAAGCATCCAATCACAGCCATCATTCTCCAGAACGACGCACACACAGCGCACGGCTGTCGGCGAAGAAGATAGTGCTGTTAAGAGCCTTCTCTTGGCCGAAATGGAAACTCCATACCACCTGGTACGGCTTCCCCGGGGCAGCTCCTTGAGTACTGCTCCAAGGGTGCCCTCCGGTAAGCTTGAGGTTTCCCTTTACATGCACACTCCCCTCCGAACCATTATCAAAAACTACGTGGGAACTGATGTTGGGATCATCGATCCCTTGCAACTCCTCGATGGTGGGCAGACGCCAGTCGATGTAGCCCGCAAGCTGTAAATTGGAGCAATAGGCGCTGGCCTGGTTCCAATTCACATCCGAGCCGTTGTCCTTTTTGGTCCACATCAGCCCGGTGGCGGGGTCGGTCCAGGTGGAATTCAGCGTGGCACCGGCTTTGGCTGGTTCTCCGGCTGTCTCATCGTGTTGCCGCTTCAGAAGCCAATCATGCTGGGTCCCTAGCTGGATCGCGACCCAAAACTTGCCCATTTCGACATCAATTTTGGTGGGAATTGTGGTGTTAAATGTGGTACGAAATGTGGCCACCTCATCGGTGGTGGCAGCTTCGATGAGATGTTCGCCGGGTGAGACCTGAATGACCTTGGAGTCGTGGGCTTTGAGCGGGTCCATGGGTTGCCCATCAAACTTCCAGTTGCAGTCCATGTCGGTTGTTACAAGCAACTTCGCACCGGTTTGTGCCCCTGCGAGCGCCGAGAGGCAGATGCCAAGGAAAACAAGGAGTAGACCACGAATATTTTTCATGAAAAACTCACTTTCGTGCAAAATCCGGCCCTTGCGGTGCGGCCTGTTCAAGAGACGCACGAAAGCTCGTAAACGCTTGAATTCGCAAGTTTTTCAAGGTTCCGGTTGGATTATCGACTATCCGTAAACTGCGCAACTTCCCCTCAATGCGGAACTCCAAAGAGCCGGGGAAGTCCTACTTGCTCGTCTTGGCCATCTCCGGCCCTAAGAAATCCTCCACCGTCCAACCGGCCAGCAGATCCTCGCCGGGCGTCATCTCCTGGCTCTCGGCGAGCGTGCC
>JBEKFS010000108.1:0-12668 GCA_050013195.1 Occallatibacter sp.
GTTTCGGCCTTTCTGCGAGCCGCCTGGCCGGAGCGGGAGTGTTTCATGCTCGAGTCGGTGGAGAACGGCGAGCAGGTGGGCCGCTATACCTTCATCGGCCTGGCTCCCTTCAAGCGCATCGTGGCGCGAGGCCGCGATATCACTATCACCGAGGGCAGGAAAGTCGTCCAGATCGAGGGCGACATCTTCGCCGTGCTGCGCCGTGCGCTCAGCGGCCACAAACCGGCGCGGCTGCAGGGGTTGCCGCCCTTTACCGCCGGCGCGGTGGGCTTCTTTTCCTATGATGCTGTCCGACAGATCGAACGGCTGCCCGTTTTGGCCAAGGACGAATTGCACGTTCCCGACGCCTGCCTGCTCTTCTTCGACGAGGTGCTGGCTTTTGACCATGTGCGCAAGGAGATCTGGCTGGTGGTAACCGCAGACGTGACACGCGGAAAGCCGGCCGACGCATTCGACAAAGCCGTTGCCCGGCTCGACCGTCTGGAAAAGCGGCTCTCTCAGCCGCTGCCCCATCTGGCCGAACACAAAGCCAGGGGCAAGCTACAGGTGCAACACCGCACGTCGAAAAAGGATTTCCTCTCTGCCGTCAATCGCACCAAGGAGTACATCGCGGCGGGCGACATCTTTCAGGCAGTCATCTCGCAGCGATTCGATGTGGAACCGGAGGCCGACAGCTTCCAGGTTTATCGCGCTCTGCGCACGGTGAACCCCAGTCCCTATATGTTCTTTCTGCGCTTTGCGCCTGAGAGTCCGCTGGGCGGACAGCCTGACCATCCTACGCACTCCCCAAAAAAGTCAAAGCACGCGCAGACCATGGAACTCGCGGGCTCTTCGCCCGAGCTGTTGGTGCGTGTGCATCAGGGCAAGGTGGAGTACCGGCCCATCGCAGGAACGCGGCCCCGCGGCGCTACAGAGGACGAAGACCAGGCGCTGGCCGAAGAAATGCTGGCTGACGAAAAGGAGCGCGCCGAGCACGTGATGCTGGTGGACCTGGGCCGCAACGACGTGGGTCGCGTAAGCCAGTTCGGCTCGGTGAAGGTGGACCGGCTGATGTTCGTCGAGCGCTACTCGCACGTGATGCACATCGTCAGCAGCATCGAGGGCAAACTCAAGCCCGAACTCACGGCCGTGGACGCCCTGCGCGCCTGCTTCCCCGCCGGCACGCTCTCGGGCGCGCCCAAGGTGCGGGCCATGGAGATTATCGAGGAGTTGGAGCCGGCGCGGCGCGGAACCTATGGCGGCGCGGTGCTCTACGCGGATTTCAGCGGCAACCTCGACTCCTGCATCGCCATCCGCTCCATGCTGGCTCTCGGCGGCAAGGGCTATGTGCAGGCCGGCGGCGGCATTGTGGCCGATTCCGTGCCCGAGCTTGAGTACCAGGAATCGCTCAACAAGGCCAAGGCGCTCTCGGCGGCAAGGGCTATGTGCAGGCCGGCGGCGGCATTGTGGCCGATTCCGTGCCCGAGCTTGAGTACCAGGAATCGCTCAACAAGGCCAAGGCCGTGATGCGAGCGATTGAGCGGGCGAGGAAGATGTAGGACAGCGGTCAGCTAATAGCTATCAGCTCTCTGCCGAATAGCTTCGCAGACAAACGGCTGTCATTATTCCGCGCCAAAGAGCCGCCTGAAGAACTTCCCGATGCCGCCGAAGAAGCTGGGTTTTTTATTGGCCGCGGGCTTGGTTGCGGGTGCGCTGGGAGCCGGAGTTGCTTCAGCTGCTGGCTTTGCCGCGTGGTCGGCGCTGTTGTAAACCAGCGGCTCGAGCGCCTCTGGCGGGGTGGAAGTTATGGAGACCGCATTCGGTGCGGTCTTGGGCAGCGGCGCAAGGCCAGCGCTCTGCGCCACCGGAAATTCATTTGTGCCGGGATGCAGCGGAGGCGGACAGCCGCACGGTTCCTTCTCGTTGTCCACCACCTCGCGCAGGCTGCCGTGCTCAAACATTACTCGCTGGCCTGGCTGCACATGGTAATTGCCGCCATCAAAAACACTCGTAACCAGCACATAAGGAGCATTCACGCCGACATTGTCCACGCAGGTATCACCGTGCTGGCCGAGGCGTACCTTGATCTCCGCCGCGCCTGGACCACCTATAAGGATGCGAAAGTCCGGAGTCATCAGAACGTCTGCATTGCGCCCCGCTGCTGAGCTGGTGGCAAAGCTCAGCTCCAGGGCGCCCTGATCCATGGCCATCATCAGGCCGGGCGTCTCACCGGCGGGAACGCTCGAGTCGGCGGCCAGCTTGACGGTGGTCGAGGCGCAGACGCGCAGCACGCCGCGATGTGGCAGCACCACTTCAGTGGTCTGGCTGCCGGAGGTGATCGTGCCGCTGGCAACAATCACTGCCCTGCCCTGCGAAACTTCGAGTGCTCCGATGACCTTGGCCGCGGCGTCCGGATTCTTCGTGTCGAGCGAGACGATGGCGATGGGAGAGGCGTCGGTGGCGAGAGTCTGGGACGCTGGCGCGGTTTGCGCGTGAAGCAGAGGCGCGAGCAGCAGAAGAATGGTGGCGAGGAAGGAACAACATCCCTCAGGGGCTAAAGCCCAAAGCCCTTTTTGCTGCATATTCGGCACGACTAAAGTCGTGCCCTGACACTTCTTGCACCACCGTTTGCATTTTTCAGCAGCCGGTAAAGCCCGGGCCGGTTTTGGCGGATGGATGTACGGGCTATTGATTCCTGTACAAAAAATTTCCTGCTCCGTCCCTACGGGACTTGGGAGTTCCCATATGGAATCCGCTTTCCCCGCGCTGAAGCGCGGGGCTAATAAACACTGCGCCTCCGGCGCGGCTACCAGAACATGATTTATGCAGCGGTCAATAAAGTTAGCACCCTTCACGCCAGTGAGTTTTTTCGTGGCAGTTCGCATGGCGGCTACATCTCCAAAAAGTTGCGGATCATCTGGTGGCCGCCCTCGGTCAAGACGCTCTCGGGATGAAACTGCACGCCCTCGATGGGCAACGTGCGATGGCGCAGGCCCATGATGACCGAAGATTTTCCGTCGGCGCTTGGCGTGCGAGCGGTGACGATGAGTTCCCTGGGCAGCGTTTCTTCAGCAACGATCAACGAGTGATAGCGCGTGCAGGTAAGCGGCGAAGCGAGACCTGCGAAGACGCCCTTGCCGTCGTGGGTGATCGAACTGGTCTTGCCGTGCATCAGGTGGCTGGCGCGGACGACGTCGCCACCGAAGGCCTCGCCGATGGCTTGATGTCCCAGGCAAACTCCCAGAATCGGCGCCTTGCCCGCCATGTGGCGGATGAGCGGAACCA
Source organism: Occallatibacter sp. (assembly GCA_050013195.1). Lineage (GTDB taxonomy): Bacteria > Acidobacteriota > Terriglobia > Terriglobales > Acidobacteriaceae > Telmatobacter. Next base: position 3,265 of record JBEKFS010000108.1, read on the forward strand.
GAATGCCGGCCTCGCTGGGCGTGCAGGGACCGGGCGAGAGCAGGATGCGGTCAGGATGGAGCGCCTCAACCTGTTCGACGGTCAGCTCGTCGTTTCGATAAACCTCTACCTCCGCGCCCAGCTCTCCCAGGTACTGGACAAGGTTGTAGGTAAACGAATCGTAGTTGTCGAGGACGAAGACCATGTGAATTTCAGTGTAGCGCCTCAATGACGGACAAATGATTCCGGCGTTAACTGATGAGTGAGTCAGCAGGTCAGCAAGTGAGCGCGTCAACGAAAATGCCCTGGAGCGATGCTTCGGGGCTGTTTTTTGAGCGAAAAAGCGGGCATTTTGGGGTTAAATCGGCCCTTTTTAGGGCTAAAAAGGGGCAAAATCGGGGGTTTGCAGTTACTGATTCGCCAACAGAGTAAAAATGTAAGTTATTGAAAAGATGCAAGTTACAAGAAATTAGCGGAGCGAAAGACGATTTCCACAGGGAGGGGGGGGTGGGGGGTAGGGTCCTTTTTGCTTCACAGTTTCACAGTAAAAGGGGGGGGGAGGGGGGGGTACCCAGAATCAGGGAACAGGGAACAGGGAATAGAAAGCGCCCGTCCTGCGAACCTTGTTCATGTTTTGATTGTGCGCCAACGGAGGGTAATTATCTGCAAGGAAAATGCATGGATTATCCGGTTGGCTTGCTTCGCCGGTTGCGTACGGGCGGCGCATCTGAAAGACTCATTCCGATGGTTCTTCATTTTCTGATTCAGGGTCGCGTGCAGGGGGTGGGTTTCCGCTGGTATGTGCAGCGAGAGGCCGGCCATCTGGACCTGCGCGGCTGGGTGCGCAACACCGAGGAGGGCGAGGTGGAAGTGGTGGCCTCGGGCACGGCCGAAGTGCTGGCCGAGCTGCGGGCCAGCCTGCGCCGCGGACCGCGCGGAGCCCGCGTGGACCGGCTCGTCGAGCATCAGCTTGCAGAATCCGAAGCCGACGATTTGAGTTCGTTCAGAATTGATGGCGCATGGTGAAAATTCAGCTTTTAGCTGTTAGCCGTTAGCCAACGTGCACTGAGTTGCCAGCTAATAGCTAACAGCTAAAAGCTAGCGCTACACCCTCTCCCCGCTATAATCAATATCGAAATCGTACCCATCTCTGTAACGCAAGGAGCGCGTTTACCCATGCCCGAAATTATCAAGCCCGCCGATGTGGAAGCCCTGAAGGCGCTGGTGCGCACGGTGCCGGATTTTCCCAAGCCGGGGATTCTGTTCTATGACATCACCACGCTGCTCAAGGACAAGACCGGCTTTGCCAAGCTGATTGACGCACTGGCCAGCCACTATATCGAACGCAAGGTCGACCTGGTGCTGGGCATCGAGGCGCGTGGATTCATCTTTGGGCCTGCGCTGGCCTACCGGCTCAACGCCGGTTTTGTTCCGGTGCGCAAGCCGGGTAAGCTGCCGGCCGCGGTGGCGCATGTGTCCTATGACCTGGAGTACGGCTCCGACGCTCTGGAGGTTCACAAGGACGCAATTCAGCCCGGTCAACGCGTGGTGCTGGTGGATGACCTGCTGGCCACCGGAGGCACGATGGAGGCCACCGTGAAGCTGGCCAGGCAACTGGGTGGAGAGATCGTGGGGCTGGCCTTTGCCGTGGAGCTGGACTTCCTGAAGGGGCGCGACCGCTTCAAGGAGTACGACGTTTTCAGCCTGCTGCACTATGACGTGTAGGACAGCTATGTTCTTGCGCCGTCCCTACGGGACTCCGGAGAGCATTTGTGAAAAACGCTTTCCCCACGCTAAAGCGCGGGGCTAACAAACACTGCGCCTACGGCGCGGCTGACGGGACATTTCTTATGCAGTTCTCGATAATGCCCACAACTTTATTGCGCATTTTTCGGTATACATCGGCTGCGCTGGGCAAGTTCAAAGCCGTGCCCTTTCAAAAACTGTATATGAGATAACTTCTAGGGCGAAGCATCCGGCGCATCCGGCGGCAGCGCGTCTTCCGCACCATCTGCGATAAATATCTGAACGTCGGCGAAGCGGTAGCCCACATAGACATCGGTGAGCAAATAAATGGGATTGGCAGGGTCGTCTTCAATTTTCTTGCGTAACTGGCGGACAAAGGTGCGCAGATACTCAACCTCTTCGCGGCAATCGGCGCCCCACACTTCGGTGAGCAGCCTCGCGTATGTAATCACGCGGCCAGCGTGGCACATCAAGCAGTAGAGAATGTCGAACTCCTTGCGGGTGAGGTGCACCGGCTGGTCGCGCCTGGTGACCTTGCGCTTGACCGGATCAAGGCGAAGCTCGCCAATCACGATGGGCGCATCTTCGGCGCGGGCCGGAGCGCGCACGCGGCGAACCGCCGTGCGGATGCGGGCAATCAGCTCGCGCATGCTGAATGGCTTGGTGACATAGTCGTCGGCGCCCAGTTCCAACGCCTCCACCTTTTCCTCTTCCGCATCGCGCACGGTGAGCATGAGAACGGGCAGCCGGGGCGCAAAGGCGCGAATGCGACGCAGGGTTTCAATGCCGCCGATGCCGGGCATATTCACGTCGAGCAAAACCACATCAAAACCGCCGGCACGCAGCATCTGGAGAGCCTCTTCACCGCGCGAGACGTCAACTACCTGAAAGCCGAGCTCAACCAGCGGCGGCCGCAACGCCCTGCGAATGGCCGATTCATCGTCAACAATAAGAATGCGAATTGGCGCCTGCATCATAAGAAAACCCTCTTTTGTGCCTTGGCGGGGATGGCCGCAAAAAACGTGGTCCCTTCCGTCTCATCGCTGGTAACCCAGACGGATCCGCCATGAAGAAGTGCAACACGCTTGGCCACCGAGAGGCCGATACCAGTGCCCGCGGCGCGGTTGGGGCGAGTCGTGGATCGATAATAGCGGTCGAAGATCCGCTCGCGGTCACCGATGGGAATCACCGGCCCAAAACTGCGCACCGAAAAGACGATCTCCGCGTGCACTTTTTCAGCGCGAATGGTAATCGTGCTGCCGAAGATCGAGTACTTGCAGGCGTTGTCAATATATTGCGTCAGCAGCATGACCATCAACTGGCGGTCGCAATCGAGCTTCAGGCGCTCGTCGGGAATATCGATGGCCACCTTCACACTGGCCAGGCAATCGCCGAGGCTGGCCACCACCTCTTCAATCAGTGGCGCGACGTCCACCGGAGCGGCATGAACCGTGACCTCGCCGGCATCAAGGCGCGCGGTGGTCAGCAGGCGCGTGGTCAGCTTGCCGAGCAGTTCGGTCTGTTCACTGATCAGCGCAACCAGTTCCGCCTGCCCGGGTGAGAGATGGCCCATCTCGCCCAGGCCCGTTGAGGCCGCGCGGATGGCCGTCAACGGCGTTTTGTAGGCATGCGCCAGGCTGTCAAGAACGGTGGAGCGCAACTGTTCGGTGCGGCGTTCGGTTTCGATGCGGCTCTCGTTGGCGAAGGCCCGGTAGCGATCAAAGGCGATGGCGATGAGCGAGGCGATGGCGCTGTTGGTGAGCGGGCTGGTTCCGCCGCGCACCACCAGGCTCCCGATGGGCACCATTCCCAGCCGGACCACACGGCGCCCCAGCCCGGTTTTTGGATCGTCGTCCGAGGTCCCGAAGTAGTAGACGTTCTGCGCAAGTTCCCGGGGGTCCGCGTTCCAATGCCCTGCTGGATAGACCTGGTGCAGCTCCGAGTCAAAGACCGCCACGGCCTCAAGCGCGAAGATATCATGCACCAGCTCGGCCAACTGCGGTCCCGGTTCGAGGCGAAGATTCATCTCCAGCATGCGCCGAGTGAACTCATGAAGATTGCGCACATGCGCGCGCCATGACGCAGCTTCGCGGGCGTTGTTTCTGGCACGCGCCAGAATAAGGATGACCAGCAGCGCGACAAAGACAAAGGCCAGCAACATAACGGCGTTTGCCGGCACAGAGCCCGCAGGGATGAAACTCAAGGTCAAGCGATTACCCAACATTCATTGAAGCAGTATTCAAGAAAGAAAAGGCGCCTTCGGCGAAAAAAACCGGGAACCGCTTCATCACCAGCGCCCCGATCAGATCCCATGACCACATCTGTGCAGCACAAATTCTTTCTACGGGCCAGCTTTGGATGCGATGAAACTTGAGAAAATTTTAGCAGATTCCTCATTTTTCAAGGCCAATAATTCTATTTGCGCCTGAGAAATTCCTTTCACCTTCCTGACATCTTCTTTATGGCCTGTTTGCGTTACTGATGTAGGCCCAATAGAACAGGGCCAAAGTGAGAAGCAAGAGGTTTTTTAGTGAGGAACAGTGCCATGGACAGGAATGTGAATCGCCTTCTGCAAACGATGGCTGGCGCCGTATTGACAATAGCTCTGGCGGCCTGCGCACAAACACCGGCTACACCCGCTCAGGCGGCGTCTCCCGCAGTTGCAACCGCGCCAGCCACCAACGATGCAATCCTCAAAGAGCTTGAGCAGATGAAGGCCCGGATAGCGCAACTGGAAGCCGAATTGAAGGCTGAAACGAAGGCACGCGAAGCTCGTGACGCCAAGGACGCGGAACGGGACGCCAACGCACTGCGAGAAGCAGCAGCGGGCGGCAAGGGCGCCAATGCCGCGCCTGCCGCACAACCAACGGCCGCGCAGGCTCAGGCTGTTCCCGCCGCTCCCGCCGCGCCGGCTCCCGCGGAGATCACGGCCGAGATCACCACCAAGGAAGGGCCCTTCCCCGGCGACTGGACCTGGCTTAATAGCAACGGACGCGTCGTAGACGTTCCGATGGCAACCAAGTACTTCACGCCGGAGATTCGCTTCGATGTGAACTATATATTTGACAACAACCATCCCAAGGACGACTCGTTGGGCGGCTCGACAGAGATGTTCCGCTCCGACGAGGTGCAACTGGAGCAGGTCAGCGTGGGCGGCGATTTCCGCATTCAAAATACACGCGGACGCATTCTGACCATGGCAGGCCTGTTTGCAACAACCACCCCGCGCAACGACGCAAGTTATAACCGCGGCCAGTGGAATTTGGCGAATGCCTACAGGTACTTTTCCGAGGCCTGGGGCGGTTATCACTGGAACGTGAATCACGGCCTGAACGCGGACGCGGGCATTTTTGTCTCGTACATCGGCCTGTTCAGCTATTACAACGCCGATAACTGGGCCTATCAGCCTTCGTTTGTCTCCTCGAACACACCGTGGTTCTTCAACGGCCTGCGCATCCAGTGGTACCCCACGGCAAAGCTGAAGATCGAGCCCTGGATTATCAACGGCTGGCAGTCCTATGCGCGCTACAACGGCAAGCCGGGGGTGGGTGGCCAGATACTCTATCGCCCCAAGCCGTACCTGGACTTTGTTTGGAACAACTACGGGGTGGGCGAAGATGACGCCGGTTACCCTGGCCGCTCGCGCGTTCACGCCGACTACAGCGCGCAGGTGAAGTACTACGACAAGCCCAAGGCATTCTTTGATAAAGCCGCGTTCACCCTCACCGGCGACCTGGGCTGCGAATACGGAGGCGGTCCCGCGGTTGGACACTACAACCCGAACGGCTCCTCGCCGGAACAGGGATCAAGCTCGACCTACACCGGCGGCGTGAACTGCCATAACAGCAAGAACGGCAAGCCCAAGCAGAGTTTTGCAGGATGGATGGCTTACACGCGCTTCTGGTTCAAGAAAGATCTGTACGCAGTGACCCTGGGCGGCGGCCAGATGAACAATCCCGGCCGTTACCTGACCCTGTTGCCGCCAATCAACAATGCAACGGCTTCCAGCGGCACACCGTACTTTACCGAGAACGGGGGCGACAGGGCCCAGATGCACGACGGGACAATTACATTTGATTACATGCCCAGTCAGTACGTCACCTTCCGGCTGGAAGAAAGCTACCGATACTCAGACGTGCCTTACTGGACGGGACGCGGCGGCATCACACCGCCGGGCGGTAACAACGGCAATCCGGCAAATTATCAATGCGCTAACGGCGGAGACTCGGGCTATGGCTACGGCAATCTATCCCTGGCGGAAATCAGTTGTGGCAGCACGGCGGGAAACTTGAATGCCCTGTGGTGGCCTGACCTGCGAACCAATCAGACTTCCACCATTCTGGCCATCATGGTTCGTTTTTAATTGCTAACCTGCAAGTTGCGCCCTGGGTTTTATGCGCTTTGCCGTGAATCATTAACGATTTCCTTATGTATTTGCGCATCAAACAATGCATAGGAGACTCGTTACACGTGAAACTCAACCTGCTTGCAACATTTTTTCTGGCAATCGCGCTGGCGGGCTTCGTCAGCGCGCAAGCAACAGCAGCACCTCGTGAAAAGGCTGTGCATTGCCCTCGGTCTCATCTGAAGCAATTGGCGCGCGAGGAGCGTTCCCAAGAGCAATACATGGCATTTGCCGACTGCTACAAACAGCTACAGAAAAACTATCTACAGCAGGCAGCGGAAGAAAAGCAGGAATGGACGCGCAGGAGCCAGAACGTCATGGCTTTGGCTGCCAAGTATCCAAGGCCTGTAGACTCGGCGCGCAATCTATACGAATACTACCTGTCTAAGGCGTCCGAGGCAGGAGAATTATCGGCAAAGTACAGCCAACTGGCGACGCAGGAGGCCCAGGCCAAAGTGCGCTAATCAAGTTAGCGTCAAAACTATTCCTTCAATGCTGAGGATCGCGCGGTTTTTTCCGATCTCAGTCACACGCTCCCATCCATAGTCGCTGCTGAAGCGGTCGCGCCGGCCCCGGTGGCCCTCTTCAGGCCCGGGCGCTGGGAAAAAGAATAAATTTGCGTTCATCAGTTCTGTGCGCTATTGTGAATTCGCCTGCAACGGACAAGAATCCACAATGAAGTTCAATCGGCGGCGAGTCGCGGCTTTGGCAATCGTGGCAGCGCTGGTGTGTCTGGCTGTATGCAGTCTTGTGATTTGGCGCGTAGAGCGGGCGCTGAGTTCGTCGAGACGCGCAGCGGCGCAAGGGGAGCTGTTGGGCTTTGAAGCACACACTTTGGGCGTACAGCCTAATGCCGGATTCGAAGGGCTTTTATCTCCAGAGGTTTACAAGAACGTAGCGGTTTTTGAGGGGCAGATCTACCTGGGGGGTCCGGCAGGACTTTATGTATACGCGCCCGATGGGGAGCTGGAGCGCATCTATAGGACAGGAATAGACTTACCTCCAGCTCCCCTGGGTCAGATGGCGGTGGGGATGCTGACCGATGCCACACGGCCGGAGCTGCTGATTTCGACCCAGGGCGCGGGAATCGTGTGCTTCGACGGCCACCTGTTTCGGCAAATATTGGGTACAAACGCCGATGCGCGCGTGATTACTTCCCTGCTGCCGCTGGGATCAGGTCGGCTGCTGATCGGCACCGCGAAATTGGGGCTGCTGATCTATGACGGCAAGACTCTCCGGAGATTCCACCCCACTACAAATAATGTCTATGTGACTTACCTGGCAGGCTCGGAGGCCGAGCTGTGGGTGGGCACGCTGAACGACGGGCTGCTCTGGTGGCATGGCGGCCAGACTGATCGGATCGGCGAAGAGCAGGGACTTCCGGACCGGCGGGTGGAACAGATTGCGCTGGCGGGCGGGAGGGCTTACGTAGGAACTCCGATGGGCGTGGCCGAGGTGCGCGAAGGTAAGGTTGCGCGGGTGCTGGCCAAAGGCCGATACGCACATGCCTTGCTGGTTGACGGGGATGCGTTGCTGGTGGGCCAGATGGAGGCTGGAGTGATGCGCGTCTCGCTCACCGGGACGGAGAATGACGTCCAGGCCAGAAGGTCGATTGCAGCCCAGGGTGGTGGAGATGTTTTCGATTCCTCTACACGCACTGCAACAAGTGGGAGCGCGCCAGGGATAACGGTGGAGCAGTTTCTGGCTGTGGGAAACGACCGCTATGCACTTGCCACGGACGGGCTACTCCGCCGGGAAGCCGATGGCGCCTGGCGAAAATTGCAATTCAGGGACGACGGAGGCGGCAGCGCGCAACTGACCGACAGGGACGTTTCCGCTCTTTTAGTAGCCTCCGATGGCCGGCTCTGGGTGGGCTACTTCGACCGCGGACTGGACATTCTCTCCGCAACAGGCGGCAAAGTGGAGCACGTGGAGAACGAGCACGTCTTCTGCGTGAACCGGATTGTGGAAGACACGCGGCAGGGTGCAATAGCCGTGGCCACTGCCAATGGTTTGGTGATCTTTGACCGCGACGGGCATGAGAAGCAGGTTCTGGGACGCGAGGCTGGGCTGATTGCCGATCACGTGACGGACGTGGCGCTCTATCACGACGGCATGGCGCTGGCGACCCCGGCGGGAATCACGTTTCTTGACCGGAGCGGCGCGCACAGTATGTATGGCTTTCAAGGCCTGATCAATAATCATGTGTATGCATTGGGCGCCAGCGGAGACAAACTGGTTGCCGGAACGCTGGGCGGGCTTTCGTTGCTAGCGAATGGCGAGGTCCGCCGGAACCTGAACACGACAACCTCAGGCCTGAAGCATAACTGGATTACCGCGCTGGTTGCGGTGGGAAACGATTGGCTGGTGGGCACCTACGGTGCGGGCATCATGCGCCTCAAAGCCGATGGCAACGTGGCGCCAACCGAGGGGACGCAAACGGGAGTGGTGATCAATCCCACAGCGATGGCCGCCGACGGACGGGTGGTGTTGGCGGGAACGCTGGGCCAGGGCCTGATGGTGGGCGACGCGACCGGCACTCGATGGAAGACGGTCACCGCAGGGTTGCCATCGCTGAATGTGACGGCGCTGGCCATTCACAATGGCGTAGTGTACGTGGGAACGGAGAATGGGCTGGTGAAGATTGATGAGGGGAAGCTGTGAGGTTAGTGAAGAAGTGAGTGAGTGAATAAGTGAGTTATTGAGTTTGAGAGTTAGCGAACGAGAGGTAAGTTATGAGGCGAACGAATTGGGCGTTGGTTCTGTTGCTCTTGCTGCCGATGGCGGCGGCTGCGGATAGCGGCGTGCTGGTACCTACCGATAAACAAGCGCCCGATCCGGCGATTTTGTCGCTGAGTGAGATGCAGGTGGATATTCACGTGGACAACGGCGACGCGCGGGTGTGGGTTCGGCAGGTCTTCGTCAACCACACCAATCGCCCGCAGGAGGGCAACTACCTCTTTGCCTTGCCCGGTGGAACCACGATCTCCGATTTTGCCGTCTGGGATGGCCCGGTTCGCATTCCCGCCGTGATTCTGGAGCGCAAGCGAGCCAAGGCGATCTATCAGGAGTTGAAGAGCCAGGCCATCGATCCGGGGCTGCTGGAACAGGGCGAGCGCACCGAGGACGATGCGCGGCGTAGCTCGATCTTCAGCGCGCACCTTGTTCCCATACCGGCCTACGGAACCAAGCGGCTGGAGATTGAGTATCACGAACATATACCCGTCTCGGCGCGGAAGAGTTACTTCCTGCTGCCGTTGAAACCGGACAGTTA
>JBEKFS010000109.1:0-11230 GCA_050013195.1 Occallatibacter sp.
CTGGACGCGCACATGGGGTTGGATCTCGATCAACTGGGCGTAGTAGACGTGCTGGATGCGGACAACACGCTGGGCGAGATCGAGCTGAACACGCGGCCGACGCTGAGGTTTCATGGATCGATTCCGGCGCTGACCGAGCAACTGCGAACGCTGATGACGGCGGAAACGCGGATTGTGCTGGCCGCGCCGCATCAGGGCGATGTTGAGCGGCTGGCAACGATGCTGCGCGAGTACCAGATTCCTTATCGCCTCGGCAGCCGCAACCCGCATCCCGGCGAGACGATGCTGGACGAGGCGAGTTACCTGGCGGGCGACCTGCGCGTGCCGGTAATTGTGCGTACGCCTGTGGCGGCAGGAGTTAGTTTTTTGGACTCGAATTTGATTTTGTTCGGGGCCAACGATCTTTCTGACGATGTGGATGTGGCGGCGCGGCCGGAGCCGAAACGATCAAAGACTGCGGCCTTTGTCTCGGACTTCCGCGACCTTGGCCTCGGCGATTACGTTGTTCATGTGGAGCATGGCATCGCGCAGTATCTGGGACTCAAAGAAATTGTGCAGGACGGGCTCTCGTTGGAATTCATGATCCTGGAGTTTGCTGAAGCTGCCAAGTTATATGTGCCGCTAACTCGGTTGAATCTGATCCAGAAGTACCGTTCGACGGACGCGGGGCCTGCGCCGGCGCTGAACAGGCTGGGCTCGCAGCAGTGGACAAAAACAAAAGCAAGAGTCCGCAAGGCAATGCAGGAGATGGCCGGCGAGTTATTGAAGTTATATGCCCAGCGTGCCACGGCGCAGGGAACCGCATTCACGAAAGACAATGAATTTCAGAAGGAGTTTGAAGACGCGTTCGACTACAGCGAGACCGACGACCAGATTTCGGCGATCCGGGCCATCAAGTATGACATGGAATCGACCACGCCGATGGATCGGCTGCTGTGCGGCGACGTGGGCTACGGAAAGACCGAAGTAGCCATGCGGGCGGCCTTCAAAGCGGTGCAGGACGGCAAGCAGGTTGCGGTACTGACGCCGACTACGATTCTGAGCTTTCAGCACTTTGAGACATTCAAGACGCGGTTTGCGCAATTTCCTATCAACGTGGAGATGATCTCGCGCTTCAGAACGCCAAAAGAACAAAAAAATATTATTGAACGGGTAGAGGCAGGGAAGGTGGACATACTGATCGGCACGCACCGTCTGCTATCGAAGGACATCAAGTTCCAGGACCTGGGCCTTCTGGTGGTGGATGAGGAACAGCGCTTCGGTGTGCGCCACAAGGAGCGGCTGAAGCAGATGCGCAAGGAGATCGACGTGCTGGCGATGAGCGCCACGCCGATTCCGCGCACGCTGCATATGTCGCTGGTGGGTCTGCGCGACATGAGCGTGATTGAGACTCCGCCCAAGGACCGCATGGCAATTCAGACGGTTGTTGCCAAGTTCGACGAGAAGATTATTCGCTCGGCTATCGAGGTGGAGCTGGAGCGCGGCGGACAGGTTTACTTTGTGCATAATCGCGTGGAGTCCATCTACGAAATTGCATCGCGGATTCAGGAGTTGGTGCCGGCGGCGCGGGTTTGCGTGGGCCACGGGCAGATGAGCGAAACGGAACTGGAGCGCGTTATGCTGGCCTTCATGCGGCATGAATACGACGTGCTGGTGGCGACGACGATCATCGAGAATGGGCTGGACATTCCGCTGGCAAATACCATGCTGATTAACCGCGCTGACCGGCACGGATTGGCCGAGTTATATCAACTGCGCGGGCGCGTGGGCCGCTCGAACCGGCGCGCTTATGCGTACCTGCTGATTCCGCCAGAGCAGGAATTGACTCCAATTGCGCGCAGGAGGCTCGCTGCTCTGAAGGAGTTTAGCGATCTGGGTGCGGGCTTCAAGATTGCGGCTTTGGACCTGGAACTGCGCGGCGCGGGCAACATGCTGGGCGGCGAGCAGAGCGGGCACATCGAGGCGGTGGGATTCGAGTTATACACCTCGATGCTGGAGGCCGCAGTAAAAGAGATGAAGGGCGAATCAAGCGAGGAGCAGCCGGCTACGCAGTTGAACCTCGGGATTGCGCTGCGCATCGACGAGAGTTATGTGCCGGAGGAAAACCAGCGGCTGCGGCTCTACAAGAAAATCGCAGGCTCTAGGAGCGAAGCGGCGGTTAGCGAGGTGCGCGCCGAGATGGAAGACCGTTATGGCGCGCTGCCAGATGCGACAGTGTACCTGCTGGAGGCGGCGCTGATAAGGCTGGAATGCGAGCAAATTGGAATTGCGCAGGTGGATCGCAAGCGCGCCGAGTTGCACATCCGCTTCATGGAAAATGCGGACATCGATCCGCAACAGTTAATGAGATTAGTCGCGCGCAATGCAAAACGCGGCGCGCTGTTCACGCCGCAGGGGCTGCTGAAGTATCCTTTGGCTGCCACGCGGTCCGACGAAGTTCTGCTGGAAATTCACGAGTTGCTTGCCAATCTGGCTTCGGCTCCGGTGAATGCATAGGAAACTAAGTTTAATAATGAGAGGGAACATGAAAAAAGTTGCAGTATTGCTTACGATGGGAGTTTTTATGGCTTCGACAGTCAATGTTCATGCCGCGAAGGAGAACTGGAAACAGCAGTTTGAGAAGGTCTCGGATGAGTACTTCGACCAGGTGTACTTTCACTATGCGCCGTCGAACGGAACGCAGGTCGGCTATCACCAGTACGACGCGCAACTGGAGGATTACTCGCGCAAGAATATTGACGCCGAGATTGCCGCGCTGAAGGTTTTCGAAAATCGCATCGAGGCGATTCACCCTGATCCGTCCGCTCTTGATTTGACGACGCGCGGCGACCGGGAGATGGTGCTGGCGAACATTCGATCGGAGTTACTCACTTTGGAAACGATTCGTCCCTGGGAAAAGAATGCGGATGAGTATTCGAGCACCTGCGCGAATGGGGCGTTTGTGTTGATGGAGCGCAAGTTTGCCTCGCCAGACGAGCGGCTGCGGTCGTTGATTGCGCGGGAAAAGCAGATGCCGGCAGTGTTGGCCGAGGCGCGCGTGAACCTGAAGAATCCGCCGCGCGTTTTTACAGAAATCGCCATTGAGCAGTTGCCGGACATAGTAAGTTTCTTTGAGCACGATGTTCCGCTGGCTTTTGCTGACGCCAAAGACGAGGCGCTGAAGGCGGAGTTTGCGCAGACCAATGCGGCAGTTATCTCGGCGCTGAACAGCTATCTAGGCTGGCTGAAGACGGATTTACTGGCTAAGTCGAATGGCGACTTTCGCATTGGCGCGGAGATCTTTTCGAAGAAGCTTCAGTATGACGAGATGGTAGACCTGCCGCTGGATAAGTTACTCGAAATTGGCTGGGCCGATTTGCGCAAGAACCAGGCGCACTTCAATCAGATTGCCAAAGAGCTGGAGCCGTCGAAGGAGCCACGCGCGGTGTTGGAGGAGTTAGGCGCGAATCATCCCGCGCCGGATCAGTTATTGAATAGCTTCCGCGCGACCTTCGACGGATTGGTGAGCTTTATCCGCACGCATCACATTGTGACCATCCCCTCGGATGTGCGGCCCATCGTGGAAGAGACGCCGCCGTTCATGCGCGCCACAACCATTGCCTCGATGGATACGCCGGGGCCGTTTGAGACGCGCGCGACGGAGGCATATTTCAACGTGACACTGCCTGAACCGTCGATGACGCCGGCGCAGGTAGAGGGGTTCATGCATTCATTCAACGTGGGCACGGTGATTTCAACGGCGATCCACGAGGCTTATCCCGGCCATTACATTCAGTTTTTGTGGTTGCCGCAGGCGCCGAGCCGGGTGCGCAAGCTGCTGGGCGCGAGCACCGATGTGGAGGGCTGGGCACACTACTGTGAGCAGATGATGATGGACGAAGGCTATGGCCAGTCGGGCGAAGGTGCAAAGGACGAGCGCGAATCGAAATTTCTTCGCTTAGGTCAGTTGCAGGACGCGCTGCTGCGCAACGCGCGCTTTATTGTGGGAATCGAGATGCACACCGGCAAGATGAGTTTCGATGATGCGATCGCGTTCTTTCAGAAGGAAGGCTATCAGTCGAAGGAAGCGGCTACAGTGGAGACCAAGCGGGGCGCCGGAGATCCAACTTATCTTTACTACACTCTGGGCAAGCTGGAGATTATGAAGCTGCGCGAGGACGTGAAGAAGAAGCAGGGCGCGGCGTTTTCGCTGGAGCAATTTCACAACGACTTTCTACGGCAGGGATTTCCGCCGATCAGAATTGTGCGGCAGGCGCTGCTGAGGGATGATTCGCAGGCGCTGTGAGTTATGGATACCCAGGTCTCAGAATTGAGACCTGGGGCACTCAGTCAGTCAGCTAGTTAGCACACCGACTTATTAACTCGCTTTTTCTACGCTTTCCACTTAATGTTGCAGCCGATGGAGGGTCGCTGATCTGTTGGCACCGGCTTGCCCGCAAGCACCAGATCGATGGCGGCGCGCAGGTCTTTTCCCGTTACTGCGATACCGTTGCCGGGGCGGCTTGCGTCGAACTGGCCGCGACAGACCAGGCGAAGATTGCCGTCGAAGAGAAAGAAGTCCGGCGTGCAGGCGGCCTTGTAGGCATGCGCCACGGCTTGCGTCTCGTCGTACAGGTAGGGAAAGACGAAGCCGAAGGTTTCCGCCTGCTGCTTGAGCCCGGCGGGCGAGTCGGCGGGATGGGTAACGGCATCGTTACTGCTGATGGCGACGAGGCCGAGAGGCTTGCCTGCGTAGTCCTTGCCAAGCGCCGCCAGGCCATTCTCAATGTGCTTTACATAGGGGCAATGGGCGCAGATGAACATGACCAGCAGCGCCTTCGAGCCGCGAAAGTCGTCGCGGCGGACCGTCTTGCCGGTAACTACGTCGGTGAGTGCAAAGTCGGGTGCGGTGGTGCCCAGTTCAAGCATGGTGGATTCGGTAAGTGACATAATTTCTCCTGATAACTCCTTAAAATGCCTGTTTCTTAAAACAACGGTGTCTGCCTGCCGGACATGGTCAAGCCAAAATGCTCATAGGCCAGGCGCGTGGCGACGCGGCCACGTGGAGTGCGGTCGAGGAATCCGATCTGGATGAGGAAGGGTTCGTAGACCTCTTCGAGGGCGTCTTCCTCCTCGGCCAGGGTTGCGGCCAGCGTGCCCAGGCCTACCGGGCCGCCATCGTATTTCTGCATGATGGTGAGCAGCAGGCGTCGGTCGATCTCATCGAATCCGTGGGCGTCCACTTCCAGCATGGTGAGGGCGGCTTTGGCTGTGGGGTGATCAATCACGCCTGTCCCGCGCACCTGGGCGTAATCGCGGACGCGGCGCAGCAGGCGATTCGCTATTCTCGGGGTCCCGCGGGAGCGCAGGGCAATTTCGGCGGCGCCGTCCTGATCGATGGGAATCTGCAACACCTCGGCGGAGCGCGTGACGATGACGCGCAACTCTTCCTCTGTATAAAATTCCAGGCGCAGCAGAATGCCGAAGCGCGAGCGGAGTGGTGAACTCAGCAGGCCGGGCCTGGTGGTGGCGCCGATAAAGGTGAAGGGGCGAATCTCCATCACGTGGGTGCGCGCCGCCGGCCCCTGGCCGATGATGATGTCCAGTTTGTAGTCCTCCAGGGCGGTATAGAGCTTTTCTTCCAGCACCGGTTGCATGCGGTGAATCTCGTCGAGGAAGAGCACCTGGCGCTCGCGTAGGTTGGTGAGGATGGCGGTCAGGTCGCCCTGGATTTGCAGCGCCGGGCCGGAGGTTTGCTGGAAGCCCACATCCAATTCATTGGCGATGATGGTGGCCAGGGTGGTTTTGCCCAGGCCGGGAGGGCCGGAGAGAAGGACGTGATCGAGGGCTTCGCCGCGGGATTTGGCGGCTTCCAGTGCGATGGTGAGCTGCTCTTTGGCTTTGGACTGGCCAATGAACTCGCCCAGCCAGCGAGGGCGCAGTTTGAGTTCAAAGCCCTGCTCTTCGTCGGCGCGCGCGGCGCTGACCAGCCGTTCGGGATTGTTGTCGTGGGCGATGGCCATGCTGAGGAGAAGTGTAGCCGGTACAGGGTGCGCCGGGCAAAGTGCAGTTGGCCGCCATGTTTGACCGTCTGCAAGGTTCCTGTGCCGTAAGCCCGAGATTAATGAAGCGCGTTGGCAGCCAGGATATTGATTATTAACTGTTTTGATTCCGTATGTATAGGGACTCTTTTATAGAATTGGCGCGCGGTTATTTAAGGGCCTATAGTCGATAGTGGAAGAAAATCTCCGGTTTCGCTTAGGGATGGCGGAGCCGAAGCTGTTGAAAACTTCAGGAGACCTATATGTTCAATCGCTTCTGCTTCGGAGCGCTGTTGCTAGCCTGCCTTGCAGGGACCTTTACCGGGTGCAACACCACCACTTCGCTGACAACCATTGTCATCAGTCCCACCACGGTTACGGCGACATTGGCGCCTCCGGGATTTCAGCAGGCGCAAAGCCAATTCACTGCCATCGGATACTATGGCCACGCTGGTCACCAGACGACCGAGAATATAACCAACCAGGTCACGTGGTCTTCCAGCGGCACCCAGGTGGCAACGATCAACAGTTCAGGGTTAGCCACGGCTACCGGCTACAATCCGGCTACCGGCGAGGGGTGGACAGGGATTACGAATATCACTGCCAGCGCGCCGGGATTCAACGGCGATATAGTCAGCAATAACGCGACCTTTACCGTGACCTCATGCACAAGTTGCGCAAACAACGATGTCTCCACGGTCACCGTGATCCCATCCACACAGACTATTGCAACATTGGGTGTTCCCATACAGTTTGAAGCGGTCGGTAATACAGTCAGCGGCACCTCGGAAGCACTAACGAATTTGCCGGGAATTAAATGGACCTCCAGCGCCCCATCGGTTGCCACGATATGCACTGTTGGCTCTGCCGCCCCGTGCACGAGTTCGACTTACGGGTTAGCCACCACAGTCGGAGCAGGCACAACCACCATTACGGCTACCTACACCAATGCCGACGGCTCGGGGGCAGTTGGAAGCGCAACCCTCACAGTGACTGCAACCACATCCTCAGAGCCTCTGACCGCACTCACAGTCGCTCCGAATGCGCAGTCAGCTTTGTCGATTGGTCAAACGGCCCAATTCCTTGCGATTGCCACAACCGGATCCGGCACGACGGTGAACCTGACGAATCAATCGGCGACGGTAGGTACGGTGACGATTCCGGCGGCCAAGTGGTATACCAGTAACCCATCGGTTGCTACGATCAACCAGGCAACCGGAGTTGTTACGGCAGTAGGTGTGGGCGCCTCGGTTATCACGGCTATAGCCACGAATCCAGACACGAGCGTGGTGACTGGCGCAGCTACCTACACGGTGACTTCTTCATCAACTACTTCCTCGGAGCCGCTGGTCTCCATCGCTATCCTGCCCTCCGCGCAAACCTCCACGTCCACCGGTACAGCCGCCAACGTCACCTTCTTCGCCATCGGAACCACCGACGCCGGAGGCTCGGTACTGCTGAGCAACGCCGTTCAAACGGTCAACGGGCAGGCGATCGATCCGGTGAGCTGGTACTCCAGCAATCCCCTTGTAGCCAGCTTCGCCTCCAGTTCGTCCGGAACGGCCACGCCGAACGCCTCTGGCGCAACGGCCATCACCGCCATCGTCACCAATCCCGACAAAACCGTAGTCACCGGAACAGCGGCTTACACTGTCAATGCTTCGTCCACATCTTCAGAGCCTCTGAATTCCGTGACCATTTATCCG
Organism: Occallatibacter sp.; assembly: GCA_050013195.1. Taxonomy (GTDB): domain Bacteria; phylum Acidobacteriota; class Terriglobia; order Terriglobales; family Acidobacteriaceae; genus Telmatobacter. The sequence goes on from JBEKFS010000109.1 coordinate 7,727, forward strand.
CCCAATCCGTCGGTCTCCTCGCCCAATGAATCCAGCCAACTGCTGGCCATTGGAAGCTTCTCCGCCGTTCCCACCACGCAGGATGTGACCGCCGGCATCACTAACCTCGACGGCATCCTCAACCAAAACATCACCACCGCCTGGAGTTCCAGTAACACCGCCGTGGCCACAGTTACCACTGCCTGCCCCACCGGCATCAACGCTGAATCCTGCACCATCTCCGCATGTCCCCAGGGTTCCACTGGAGCAACTTGCACCACCTGCCCCGCAGGCACTGTGGCCGCTGGTTCTTCTTGCGCCCAACTGAATCTGGCTACACCCGACGGCACCGTCAACGGAATCAGCAAGGGAAGCACCGTGATTATGTCGCTTTCCAAGAATCCCGACGGAACACTGGTGCCTTCCACAACCACTTTCACGGTCTTGGGAGGAAGCACGGAGACGTATACAGCTCTGACCATCTATCCAGGCTCACAGGCGGCTACGGCGCCGGCTCAGCAAAGCCAGTTCTTTGTTCTCGGCACGCAGGGCAATACCGGTCTGCAGTACGACGTGACCAGCCTGGTTCAGTGGTGCTCCAGCAACGCGACGGTCGCCACGATTGAAAGCACGCTGGCCGGCTCCGCCACCTGCCAAAATGTCGTTGACACATCTCCCGGTATGGCGACCGCTAAGGGGTCGGGCAGTACCACCTTTACCGCAATCTATACCAACCCGGACAACAGCAAGGTGACTGCAAACGCGAGCTATACCGTGACCATCGGAGCGGCGCAGGAGCCACTGATTTCAATCAATGTGATTCCGTCTTCCTTGCTAGTCGGCACTAAAGGGCAAACTGGGCAGTTTTTGGCCTTCGGCACTTACTCGACCACTCCGACCGTTCGAGATCTGACAAATGAGGTCACCTGGTATACCTCTTCTCCGGAGCTTGCCACCATCGACACAACCGGCGTGACCGGGGAGACCGGCGGGCTGGCTACGGCAATGGGCTATACCGGCACAGCTTTCATCTATGCCCAGATGTCGAATCCTGACGGCACGATTGTCATCTCCAACCCGGTGCAGTTCACCTGCGATGACCCCAATACCCAAGTGTGCGATCCCGGACCCGCCCCAGTTTTACTGGCGACGATGACCGTTTATAACGCCGGCAGCAACAGCACAAATTGGCTGATAACGGCTCCCTCCGATACCCAAACAACCTGCAATGTTGCTACGGGTTGCCTGATTCATTGCGGCCCGGGTTCGGAGATCGCAGGCTACGGAAACTCTGTTTGCACGGGAACCTATGCCGCTGGCTCGACCGTGCTGATGACGGCGTCATTGGCCGGAGATTCATCTTCATCTGAATTTACTTCTACCTTTGGCGACTGGTCGTCGAATTGCGACACAGCGCCAAATACGCCAGACACGAATAAAACCTGCTCGTTTGCGCTCGACGGCAATACTTCCGTCGGAGCGATCTTCTACGGTATCACCTTAAAATGCTCTTCGGTGACGAGCGGCACATTGGGCGTTCCTTTCACCAGTACCGCGATTACGGCGAGCAACGGCACGCTTCCCCTCACATTCTCGGTGGTGGGGGGCGCGGCCAATCTTCCGGCGGGGCTGACGCTGAATACATCAACAGGCGCGGTGACAGGCACTCCAACGGCCTCCGGTTCGTTTTCTATCACTGCAATAGACGCGGACCAGACCAATGCCGGAGCGGCTTGCGCGATCACGATCAACCCATAACCCTGGCAAGCACGACCCTGCCAACGAAAAGCCGCCCATCGGGGCGGCTTTTCTGCGTTTGGAAGAGCTTGATCCAGCGCGCAAGCCGCGCAACTACCGTGCTACTGCGGATCGATGCCCGGCGAGTAGTAGAGCAGGTCGGCCGGTGTTCGCGCGGGAAGGGCAAAGTGGGCGTCCAGATCGGTGTCCAGGACTGTGGAGACTTCCGGGTGGCCGGGCTTATAGTGGACGCGGATGTGCTTGTTCTTCAGCAATTCAAGCCACTCCCATGCCCGCTCCTTATCTGGAAAGGGGCGGAAATAGTTTCCGGAATAATGGTTGACCTCGCTGCCATCCTGGACGGTATAGGAGTACTTGAACGTTGCGTTGAATCGGCGCTGGCTGCCATAGAATTTGGTTCCTGCGCCTACATCGATGGATTGAACCTGTCCGTCCGCGACGGGCCAGTGTTGCGCCAGGCGGGCGTTGCGGCGTTTGATCCACGAATGGAAAAACTTGCCGAGCGCTGCCGCGAGGGGCGCGAAAAAATTATGCAATGAGCCCCAGAAATGAAAATGATCCCAGTGAACTCGCTTGAGCAGATCGATGAGATCGGGGGCTGTCATAAAGCAAAGCCTCAAGTGGAAGTTATTACCACGATACAACAGGCCAGGGCGGCTCGCCGGTTTACAGGGCTGGCGCGTTGACCTCCGGCCAGTAGCGGAAGTTGCGGAACACAGCCTGGCCCTGGCCGCAGGCGTAAACGGCAGGACGAAGATCGAGAAAGCCACCCAGCACGTTGTGGTGCAGGCCGGAGACTTCAGCCGAGGATTCGGTCTTTTGCCAGGGCTTGCCGGGAAGGCGGTAGTAGAAATCCACCTCCTGACGGTCGTTGACTACGCGGAAAGTGGCGCGGGTGGCGCCCTTTTCCGTGCGGTTTTTCACCGAGCCATTGGGAATTTTGATCTCGATTCCTCCCGGCGTGATGAGGATGCCTGCAACGTGGCCCGGATCGTAGAAGAGCATCAGGCCGGCCTCGCATCCAGGCGAGACTTCAAGGTCGATTTCGACAGAGTAGGAATGCCCACCGACGGCGGTGGTGAGGGCGCTGGAGTCGGCCAGCGAGCTGCCGCGCGCCTGCAAGGTGAGTGCGCCGTTGCCGGTGGTGAAACGGGCAGGGTCGTACTCTCGCCAGAAACCCCACTGCAAACCGAGTTCAGGTGTTGTGAAATCGTCGGAAGGGTCGGCAAACGGCTGCTGGCTTGTACCGGGAACGGGCATCGGAATCGCCGCATCCGCTGTGACGCCCGCGGGAACGCGGAACCAGCCGTCAGCGGTCCACTCGATAGGCAGAAGCAGAAGCTGGCGGCCCAGCGTGCGGTAGCCGTTCTCATACGAATGAACGGTCATGTACCACTTGCCATCCGGAGTATCGACGAGGCGGCCATGGCCCACGCTGAGCCAGCGGTCGTCGCGCGACGGAGTGTGCACGACGGGATTGTAGGGCGAGTATTCCCAGGGGCCGTCAGCGTGGCGGCTGCGAGCGGAGACAACTCCGTGGCTGGTGCCCGGCCCTGCTGTGCCGCCTTCGGCCACGTTCATGTAATACCAGCCATTGTGCTCCAGCAGCTTGGGGCCTTCCAGACAGGTACATTCCATACGAATCGAGGCGGGCATGGGCCAGGCGTCGAAGACTTTGCGCGGTGGAGTCTTCACGGCCAGACCGTCCGCGGTCAGCTCGGCCATGCGTCCGCCGGCAATGTGCAGAAAGCGGTGGCCATTCTCGGC